>JAISMJ010000102.1 GCA_031276815.1 Treponema sp.
GAATATGAATATGCACGTATGATTTATATTCATATAAAAAAGTATACCTAGTGAAAGTAAGCGTGTCAAGAGATATTTGATAAATTGAGAGAATATTTTCAGCGTTTTTTAATCGCATACATGCGGAGCAACCGCTCCGCCGCAGCGGTTGTTTTTGGCGTTTTGCGCACGCATTGGTGCGTACAAATGTGCCGCGCTCTGTGCGTCGCACACGGTTCGCGGGCGACGCCTTACTGAACACGACGGGGTTCCGCGCGGCGCGTGCAGCCGGCGGATCGGAAGGCTGAAACGCCCGCTTTATCCGCTACAACCGCCGAATCCCGAAGCGTCCTCTATACCGGAAGATGTGCGGAGGGAAAACGGGGACGTTGACAAAACAGCGGCGAAGTGGTATCGTATACCGTACGCGAGGGTGGTGAAATTGGTAGACACCCCAGACTTAGGATCTGGCGCCTTTGGCATAGGGGTTCGAGTCCCCTCCTTCGCAAAAATGAAAAAAAATACGGCGGATCGCGGTACGCTTTGAGCGCGGCTTTTAACGGCTGCCGGCGTCCGCCGCGGCACCCGCCGAATTGAAAAATTCGCTGTCCCGCCAAGCCTACCTATGGACGGAAAAGAAAAAAAAAGGTATATTTGTTACGCGATGACGTTTAATCAGGAAGAAGCCTTATACGATTTTCTCGACAATGCCACAGAGCCGTTCACGCTGGAAGAAGTTACCTCGTATGTCCATGATGCGGATACGACACGGAGCGGGCGCCTCGCCGTACAGATAGCCGCGCTGATCAACGTAAAACGGCTTGCCTTTCCCAAAGGCTCGAAAAGGTGGGTCCCCCGCCGGAGCTGTTTTGAACACAGGCAGTTTGTTATTAAACCGAGCCGCAGAGAAATAATGCAGGGCGTTCTGATACCCGGACACCGGTGCGTTCCGTTTGTAAACCCGATACTCCGTCCCAAAGAATACGCTTTTTTCTGGGAAAAAAGACCCGTGTTTTGGACAAAAACGAAAGGCGATCCCGAAGAACTATACCCATATTATACTATTTTTGGTGAAGAATACGCGCCTCATTATATCGCTATGGATAATGAAGAAAATGAATATGCGTATAGCGATGGAGAAGAACCTGCTAACGTATCGATCAGTACGCTTAACATGAGCCGCATTTACCGCGAAACGGCGTTTGTTCCGGGGGACGCCTTTATCACGAAGGTAGTTGATTGGAAACGGGGGGTTTTTATGCTTGAAAAAGTCCCCAAAGACACATGGCGCGAATCTGATTTGGCGGACTGGCTTTCCATCGCGGAAGAAGGGTTTAAGGAGTCGTTCAAAACCTTGGGACCCGGCATGACGACGGAAGAACAAATAGCGCACGCGTATTTTTTTGGCGGAACACGTATGTGCGACATACCCGCCTATTCGCTTGAAGAGTTTTTATACGAAAAAACGGATAGTATCGAAACCGTACCTTACGGCATAGAAACGCGCTTCTGGTTTGCAGGTAAGGAAATCCCCGATTGCCGCAAACTGATAGACGGGCAGCGCATAGCGGATAAGACGCTCATTGAAGAGCTTCTTTTCTCAAAAGGTATCCCCGTATCCGAATTTGTAGTGCAGGCGTATGTACGGGATTCGCTGTACCGCCGCGAAACGTCTGTTGAAAACGTGCTGTTGCGCCTCATCCCCAACCCTATCGCCCGGAGCTTGAGCCTGCGGGAATGGAACACCCTTGCCGATTATATTGCGGAGCTATTCGCCGAAATTCATCCGAATTATTCCATATTTATCGATAAACATGCGGGACCAATACGTCAGAATCTGGTAGAGCTCCACTCTGCGGTCATTGAATTCGTAGCATCGCTCCTCAAGGACTCAATGAATGAATGTTACTTGCCGCAGCAGGCGTTTATCATACTTTCGCAGATACAGACGCGAGCGGCAAATCTTCTTGACGAATTGAGCGATGACGAAGAGCCGCCGGAGATGGATATGCTCGCCATGGACAACGCCTATCTGGGGATGCTTGATACGTATGAAGAAATACGCGCCATGATTGACGATTCTCTCTGCGCGTTCCGTAACACTACGCTTTATCTGGTAAAAGAAGGGGACAGACAAAAGGGCAGACTCTTGCAGATCAGTATCGGCGGAACCGAGGTGTGGCGCAGGCTTATCGTGCCGGAAATGCACACGCTTAAAGATATGCACCGCATCATTCAGAAACTCTTTTCATGGAACAACGCTCGCTCCTACCGGTTTATCCTGGGATCAAATCCCGAAGGGGAGGAACAAACGTATTCCCTTGATACGGCTATCACTATTAAAGAGTTGAGCGCCCGAAGACTGCCCGATGTGAACTATGAATACGGCGAATTGTGGAATGTAAAGATCATCATACTCTCACCGGCGGAGAGCGCGAAATCGGCGGTGTGCGTTGCCGGCGGGAAAGCTGCGCCGCCGGACACAATCAATGGACCGGTACGGTTCAAGAAAGAGATTGTTGCCCTTACAGCAGGCACTGTGGAAGCAAGACAAGCCGCGAAAAACCATCTGGGCGCGGATTTCAATCCTGATTTCTTTGATATCGTACAGTGCAACCGCGCATTAATAGACATGAATACTGATTGCTAATGCCCCGCAATTCCGGAGCGCCGGATTGCGAGTGGATTGAAGTCCACGAAGCGCGCTTGCAACATACAAGACAGCAGAGCTGGCGGGATATTGACTTTTTTATCGAGATGTGCAAGGGTAGTCGCATCCGAAATCATCGCTACTAATAAGGCATATACCATGAACGCTATATCGTTGGTTGATTTAATTCAAAGGGGCGGAGTACTGCGGGATATTGCAGGAACTACACCGAAAGACGTATTAGACCGCATAGTACAGAATATAACCGTACCCGGTTCTCTCACCAGAGACGTATTATTGCAGGCGGTTCTTGAGCGGGAAAATCTCATGGTTACCTCTATCGGCGGAGGAGTCGCCATTCCCCACCCCCGAAACCCGCTCGTGTCTGATGAAAACGAACAGTTTATTACCATTGCCTTTTTGAATCAGCCTGTGGAATGGCAAGCGCTGGATAGTATGCCGGTGCAGAACGTGATATTGCTCGTTTCTTCATCCTCGCGCCTCCATCTCCATTCGCTCTCCCGCCTTCATTTTCTCTGCCATGAAGAATCGTTCCGCGCATTGCTGGCAAAAAAAGCGTCTAAAGAAGAGATTATCGCGGCTGTCCGCGGCATCGAGAAGATGTGGGAGTAGTCTGTATACGTGAAGCGTCCGCTGCCGCTTTTCTCACGAAGAAGCCGTATAGTCTCGTATTAACGCCGTGAATGCCTTTCCATACTTGTTCATCTTAATCGCGCCCACGCCTGATATGTGCAGAAATTCCTGCGTGGTAACGGGTTTCTTCCGGCACATATCCCGCAGCGCCGCATCGGAAAATACGATATACGACGGAACGCCCGATTCATGGGCGATGTTTCTCCGCAAATCCCGTAGTTTCTCAAAGAGGGCTTCATCAAACTCTTGCGCCGGCGGGACCAGTTCCGCAGGCTGTTTCGGCTGTTCCTCTTTTGGCAGCATCATGCGTACCGGCTTGCGTTCAAATACGATTTCACCGGCGCGATCCGAAACGCATATGACGGGAAATTCGCCGCTGTTTAAGATAAGATAGCCCTGTTCTATAAGAAAATCCAGAATCATACGCACGTGGCGGACGCTTGAGTCTTTCATGGCGCCGTACGTACTGATCGTGTCAAGATGCAAGTTCCGTATTTTTTCGTTCTTACTGCCCCGCACAATGTCGATAATCATTGTCTTGCCAAAGCGCCTCCCCCGCATCTCCAGACGCATCACGCACGAGACGAGCTTTTGCGCCTCTATCGTAATGTCAACGTCTTCAAAAATCGTATTACAGTTTGAGCAGTTCCCGCAGAAAGAGGAGGCGCTTTCACCAAAGTAGGCGAGCAGCCGTGAGCGGAGGCAATCGGTTGTGGTGGCGTACCACGTCATATATTTTAACAATTCCAGATTGTGCCGGATAAGCTCCGCGTCCGGCGGCGTTTCATCACCGCCCGCATGGGTGATAAGAAACTCGTTGATACGTACATCATGTCCGCTATAAAAAAGAATGCACTCCGCAGGTTCTCCGTCCCGTCCCGCCCTGCCCGCTTCTTGATAGTAGCTTTCGATATTTTTCGGCATATTGTAATGGATGACGTACGATACATTCGACTTATCAATGCCCATGCCGAATGCGTTGGTAGCTACCATGATGGCTTTTCTATCGTACAAGAAATCATCCTGATTCTCATGCCGTTCCGCATCTTCAAGTCCGGCGTGGTACTTTGCAACGGCGAAATTCCTATCCGTCAACATGGTCCATACAGCTTCCACCGTTTTTCTGGTATTGCAATACACGATACCGCTCTTGCGCTTGTTCCGCTGTACATAATCCAGCAACGCCCCATTCTTGCTTTTGGGCTTCTGTACCTCAAAGTAAAGGTTTTTCCGGTCAAAACCGGTGGTAATGGTGAAAGGTTCGCGCAGAGACAACAGGAAGAGAATGTCCTTTTTCACGTTGTGCGTAGCCGTTGCCGTAAACGCCGCGATGACCGGTCTTTGATTCAGCGCGTTGATGAAACCGGCAATCTGGAGGTAACTCGGTCTGAAATCGTGTCCCCACTGGGAAATGCAGTGCGCCTCGTCAATCACCACGAGGGCGATTTTTTGAGCGGACGCTCCTTCTTCCATCCTGTTCCGTATGTGCAGAAAGTTTTCTTTAAGCAGCCGTTCCGGCGCAACGTACAGGAGACGGCACTCTCCCCCATAGAGCAGTTTCATGGTCGCCGCATATTCTTCAGGCGAAAGGGAACTGTTCAGACATGCCGAGCGTACGCCGGCTTCTCTGAGCGCGGTAACCTGATCCTTCATCAAAGAAATAAGCGGCGAAATAACCACCGTAAGCCCGTCCAGCATCAGCGCCGGTATCTGGTAACAGAGGGATTTTCCGGCGCCGGTGGGCATGACGGCGAGCGCGTCTCTGCCCGCAAGAATGGCGTCAATAACGGCTTCCTGTCCGGTACGGAATTCCGTATAACCGAAATAGTCTTTGAGAATAGTATGCGTATCGCGACGCATATCGCTGCGCGGAGGCGGCGGTTTCTGCATGTCAATTTCCTTTAACGAGTATACTTTGCGAGTTCATCGCTCACCCTAGTCTATCTTTATTGCCCTCTTTAGTCTATCGCTGCCTTTTATTCCTTCTTCCCTCTCCTTGCCAAAAGGTGCGGGATATGCCATAATTCGCTATGGAAATTCGTTCAATATTCTGCAATATATCCCCTATTGATCACCGGTATTCGATTTCAGAACACACGCTGTTTGACGCGCTTATGCCTTGGATTTCAGAGGAAGCGTCCATTAAGGCGTGCGTCAAAGCGGAGATAGCCCTCGTCCTTGCCCACTTGAAGATGCGGGGCACGTTGACGCCCGCATTGCGGGACGCGCTTGAAAAAGCCGGAGACAGCGTGAAGCCTGAAGAGGTGTACGCCGAAGAAAGAAAGACGCGGCACAATATACGGGCGTTGGTGAACGTTCTGAAACAGAAGGCGCCGCCCGAAACCGCGCCGCTTGTACATCTGGGCGCAACGAGCGTTGACATACTGGACACGAGCCTTTCCTACCGTATGAAGCATGTTACGCAGGAAGTGGCGCTGCCGGAACTGCGGAAACTGGAACTGTTGCTCTGCGATTTCGCGGAAAAAGAGGCTGAAACCCCGCAGGTGGGGCGTACCCACGGGCAGCACGCGGTGCCGGTTACCGTTGGGTTCGCCATAGCCGAATATGTGTCCCGACTTGGCAAGTCCATTCTGGAAATCGAAAAACGTTCTACGGAACTCAAAGGCAAACTCGCGGGCGCGGTCGGCGCGTACAATGCAACGGCAATGATAGTCAAAGACCCGGAAGCGCTGGAACGGCGCTACCTCGCCGAGCTGGGGCTTGAACCATCAGAACATGCCACCCAGCTTGTAGAACCCGAATATCTCTTGCGGCTTCTCCTCGAATTCAACACATCATTCGGCATTATCGCAAACCTCGCCGATGATCTCCGTCATCTTCAGCGCAGCGAAATCGGCGAATTGCGGGAAGATTTCGCTTCCGGGCAAGTCGGTTCTTCCACCATGCCGCAGAAACGCAACCCGTGGAACAGCGAACACGTCAAAAGCCTGTGGAAGGCGTTCATGCCCCGCGTACAGACCTTTTTTATGGATCAGATAAGCGAACATCAGCGTGATCTTTCCAATTCGGCAAGCCAGCGGTTCATCGCGGATTATATCGCCGGCTTTTGCATGGCGGTACGCCGCATGACCGGCGTGATCGAGGGAATCGGCGTTGATAAGGAGCGATTAGCGGTCAATCTGCGCGGCGGCGGCATTCCGGGCGGCGTCATGGCGGAACCGGCGTACATCCTGCTTGCCGAAACCGGCGTTTCGGATGCGCATGAGATCATCCGCGCAATCACGCTGTCCGCCGAACAGGAAAAGACGAGTTTTGCGGACGCTCTGGCAAAACATCCGGACGTTTTGGCGCGTATCGCCGGAAAACTCGCTGACCTGGGAAAGATTCCGCGCAATCCGTCCGCAAAAGACGCGCTCTCATTTTTTGAGCAGCCTGAACGGTATCGGGGGCTTGCCGCGGAAAAGGCGAAAGCGCTTGCCAAGAAGTATCGGGACACGATGACCGTACAAGCGCCGTAATCAGCGGCGCGTTGCTTCTATGCGAACCGCCGGAGTTCCGCTTTGCAAAGCTGGCAGTACGCGCCGCGCCCCTTCCCCCGCCTTCACATCAACGCCTATCTCCATACTGCGCCTTGCAAAGCTGGCAGTCCGCGCCGCGCCACCTTCCCCCCGCCTTCACATCAACGCCTATCTCCATACTGCGCCCTGCAAAGCTGGCAGTCCGCGCCCCCGCCCCCGCCCTCATCCTTCACCTTACCGCATATTTTCATACTGCGCCTTGCAAAGCTGGTAGTACGCGCCGCGCTGGGCGATGAGTTCGTCGTGAGCGCCGCTTTCGGTGATTTCGCCATTGTTCACGTACATGATGCGCGAGCAGTCCCGAATAGTTGAAAGCCGGTGCGCGATGATGAAGGAGGTGCGCCCCTTCATCAGGGTCTTGATGCCTTCCTGCACAAGCTGTTCCGTGCCCGTGTCGATGCTGCTCGTCGCTTCGTCAAGGATGAGGATGCGCGGGTCTGAAAGGAGCGTGCGGGCAAAGGCAAGCAGCTGCTTCTCGCCGTGGCTTATGCCGCCGCCCCGCTCCATAACGACCGTTTCGTAGCCGTTGGGCAGATTCTCGATGAAGTGATGCGCGCCGATGAGTTCCGCCGCGGCCCGCACCTCCGCATCCGTCGCGTTGAGCCTGCCGTAGCGGATATTGTCGGCAATCGTGCCGGTAAAAATGAAACTATCCTGAAGCATGATGCCCATTTGCCTGCGCAAGGACGCGACCGTCAGCTTCATCACGTCAAACCCGTCAATAAGCGCCCTGCCCTGTTCAATGTTGTAAAAACGGGAAAGCAGGTTGACGATAGTCGTCTTGCCCGCGCCGGTCGGTCCCACAAGCGCGATGCTGTCCCCCGGTTCCGCGATGAAAGATATGTTTTTCAACACCGGATGGTCGGCGTCATAGCGGAAGCTCACGTTTTCAAAGGCGACATGCCCCCGAATCCGCGGCAATTCCAGCGCGTCAGGCGCGTCTTCTATCACCGCCGGTTCCGCGAGCGTGTCAAAGATACGGTCAAGGTAGCTCATGCCCGTAACAAACGTATTGTAAATGCCCGCAAGGTTGATAATGGGCTGCCAGAACCGCCACGCATAGGTACCCATGACGAGGAGGACGCCGAAGCTCGCCATGGGCTTCATCCAGTATGCGCCGCAGATATACACCAGGGAAAACACGAGCTGGCTTATCGTCTCCGAAGCGAACCACACCGAATTACTGATATATATCGCCTTCATCCACTCGCGGTTGCGCTCTTTTGCAAGCCGCGCGAGAATCCCGCTGTTCCGCGCCTGCCGCCCGAATGCCTGCGTTACCTTCACGCCGTCAATCGACTCCTGCACATAGGCGTTGATATTGGAGTTTTTATTGGAAACCCGCTGCCACGCCCGGCGCTGCCGCGTCTTGATGAGCAGCATGAAGAAGGCGAGTATGGGAAGCCCCGTAACGGTTATGGCGGCGAGTTGGGGGCTCACCGTGAACATGAAGAAAATGATAAAGAAGATATTAAGCGCTTCAACGACAAAGTTCAAAATGCCGTTTGAGAGCGCGTCCGAAACGCTGTTCACATACGGCACGACGCGGACGAAGATTTTCCCGTGCGGGCGGCTGTCGTAATAGGAAAAGGGGAGTTTTTGCAGATGGGCGTAGAGATCGCTGCGTATATCATGGATGATGTCCTGCCCCGCCTTCGCCACGAGCAGGTTGCGCGCCGTGCCGAGGGCGATGCTGACGGCTATGGTCGCCGTTACAAAGGCTGCCATGAGCAGCAGATCCCGGACGTCTTTGTTGGGGATGGACACGTCAAGGGCGCGTTGTATAAAAAGGGGTCCCGTAAGCCCCGCGAGGCTGCTTGCGATACTCAGCGCGAGGGCAATAATCATCGGCCTCTTTACCGCGGCCAGATACTTAACGCACCCCTTGAAGTTCGCCAGAGATATGTTCTCATCAAGGTATTCATCAATATCATACCGGTTGCGGTTCGGCTGCTCTTGCGCCTTTGCGCGTTTGTTTTTCCTGTTCTTCATGCGTTCCTCCTCTTCATAGAACGTCCGGCGCTCCGCCGGATTCATGCGCCCGCCCGTCCGCGCGCGCGTCTACCGCTCATTCGAGCGGTAGGCTGACACTAGTCCACGTGTTAGTCTAACACTAATCCGCGTGTGCGTCTAACACTAATCCGTGTGCGTGTCTAACACTAGCCCGCGTGTTAGTCTAACACTAAGCCGTGTACGTGTCCAATACTAGCCCACGTGTTAGGCTAACACTAAGCCCTGTGTGTGTCTAACACTAGCCCGCGTGTTAGTCTAACACTAAGCCGCATGTGCGTCTAACACAAATCCATGTATTAGGAACACTAGCCTATGTGTGTGTCTAACACTAAGCCGTGTGCGTGTCTAACACAAGCCCACGTGTTAGTCTAATACTAATCCGCGTGTTAGTCTAACACTAAGCCTTGTGTGTGTCTAACACTAGCCCTTGTGCGCGTCTAACACTAAGCCGTGTGTGTGTCTAACACTAGCCCACGTGTTAGTCTAACACTAAGCCTTGTATGCGTCTAACACTAGCCCGCGTGTTAGGCTAACACTAAGCCGTGTATGCGTCTAACACAAGCCCGCGTGTTAATCTAACACTAAGCCGTGTGCGCGTCTAACACTAGCCCTTGTTTGTGTCTAACACTAAGCCTTGTGTTAGTCTAACACTAAGCCGCGTGGTTGGCTGACACGGGGGCGGCGGCGTTTACGCTTCGCTCGGCGGTTGGGGGCTTGGAACAATCAAGGGGAACTCGTACGTGATGGTACGGGATTCGTTGAGCAAGTGTTGGGCGTTGGAAAAGCGGGTAACGACCTTGAGCGTGTACGAGCCGGGGGCAAGGGAAGGAACGCGGAACACGAGTTTTTTGGGCAGGTTTTCGGTGAGTTTGCGGGTAACGCGGGTTTCGGTCCCGTTTGCGTCAACAAAGAACACGCCTAAACCGGCTTCGTCTTCAGGCAGTAGCTTGATTTTGTCGCCGGTAACAATGACGTCCTCGTCCGGCGTTATGGTGCCGTCCGTCTTGCCGGTGGTAACATCGGTTATAAGCCCGATGAACGCGCCGGAATCCTTCTCGCCCAAGACTTCAACGCCCACCGTTTCAAGAACGCCGCGCATTTCGGCGCTGGGGTTTACGTCAAGGGTGATCTTGTGTTCCGCCGGATTGAAGGCGTGGTTTACGCCGACCCATGCCCCGTTGACCCGCGGGGCGAGGCGCACGCACCCGTCCTGCACCGCCGAGCCTTCGGCAAGCGCCGTACGCACGATTTCATCCCGCGCCTGTAGGATGCTTGCGATGGTCTCCAAGCGCAGCTCGGAGCGTCCCGCGACAATACGCGCCGCTATGTCTTCATTGCGAAGCGTGTTGCCAGCCGTAGATACTTCAGCGACAAAGTCGTTCTCTACGTCTTTAGTGAGAAGGTTGCGCCGCAGCCATACCTTCCAAAATGTCTTTTTAGCCATGTTATGCCTTCCTTATACTATAAAATACCCGCCCTCAAGAGCGGGTGTTATGCCCATACAAAACGCGCCGGCGTTCAGCCCGCGCAGTGCGTGCGCGGATATGCCGCGTACACGAAACCGCGCTATTGAAAGAGCGGTTGACAAGAGCCATTCACGCGCAGGATTGCGAAGCGCGCGAATCCAATGCGGCGGAGATTGCGGATGTCCGCTGCTCTTACGCTTCACGATCAGCGGCATACCTGCTCCGGCGGTCTCCGCGCGGTCTGTACGCCAAGACGCCGCGCTAAACCATGCGTTAGTAGCGCCGCGTCTTGGTCATTATACCACGCTCAAACGCGGGTTGTACGCTTTTACCATACGATAGCGGTAAAAACCTCCCGCTGTCAACACGGTACGAAACGGTACAAAGGGGGAGCGCATTGAAGGGAAGACGGACGCATCCATGACGCGCATTGTCCCGGCTTCGCGGCTGTATGTACCCGCTGATCCGCCGCGCCGCAAAGCCTGCGGCTATTGCGCTTCTATCCCGTGCGTGAGAACCCTCGCGGAGCGCGCGCTTACACACACGCGAAGATAGCCGCATCGCGGACATTCACGAACACGAGAGTTCGCCCCTATTCCCAGCCTCCGGTGCTGCCGTATACGTCGCTGTCCATGTTGACGTTTGGACCTGCGGCGGAGTTGCGTACTCTACTAGGCTTATAGTTCCCATCATAAACAGAGACGACCATTCCTTCCCTCGCCATGTTTGTACCGTCGATGGTTCCGCCGGTCTTGACGAACCATTCGCTAAAGATATACACGCCGCCACCGCGGCTAAAGTCCTCTTTGTCGTCTCTGTCGTCTCTTGCCGAGTTACCGCTGATCATCCCTCCGCTCATACTGAAGTCGCCCATATCGATGACACCCACGCCACCGCCACAGCCGTCGTAGTCGCTGTTGCCGATTGCCGAGTTGCCGCTGATCGTCCCTCCACCCATGCTAAAGCTGCCGCTTTTGACAAGCACGCCGCCGCCGATGCCGTCATAACCGATTGCCGAGTTACCGCTGATCGTCCCGCCGCTCATGGTAAAGCTGCCGTAGTTATAGACATACACGCCACCACCGCCGCCGCGGATGGTGTCGAAGTGGTCGCTGTCGCTGTCGTCGCTTGCCGAGTTACGGCTGATCGTCCCGCCGCTCATGCTAAAGTTGCCGCTAGAGACATACACCCCGCCACCGCCGCACAAACTTGCCGAGTTGCCGCTGATCATCCCTCCACCCATGCTAAAGCTGCCACTGACATACACGCCGCCGCCGCGGTATGCCGAGGAGTTGTCGCTGATCGTCCCGCCGCTCATGGTAAAGCTAGAGACATTCACGCCGCCACCGTCACTGCGTGCCGAGTTGCCGCTGATCGTCCCGCCACTCATGCTAAAGTTGCCGCTAGAGACATACACCCCGCCGCCATTGCTGTCCCAGCGGTCCCCGTTTGCCGAGTTGTCGCTGATCGTCCCGCCACTCATGGTAAAGCTACCGCTAGAGACATTCACGCCGCCGCCATCGCCGCCCCTGCCACTGTCATCGCTGTCGTCGATTATCATGTTGCCGCTGATCGTCCCGCCGCTCATGGTAAAGCTGCCGCCGCTATTGACATACACGCCGCCGCCAGCGGAACCCCGCAGAGCAGCGCCGGCTTTCATAATAAGTCCGCCTCCCTCCAGCCGTACAAGCCGAGCTTTCTTGTTGTTGCCGTACAGGGTAAGGTTCTGATCCAGAACCAGCGTAACCGTTCCCGGCACGGTAAAGAAGGGTTTATCCCCCTTGTTGGAAATGATCCGCTCCGAAGCCTCTCCTTTCAAGGTTATGGTCTTTGCCGCGTTGAGGCTGAAGCTCACCGGATCGGAGAAGAAACTGCCGGTCAGCGTGATGATATACTCGCCCTTTCCGGCGGCGTTGATCTCCGCAATAGCCTGCTTAAAGCCCTTCTCGTCAGCAACCTTCCATTCGCTTCCTCCCGAAGCCGTCCGAACCGGAACAGCGCCTCCGCTCAAGACCGCCGACAGGTCTTCCATTGCCCGTATGCCGTCCTCCATGCTCTGATAATCCGCCGTTTCCCCCGCTTCCTGTATGCCGGTCTCAAGGTTGATGATCGCCGCGTTGAACATGGTGTCGACCCCCAGCTTCCGCGCCGTAACCGACAGCGCAAGACGCGGGTTGTTCGCCTTCCCTATACGCGGCAAATACTCGTCCGCAACGTCCCCGCCGAACTGGTTCCCTATCTCCGCCTGCACCTGTTCAAGCCCCTTGGTGCGCGGATACACCGCGTACTTCCCGCTCTGCGCGAGACGCGCCGCAAGTATCTGCGCCAGCGCGTCCGCTTCCCGGGTGTCCGTCCAGCCGGACAAGCGCACCGGAAGCACCGCAAGCATCGGCAAGTTCGCCGCGCCCCCTTTGCTTGCGTCAGCTATGGTTTTCGCCATTGCGGGTAGCTTGCCCCGTATCTCGCTTATGCTGCCATAGGTCTGCACGTCTCCGGCAATCTGGCGCAGCTCGTCTATCTTGATGATCGCGATAATAAGCAAGTTCTGCTTCCCCAATGACGTTATGCTCCCCGCAACCACATACTGCGCCCCGAGCTGCTTGCCCAGCGCGGCGATGGTGTCCGGATCAGTCATGCCGGACGCCATCTGAAACCGCTGCTCGCTCCGTATCGCGCCGTTGATGCTCGTGCGCGGTACCGGCGCAAAGACCGCGGTAAGCTCCTTCTCAAACGAGAAGAGTTCCGCTATGGTTTCCCCTTCTTCTCCCTGTCCGCCGGTAAACGGCAGGATAGCGAGCGTGTCCTTCGCAAACGCCGCGTTCACAACGGCAAACGCCAGCGCCGCAATGCTAATCATACGTTTCATACGTTTCATAATGCACTCCTTTTTGTGTATTGTCAAACCTCTACGGAGCCGGATATGCCGCCGTTGGGAAGGCTTCCCGCCCGCTTCAATATCCGGCGTGCCGTTCTTTTGTAAAAGACAACCGAATGTTTGTGTACGGCTGTCCGTTCAATTCAAGCAGTTCCGGCGCAGCCGCTTTGACACGCTCGATCAATCTATCCATTGAATAATCTTCAAGCAGTATGGGAATGTCGTCATTGAGCGCATACCATTTAGACGCTTCGGCGTCCCATGCTATCATAATAGCGTATTCATTCATGCGCTTCGCCTCCTTCATAGAACGTCCGGCGCTTCGCCGGATACGCCGTATTGCAAACTCCAGATATAACGGTAAAACCCCTTGCGGGCAAGAAGCTCCCCGTGCGTCCCCCGTTCAACGATGCGCCCCTTGTCCATAACGAGGATACAGTCCGCGCCCCGAAAGCTGCTGATACGCTGGGCAATGACGAGCTTGGTACACGGAAAGTCGAGGTTGCGGAGCTGGTCCTGAATGTACCGCTCGGTTTCACTGTCAACCGCTGATGTGGTGTCGTCGAGGATGAGTACCGCCGGTTTCACGGCAAGCGCGCGGGCAAGGGAGATACGCTGCTTCTGCCCGCCGGAAAGCCCCACGCCCCGTTCCCCCACGAGGGTGTTGTAGCCGTCATCCATCGCGCTGATAAAGCCGTCCGCGTCCGCTTGGACGGCCCGCGCGCGGATAGAATCGTGATCCAGATCGGGTCTTCCATAGGAAATATTCCTCTCAACCGAATCGGAAAACAGAAACACGTCCTGCATGGCAAGCCCTATGCGCCGGCGCAGGGAGGAGAGGGTGTACCGGTCAACGCTGACCCCGTCAAGCAGCACGGTCCCGCTCGCCGGCTCATAGAACCGCAGCAGCATGTTGATAAGCGAGGTTTTGCCCGCTCCCGTGCTTCCCAGTATGCCTATGGTCTGCCCCGGTTCAGCCTTAAAGGAAATGTCTTCAAGCACAGGGGTTCCGGCGATGGAAAAGCTCACCTGCCTGAATTCGACGCGCCCGCAGGGGCGGATGAGTTTAACGGCGTCCGGCTTGTCGGTGATGCCGCTCTTTGATTCGCACACTTCAATAATCATGGCGGCGGCGGCATGGAAACGCTGCAAGTCCGCAAGAAGCATACCGAGCATACGCAAGGGGTTTGCCAAAGCCCACGTGAGCGAAGAAAACGCCAGATACTGCCCCGGCGTCATAACGCCGCGTATGAGGAAAAGACCGCCTACGGCAAGGGTGATAACCATGAGCAGTTGGCTTAACAAATCAAGCAGCGGCTGGTATTTCGCGGATATGACGGCGTTGCCGTAACTCGTGCCGCGGTAATCGTCGTTGTGGTATTCAAACCGCTCTTTCTCGTACTCCTCGCGGGCAAACGCCTTGACAACGCGGTTGCCGCCGATGTTTTCCGCTACTCTGGCGCTTAATTCGGTGAGTTTTTTACGCAGAAGCATGGTGCGCGGGCGAAAATGGCGGATAAAACGGCTGCTTATAAGCAGAATAAAGGGCGTTGTTACCACGAGGCACGCCGTCAGTTTCCAGTTGATAAATAATAAAAAGATAAATACGGAACCGAACAGCGCGAATGAATCAACGAGCTGGTAGGAAATCCACGCAAGGGAGTGGCGCAGCATATCAAGATCGCTGGTCATGCGGGTCATCAGATTGCCGGTGCGGAACCGGTCGAGGAAGGTGTAATCCTGATCCTGTATGGTGTCATACATGCGCTGCCGCACGCTTGTCATCACATCGGTACTGGTCAGCTCCAATATAACGATCATCAGATACCGCAGCGCAAGCCGCGTTATCTGCACGATAAACATAATCCCCAGAATACGAAGCAGAGGCTCCGTGTTCCGGGGAAGGATCACATCATCAATCAGCCGCTGTGAAAGCAGGGGATTGATGATGATCATTGCTGAAGAACAAGCGGCTAACGCCAACCCGATAAGGAGGTTAAGCCGCTTGTTCCCCATGTACGCTAAAAGCCACTTAATAGTAGACACATTACGCCCATTTAATAAGACCTGTGCGATACGGATGAATCAAAGCGTCATGCTTCGGCATGAGACGCACGGTGTGTCCCTGCATACCCGTATCGGTACATTCAATCCGTACCTGATATTCAAAAATCGATCCGTCGTGTCCGGCGGGTCTCATGGGCGAACGTCCGGCATGGGTAATAAAGCCGCCGCTTGACGCCGCGCCGTGGTACAGCTCCACCTGAATCTCTTCCGGCGTAAGCGCGCCCAAGTCGATAAACGCGGTTACCATGATGGAATCGCCGCGCTGCATGATCGGTCGCGCATTGGACTCAATGCGGGTGATTTTCAGATGCTCCCAATTCTGCCTGATCTTGACAAGGTACGCGGCAAGCGATGTTACTTCGGCGAAGTTGTTCCTAACCATGTCTTTGTAGTTCTTGAGCGCCGGAAGATAGAATTCATGTGAATAATCCATAAGCATACGGTGGCTAGACATGGACTGCCCGATTTGCCTCATGCTCGCCTTCATTTTCTTGATCCATTCGCGGGGCAGCCCGTCCCGTCCGCGCTGGTAGAACAGGGGAATAATATCCCGTTCCAGCAGATCGTAGAGGGCTTTGCTTTCAATATCGTCCTGCAACTCCGTATCCGTATACTCTTCGCCGCATCCGATTGACCAGCCGACGTCCGGCGAATAGGCTTCGTCCCACCAGCCGTCCATGATGGAGCAGTTAAGCACGCCGTTCATAGCCGCTTTCATGCCGCTCGTACCGGAGGCTTCGAGGGGGCGGCGCGGCGTGTTAAGCCATACGTCCCCGCCGGACGTGAGGTACTTGGCGACCGTCATGTCGTAGTTCTCAATGAACACGATACGGCTCGTAACGTCATACTTTTCCGCAAAGTGTATGATTTCGCGGATGAGTTCCTTACCGGGCATGTCATGGGGATGGGCTTTTCCCGCAAAGATGAGCTGAATGGGTCGCTCGTTGTCTTTCACCAGCCGCAAGAGGCGTTCCGGATCGCGGAGCAAGAGCGTGCCGCGCTTGTAGGTTGCGAAACGGCGGGAAAAACACAGGGTAAGCGCATACGGAGAAAGCGCGTCTTCCGCTTGCTGCAAACGGCGTTCACCCTCGCCGGTGTGCGCTATGCGCCGCTTTATCCTGCCGCGGACAAACACCACCAGCCGTTCGCGGCGGCGCTCGTGGGTACGCCACAGTTCTTCATCAGAGATATGATCCATCTTGTTCCATGTCGCAAGATCGCTCGGCGCTTCCTCGAAACGGGGTCCGAAATACCGGTCAAGCAGGTCCTTCATGTCATTGGAAAGCCATGTGCGCGGATGTACGCCGTTTGTAACATGGTGAATGGGAACCTCGTCAAGCGGAAGCTGGGGCCACAGTCCCTTCCACATCGTACGGGAAACCGCGCCGTGCAGCCGCGCAACCCCGTTTGCGTATGCGGCGAGTTTCAGGGCGAGTACCGTCAAGCAGAACGTCTCGTGGTCGTCATTGGGGTTGATGCGTCCAAGCGCAAGGAAGTCCTTCCATGAAACGCCCAATATCTGCGTCCAATTCTTGAAATACTTTTCCATGAGCCCAATATCAAAACGCTCGTTCCCCGCGGGTACCGGCGTATGGGTCGTGAAGATATTCGTGGGCCACACGGATTCAAGCGCTTCATCAAAACTAAAGCCCCGTTCCGTCATGACCTCGCGCATACGCTCAAATACGAGGAACGCGGAGTGACCTTCGTTCATGTGCGTTACCGCCGGATTAACGCCGAGCGCGCGCAACGCCCTGACGCCGCCGATACCGAGGAGGATTTCCTGCTGGATACGGGTTTCTTTGTCCCCGCCGTACAGCGCGGCGGTGATATTGCGGAGGTCCGCGTCATTTTCATCAATATTGGTGTCAAGAAGGTAGAGCGAAGAACGCCCGACTTTAACTTCCCACACCTGCGCCGTAACATTCCGTCCCGCAAGATCGACGCATATCTTAACGGCGTCTCCCTTTTTGTCGACTTTCTTTTCAACCGGCATGTTGTACCAGTCGTTTTCCGGATAGGATTCCTGCTGAAACCCGTCGGCGTTGAGCTTCTGCACGAAGTAGCCCTGCCGGTAGAGAAGCCCGACGCCCACCAGCGGCAGCCCCAAGTCCGAAGACGTCTTCATGTGATCGCCGGAAAGAATGCCAAGCCCGCCCGAATAAATAGGAAGGCTCACGTCCATACCGTATTCCATAGAGAAATACGCCACAACGTCCTTGCGGGAACCTTTGTACCACGTATCGCCGCGCTTGTATTTAAGGAAACGGCTGTACACGCGATCCAACGCCGCGCGATACGAATCATCCATCGCGGCTTTAGCGAGCCGTTCTTGGCTGACCATGCCTAACGTGCGTACCGGATTCTGTTGAGATTGAATCCAGACGTCGTAATCCAAGCGGATAAAGAGCTGAACCGCATCAAAATTCCATGATAGCCAAAGATTCTTGGCTATTTCCTCCAATGGTTTGAGAACATTGGGTAGTTTCGGTTTAACCGTATATGTAGAAATATTCATAGGCTACAATCTATACTTGTATCCATAAATTGTCAATGCGGGGTAACGGAGCGGTTTTTTGGCGGGAGGGGAAGGCGCAAAGGGGCGATACGCCCCCTTGCATCCCCCGTAGGAGCGTGAAGAACTCGCAAACCTTCACGTCCGGCGTACTTCAGGCGGGGCGTTTAGGGGCGCGCTACGCGGAACCCCAGATCGTTGCCCCGATACTCCGGAGCGCCGCTGTTCCGGTTAGCGGAGCGCACACTCCGCGCTTTGCGGTACCAACTCCCTCCGCGAGCCATGCGGTAACTGCCCGAAGCCGCGCCCGTAGGATCAGTTACGGCAGCGTTCTTATACGAATCATACCAGTCCCAACACCATTCCCACACGTTTCCGCTCATGTCATGTATTCCCAGACTGTTCGCCTGCTTCATCCCAACAGGATGCGTACTCTTCCCGCTATTGCCGGAGTACCACGCAACGTTCTTCGCATTGTTACTCCCTACATAGGTATACGTATCGCTTCCGCCGCCACGCGCCGCATATTCCCACTCCGCCTCAGTCGGCAAACGATACCCGTTAGCCCCGCGATTCCACGTTACAGCGCTCCCGCTTACCGTATACGCTGGAATAAGCCCTTCCTTCACGCTCCGTTTATTACAATACGCTATCGCGTCAAGCCAGCTCACTTGCTCCACCGGCAAGTTGTCTCCCTTAAAATAACTCGGATTGCTCCCCATCACGTCCCGCCATTCCTTTTGCGTTACTTCATATTTCCCTATAGAGAACGCCGCGCTTATCGTTACCTGATGTAGCGGCTTCTCATTCCCGCTCTTGCTCCCCATCATAAACGTCCCCGCAGGCACAAGCGCCATTCCCGCATACGGCGCAGCGTATGCGGCGGACTGCGCCCCAACCGAAACCACGGGCAACAACGCCGCCGTCCACATGCCAAACCATACAAAAAAACGTTTCATCATGTAACTCCTCTTTCAAAAAAGATAAAAAGGCGGAAGCGCCGCCGGACTACAGGTAAAACGCCCCTTCCAAAAGAGGCGTGGAGTTTTAGGGGCGCACTACGCGAAACCCTAGACCGTCGCTCCCCCCATTCGCTGGGTTGCTGCGGGCTCGAAAGGCAGAGCGCACGTACTGTGCATCAATGAGCCAACCTCCCCCGCGATTCACGCGGTAGCTGCCCGAAGCGGCGCCTATGGGATCAGTCACGGAACCGCTCCCATACGAATCATACCAGTCCCAGCACCACTCATACACGTTCCCGCTCATGTCATATATCCCCAGACTGTTCGCCGCCTTCGTCCCCACAGGATGCGTACTATTCCCGCTATTACTAGAGTACCACGCAACGCTGTCCGCGTCATTACTCCCCGCATAGTCATACGTACCGCTTCCTCCGCCTTTCGCCGCGTATTCCCACTCAGCCTCAGTCGGCAAACGGTACCCGTTAGCCCCGCGATTCCACGTTACAGCGCTCCCGCTTACCGTATACGCGGGACTCAACCCTTCCTTCTCGCTCCGCCTGTTGCAGTATTCTACCGCCTCAAGCCAGCTCACATAATACATGGGGTAATCGTCCCCTTCCCCAGCCAAACCAAAGTTGTAAGCCGCCTTGTCCTGTTGCTGCCGTACGGTCGTCCCCATTACGTCCCGCCATTCCTTTTGCGTTACCTCATATTTCCCTATATAGAACGCCTTGCTTATCGTTACCCGATGCGGCGTCTCATCGTCATCCCCGCCATTGCTCCCCATCATAAACGTCCCCGCAGGCACACGAACCATCCCCGCGTATGCCGCGGCTTGGGTTTGCTGCGGAGCCGGAACAGGGCGCGTCTGCTGCGCCACGGGCTGCGCTCCAAGATACGCCGTCCCGAAGAATTGGCTATAGATCGCGGGGCGTTGCTTGTCTCCGGACGCCGCTATGACGTCCCCGCCGGTTCGCCGGAACACCTCGTTGACGTCAAGCCCGGACGTCTTCAGGTTTTTCAGAAGCTGTTCCGTAAACAGTCCGTTCCTCCCTTCCCCGTCCGCTGCCGTGCTTCCCGCGCTTGTCGCATACACGATGATGCTGTCCGCGGGCTGGTTGCCCACCGCTTTCAGCCCCCGCGACCCGCTCCGGTTCCAACTGAACGGGTTGTCGCGGCATGCGTCCAACACGACGACGTTCAGCGCGTTCCCCGCTTCGTTCAACTCGTCCAGCATCACTTGTACCGGCACCGCCCGCAGCCGCAGATACGATTCGCTTTGTATGTCCGCATCCACCGGTATCAGGTAGTTTTCACTGCCCGCCTGCACCCCGTGTCCCGCGTAAAACAGAAACCCGTATGCGTCTTGCGACCCTTCAAGTTTCCGCCTAAACCGCCCGATCGCGCTTTCCATGCTCATAAGCCCCGCATCGGTCAGCAAGTCTACCTGAAAGCCCAGCCCCTCCAACGCCCCCTTCATGTCATTCGCGTCATTCACAGGGTTCTTCAGCTTCGGAACCGCCGTATACGCCCCGTTCCCGATGACCAGCGCGTACTTCTCCTGCGCCCCAACCTGCGCCGCGCACACCAGCGCCGCCCACATGCCAAACCATACAAAAAAACGTTTCATCATACAACTCCTCTTTCAAAAATGATCCACAGAAAGAAGCGCCGCTCTACAGACTTGCTACGCCGCTATATCCTTCAGACGTTTCCTTCCTTATACTAGTAAGTATATCCTATCTTTCATAAAGAATAAAGCTCTTGTGCGCGTCAATAACGGCGTTACGCGCATCGCCGCTTCCCCTCGCTCCATGCTCCCCGCCGTTGCGCTAAACGCTAACGAGCGTTTGACTTGAATGCTACCTAGCGTTTCCTCTTGACGCTAACTAGCGTTTCCTCTTGACGCTAACTAGCGTTTGGCTTGAACGCTCCTAGCGTTTCCCTTGACGCTACCTAGCGTTTCCCGCTGACGCTAACTAGCGTTTGGCTTGAACGCTACCTAGCGTTTCCCCTTGACGCTAACTAGCGTTTCCCCTTGACGCTAACTAGCGTTTGGCTTGAACGCTCCTAGCGTTTCCCGCTAACGCTAACTAGCGTTTCCCCTTGACGCTCCTAGCGTTTCCCCTTGACGCTAACTAGCGTTTCCTCTTGACGCTAACTAGCGTTTCCCCTTGACGCTAACTAGCGTTTCCCCTTGACGCTAACTAGCGTTTCCTCTTGACGCTAACTAGCGTTTCCCGCTGACGCTAACTAGCGTTTCCTCTTGACGCTCCTAGCGTTTCCCGCTGACGCTACCTAGCGTTTCCCCTTGACGTTACTAGCGTTTCCTCTTGACGCTAACTAGCGTTTCCCCTTGACGCTAACTAGCGTTTCCCGCTGACGCTAACTAGCGTTTCCTCTTGACGCTACCTAGCGTTTCCCCTTGACGCTAACTAGCGTTTCCCCTTGACGCTACCTAGTGTTTCCCCTTGACGCTACCTAGCGTTTCCCCTTGACGCTACCTAGCGTTTCCCCTTGACGCTACCTAGCGTTTCCCCTTGACGCTACCTAGCGTTTCCCCTTGACGCTACCTAGCGTTTCCCGCTGACGCTAACTAGCGTTCCGCGCCAACGCCTCCGCCGTCCCACGCTAACGCCGCTACCGTTCCACGCCAACGTCCCCGCCGTCCCACGCTAACGCCGCTACCGTCCCGCGCCAACGCCCCCGCCGTTCCACGCCAACGCCGCTACCGTCCCGCGCCAACGCCCCCGCCGTCCCACGCTAACGCCGCTACCGTCCCGTTCTAATGCCGCTACCGTTCCGCGCCAACGCCCCCGCCGTCCCGCCCTAACGCCGCTACCGTTCCGCGCCAACGCCCCCGCCGTCCCACGCCAACGCCCCGCCGTCCCGCCCTAATGCCGCTACCGTCCCACGCCAACGCCCCCGCCGTCCCGCCCTAACGCCGTTACCGTTCCACGCCAACGCCCCCGCCGTTCCGCCCTAACGCCGCTAGCGTTCCGCTCCACGCCAACCTCCGCTAGCGCCGGCGTATCACGCGAGACATCATCCGGCAACCGGAACGGCTGCCCGTATCTGTTTTCTATATTTATATAGTAAGAAAAGGCGAAAAAAGAGAGAGGCGGGGGACGCGGCATGACCGCGCCGTTTTATGGTATGGTTCCCAGCATGTCAAAGGCGTTTTGGCGGGGCGGCGCGGCGGCTGTCAGCGTACAGGACGCCGCCTCGCCAGCTCGCGGGGCTTCGCGGTCAGGCGTATGCAGCAGGACTTTGAGATAGGTTTCCGTAACGCCCGCGATGAATCCGTCCGGCGTCTGTTCGTTCCGCTCAATAACGGCTTCCGCTTGCTTGCCAATCTGCCGCCCGATATACGAGCGCCGCCCGTCCCGCGCCAACGCCAGCAGCGCGTCAACACGGCGGGCTATCTCGCGGTCAGGCACCTTTTCCGTGAAACGGAACGCCTCAGTTCCCGGACGCGGCGAATAGGGGAAGGCGTGTATCCACGAAAACCCAACCCGTCCGCAGAGGGCAAGGGTGTCTTCAAAATCAGCGGCTGTTTCCGTGGGAAATCCCGCGATAATATCGCAGCCAAGAAAGGGGTCGTCTTTGACCGAGCGGACCAGCGCGGCGGCGCGTTCAACGCTGTCCCGCGTATACGGACGCCGCATCGCGGCAAGCACCGCATCGCTGCCCGCTTGTACTGAAAGGTGAACATGGGGGCAGACCCGCGCATCGGATATGACCGCGCACAGTTCCCGCGTAACGCCGTCCGGTTCGAGGGAAGACAGCCGTAGCCGTATCCGTTCCGTGCCGTTGAGGAGGTACGCCACAAGACCCGCAAGGTCCATGCCCGCATCGTATTGATTGATGTTGACGCCCGTCAGCGTTGCCTCGCGGTAGCCCTTCGCCTCAAGCCCGCGCAAATGGGAAAGCGCCTGCGCCGCTTCAAGGCTCACGCTCGCGCCCCGCGCAAGGCGGACGCGGCAGTAGGCGCACCGTCCGTTGCACCCGTCCTGAATCTTGAGAAATGCCCGCGAATGAAAGGAAAACGCGCCCGGGCTGTAGCGGAAGCGTTCCGCTGGCGCTGGCGCGGCGCTTCGGAGAGCCTGACCGGACACTATACGGGAGATGCTATCACGTATGAAGAAGGCGCGGCGCGCGCCGCCATCGCGAACATCCGGTAGTACCGCAAGCGCGGCGGGCAGATCGAGCAACGCGCCCGCGCTCCCGTCCGCAAGCGCCAGAACCCGCCCGTCTATAGCCGCGATAGCCTCCGCGTCCATCCGCGCATAGCACCCGCTGACAATGACGCAGGCGTTGTTCCGCGCCAGCTTTCTGATGATCCGCCGCGCCTTTTGCTCGGCTTTGGAGGTTACGGTACAGGTATTGACAATCACCACGTCCGCGGGATCGTCTTCATTGAAGGGAAGCACGGAAAAGCCAGCCTCCCGAAACGCGCCCGCGACCGCTTCGCTTTCAAGCTGGTTCAGTTTGCAGCCGAGGGTGTAGATAGATACGGACGCCATTATCCTCCCCCGCCGCTATACAGCCGTATGCTTCGTATGGCGGGTATGTTTGGTATGGGTAGCGTGTGCAGCGTCTTGCGCGTCTTTAGAACGGCGCGAGGCTCTGATTTCTATCTCAATAGGTATTTCTTTGAAGCCCAGCTCTTTTCTCATTTTATTACGGAGATATGCAATATATGACTCGGTAACGGCGTGGATACGGGAGACGAACATGACGAATTTGACGGGGCGCGTTGACACTTGTACCGCGTATTTCACTTTGAAGCGGGTTTGCGGTCCCTGGGGCGGCGGACATTCTTCAAGCCAGCGTTCCAACGCCTGATTCAGCGGTCCCGTGTCTATCTGGGTCGTGAGCTGCCTGTGGAGCCGGATCGCCGTATCAAGCAGCGTGTCCGCGCCCAGACCGGTTTTGGCGCTCACCGCGACAACGGGCGCGTATTCCATCTTGCCGAACAGGAACCGGATGCGGTCGCGCACCGCTTCAAACGTGTTCTTTATCGCGGGCATGGCGTCCCACTTATTCAACGCCATGATAATGCCGCGCCCCTTACCGGACGCGAGCGCGGCTATCTTTTTATCCTGATCCGCCAGCCCTTCCTGCGCGTCTATCATAAGAAACACAATATCAGCCTCGTCAATGGTTTTTATGGCGCGGTTTACGGAATAGTACTCGATGTTTTCCGTAACTTTGGATTTCCGCCTGATACCCGCCGTATCCAAGAGGATAAACGCGCGGTTCTTGTAGGTGAACGCCCCCTCGACAACATCGCGCGTCGTGCCGGGAATGTCGCTGACAAGGGAGCCTTCGGACGCGGTAAGCCGGTTCGACAGGGTGGACTTACCGGTGTTCGGCTTTCCCAAAATCGCGATGCGGATAGGCTCTTTTTCAGGAGGAAGCGCCTCTATAACGCCGGAAAAGTCCAACGCGCCAATAATCGCGTCTTCCAATTCCGCAATCCGGTCCCCGTGTTCCGCGGAAATACAATAGATACGCTCAAAGCCGAAAGAGAACAGGTTGAACGATTCCTGTTCCCGCCTGCCCCCTTCGGTTTTGTTCACCGCAACGATGAGCCTCTTTTGATAGGGACGCAACAGCGCGATAAACTCCTCGTCTTCCGCCGTGAGAACGCCGGCTTCAAGCAGCAGCACAATCGCGTCCGCGCTCTTTATGGTTTCCAGCGTTTTCTCAACCACGAGGCTATCCAGCCCGTCCGCGCCGCCGTCATTGTCGAGCTTGAAACCGCCCGTGTCAATGAGCCGCACCGGTTTTTCACGGATAAAAACGTCTTTAACGACCGGATCGCGCGTAACCCCCGGCGTGGGGTCGGTTATGGCGCGCCGCGTCCGCACGAGGCGGTTAAACAGCGTGGACTTTCCTACATTGGGTCTGCCCACAAGAACGACTACCGGTATATTGCCGTATGTCTTGCTCCTATCAAATGCCACGAGCGCCCTCCTCTTCTTTCATCACAGCCTCCGCTTCTTGTACGGTCTTGCATGTCAGTATCCTTTTCGCCAGAGCGCGGCAGGTTTCGCTATCCAACCGCCTGATGTTCTGTTTCACCAGCGGAATCTGCGAGGCGCTCATGCTGAATTCATCAAGCCCCAGACCTACCAGAACCGCCGCCGCGCTTGGATTACCGGCAAGCTCGCCGCACATCGCGACCTTTATGCCCGCGCTGTGCGCCGCGTCAATCGTCCGCTTGATAAGCCGCAGCACGGCGGGGTGAAAGGGCTGGGACAGGTAGCCGACTTGCTCGTTGTTGCGGTCAACGGCAAGCGCATACTGGATAAGATCGTTGGTGCCGAGCGAGAAGAATGAGGACTTTTCGGCAAGAATATCCGCAATGACCGCCGCGGACGGGACTTCTATCATGGCGCCCGCTTCAATATGACCGGAAAACGCCTGTCCTTTTTCCCTGCACTCACGCTTCGCTTCTTCAAGCGCGGAAAGCGCCATCTCCAGTTCCGTAAGACCGGAAATCATGGGGAACAGTATCTTCACGGTACCAAAAACGCTTGCCCGCAACACCGCCCGCAACTGTACCTTGAACAGTTCAGGGTGGGCAAGGGAAAACCGTATGGCGCGTACGCCGAGCAGCGGGTTCTTTTCTTCGCCGGTACGGAAAACCGGCGGTATTTTGTCCCCGCCCATATCAACGGTGCGTATGGTAACGGGCTTGTTGCCCATCGTCTTGAGAACGCGCGAATACGCCCTGAATTGCTCCTCTTCTTCGGCGTATCCCGCATTGAAACCCGCATTGAGAAACAGGAATTCAGACCGGTACAGCCCGATGCCTTCGGCGCCATAGCGCAGCACCTGCTCCGCTTCTTCGGGGAACTCTATGTTGGCGTTGAGGATGACGCGGCAGCCGTCCGCCGTTTCCGCGGGAAGATCGCGCAACGCCTCGTGTTCGCCGTGTTCTTCACGCGCGCGCGCGATTATCATCCGGCATTTCTCTATTCGCTTTGCGGTTGGTTTAATGACAACCTCGCCGGTAGTGCCGTCAACGATGAGCGTATCGCCGGACGCGACCTCTGAGGTAATACCGGAAAGCCCAAACACCGCCGGAATCTCAAACGCCTTTGCCAGAATAGCGGTGTGGCTTGTCCGGGACCCCCCGCCCATGACCAGCGCCTTGACATGCCGTCTGTTCATGGTAGCCGCTTCGGACGGCAGGAGCTCGCGGGTTACTATGATGACGTCTTCAGTCAAATCCGCAAGGGACGGTTTTTTAACGTTAAGAAGAATATGCAAAAGCCGTTTGGTAATATCGGCAATATCCACCGCCCGTTCCCGAAGGTACTGCACCGGCGACGCTATCAGTTTCTGGGAGAATTCCTGCGCGACATCCCGCACGGTACACTCAATGTTTTGGAGGTTGGTCTCAAGCCGCTTTTGTATCCGCTCATGAAAGTCCGTATCTTCCAACATCAAAAGATGGGCGTTGAGTATGGCATCATCTTCGCCTGTAAGAGATTTTTGCGCGCGCTGCAAGGACTTGATATGTTCTTCCGCTTCATGCACTGCGGCGAGGAATCGCGCCCATTCTTCTGCGGTCTGTCTTTTTTCAATACGAAATTGCGGAATCTTCGGAAAATCAGTATCCAAAAACAGAAACGCCTTTCCAATGCCGATTCCTTTTGATACGGGAACGCCGGTTAACTTCTTCATTATGCAACAGAGCATACCATAGTAGAAAGGTCTTTGTGAAGGGGGCAAGAAAAGCCCGCCGCATAAAAGAGGAGGAGCGCCGTTGCGGGAAAACAGAGAAACTAGAGAAACGCGGGAACCATATACGAAAGCCGACCCGCGCGCAACCGCTTGGTTTCGTAACGCCGCGACTCAGCCTAGTTGCCCGCACGCGCCCGCAACGCCGCGGCCTTTCTTGAACCGCTTCGTTACGTTCAGCCCCTTCTTTTGCAGCGCGGCTATGAACCTCTCAACTTCCGCCCTGTCCGGTTCGCCCAGCGCCGCGCCTTCAAACCGCATACCGGCGACCGGATTCCATGGGATAACGTTTATCGCAACATCCAGATCGTCCGCAAACCGCGCCACAAGCTCCGCGTCTTTGTGAGAAGTGTTGATATGCCGCAACAGTACCGTCTCCAGCGTGATGCGCTTGGAGTGTTTCCGCTGATAGTAGATGAGGGTTTCTTTGAGGAGCGGCAGCGGGTTTGTCCGCGTAACGGGCATGAGCCGTTCACGGAGCGGCTCATCGGCGGTCGTGAGAGACACGGCAAGGCGGACGCCGGGACCGTTGTCCGCCAGATCGCGTATGCCCGCGGCGATGCCGCTGGTGGACAGCGTTACCCTGCGCTTGGAGAAGCCCAGCTCGCCGGTAATGAACGAGAGCGCCTCCCGCAGGGCGTTCAGGTTAAGAAGCGGCTCCCCCATGCCCATGATCACCACATTCGCAATCGCGCCCATTGAAATCAGGTGCAGAAACTGCTCAATGATCTCGGCGGTGCTCAAATTACGCCGGAACCCGATGGCGCCGGTCTTGCAGAACACGCAGCCCATGGCGCAGCCCGCTTGCGTTGAAAGACACGCCGTTTTCCGCCCCTCGTCATCGGATAATAACACGGATTCTATGACGCAGCCGTCTTCCAGCGTAAGTTGAAGCTTCACCGTGCCGTCCGCATCGGAAAGCCGCCGTGAAATAACGCTCGAATACAGGGAAAAACGTTTGTCGAGCGCTTCCCGTACCATATACGAAATATCCGTCATGTCATTGAAAGACCGGACGCCCCGCGTCAGCCACCTGAAAATCTGCTTGGCGCGGAACGCCGGCAGCGGCTTGAGCGCATCCGTCAGCGCCTCAATGGACAGACCCGCCAGCGCGGTCTTGCGTACGCCTTGTATGGCGCCGCCCGTTCTCCCGTCATTCATGCGTACCGTTTCCACGTCCACATCCCCTGTATGCCCCTGCATAAACGTACGTTTGCGTAACGTCTAGGCGTAACGCTTATGCGTATTCCGCCAGCCGATAAATAAGCGTATTCTGGCTTACCAGCGGCTTCTGATGCGAAAAGAATATCTCGCCAGAAACCGGCGCGGTAATTTCGCTTAACGTTGACCCGTCATAAGGATCGAGGATTTTGGCTATGAGATCGCCGCGCTTCACATCGTCTCCGGCGCGGTACCGCTGATACAAAATGCCGCCCCGCGTTGACGTGATGCTGCATAAATCTTTCTCATTGATGATGACCGGCGCATACCCATCGTGAATATGGTACGTGATGATCTTGTTTTTATGCAGAAAGCGGAGAATCGCTTTCCACGACAGTTTCGCCGAATCCTTGTCGATGGTATCCGTATACCCCGAATACACGGAATACGCCTGCGTACCGAAAATCTGCCAGTTGTAATTGAGCAGCGCCGTGTCAAACGCGGTCGGTTCGCGGAGGAGAACGTAGGGCATCCCGAATGTTTTCGCCGCCTCTATGTCCTGATAGCCCGTATTCAGCACCCGCACGTGCGGAATAAAGTCGCCGTGGAGGTAGAACGAGGCGAGATGAATACCGAAATGGTAGCCCTTGACCGCTTCAAACAGGGCAGCGGCTATGCGCTGGGTGGTTTCCCCTTTATCGTAACCGGGAAACATGCGGTTGATATCCGTGTTGTCCATTGCCCAGAACCGCGTGTTTATGTTCATGGAAAAGTGGTTCGCCGAAGGAATGACCAGAATTTCATGCCCCGCGCTGATAAGCCCGCGGCGTTCAATGTCAATGAGGTTCTTAACGACTTGAGAACAGATGAACTGTTGCTGTACCTCATCCCCGCGCATCGCGCCGACAATGGCGGCCGAATGACTCCCACTTCCGAACCGAAACGCATAAATCTGAAAATTATTCCGGTATGGCGACTTCAAATCAAACACAATTTCTTTCATTTTTTTAACCTTGCGTCTTGCGATGAGTGTGGACTACAGAGCGGCGCGTTTTGCGGAACGCCGTGTTTATAGATGCGGGCTATCAGCGATCCTTCATACACAATAGGAAATGTCCGCATGGTGAACAAAAAGCCGTCCACCGGCGACAGCACGTCTTGCAGCACCTTGCCCTCAAACGGCTCAACGATACGGCACAGCCGCTCGCCTTTTTTGATATACGATGAATGAGAAACTTCAGGAATGATAATGCCGGACGTTTCGGCGTTCATAAAAAACACTTCCCCGTCTGATGAAACAATCGGCTCGCTCACGCCGGCGGGGGTTTCGCCTGTCCACATACCCAAAGACGCGAGCATCGTGAAGATACCATCAACAAGCCTGTCGCCGTATTCCCTCGTGATCCGCATACCGATGCCCATTTCCACAACAAGCGTTTTTGTGCCAATCGCATTCAGCGAGTGCGCCAGCGTTGACTGCAACACCGTTACCGCATCATGAATCCAGATAAAGTCCGTGTTGAGCATTTTGGCAAACGGTACCAGCATTTGGGCGTTCTGAACATTGACGCGCACCTGCATCACTTCCTGAAGAAAAATGTTGCTGGAGTGAATATCAAGCACCATATCCGCGCCCCGTAAATCCTGCACGATTTTGTACGCGGTATTTTCGATGAGGTGCCCGTTTACTTCACCGGGAAAGATGCGGTTCATGTCAAGATCGAACCCGGGAAACCCCCGTGTAATGGAATCAACGCCGAGCGGATTCAGCGCCGGATAGAGTTCCACCGTGCCGTTGAGACAGTCGATCCCATTGGGCAGCCTGTGGCTATTCAGCAGCCTGTGGCTGTTCAGGCGCCGCGCCAGCTCAAAACACACGTACTGCCCTTCGAGCTCGTCCCCGTGGGTGCCGGTTACCACACAGAACCGCTTCTCCGAAGCGCCTCCCGCTATGATGTTCTTGCGTATCTCGAATTTTTCCCCAACCGGCAGTTCTTCAGATACGATGGTCCTTATCATATTTGCTCCTTCTTTGCATTCTACACATAGAAATCACGCATCGCCACCTGAAGCTGCACCGTGAGGCTCTGTTCGGCTGCGCCAGAGAAAACGGCTTTTTCAATAGAGCAGTCCCCAAAATCCCGCCCGTGCGACAGTTTTATATAGCCCGTTTCCACAAGACGGTTGTGGGTCGGGTCAACGGCTTTCCATGAGCCGTCTTCATAATACTCAACCCATGCGTGAGTACTGCCTTCGCCTTCTAAAAAGCCGGCGGCATAACGCGCGTGTATGCCAGAAAGCCGGCAGAGGGCAATCAGAATGTGAGCAAAATCCTGACAGACGCCTTTCCCCATGTCGAGGGCTTCGTCCGCGGTTGTTGTGGTGGTGGTTACGCCTTGGGCATATTCCATCGACTCAAACACCGCAGATGAAAGCCGCCGCACCCGCCCGCTTACCGGTTCTTCCGAAGTCCCGCACACGCTTTTCAGCAAGTCGCGGATGCGGCCGGTTCCTTTCGTAAACGGAGACTCATACAGGTACAGGCGATTGGGTTTTTCATCTCTAATACAATAGGCGTCCGCGAGTTTTATCTCACCGCTGCTTTCTATGCCCAAAAAATCGTGAAGCTCGGGAATAACTCCCGAATGAACGGTATTGCCAAAACTATCGCTTCCTCTCTGTATGGGACTGCTGGTTATCGGGGAGACGTGGCACTGCTCTTTAACGATCTTTTGATACGCATTGTGCGGCGGCGTACACCGCAAAAGAAAAGCATGCGTATGCACAGGATGGGAAAACGACACTCTTATTTGATAATTATAGGCTGCATATTTCATGGAGGGCAGTATACCATAAGGTAACGGGCGGGTAAAGTAGTGTGCTCAACACTTTAAAAAGGCGCGGAGGGGGAGCGGCATCCTCACTTCCGCAAAAGGGACATGTAATGCTACTGCTGCCATACTTTTCCCCATGGTAGGTTTCGCTATACCATATCCGCTTGTATAATGATAAGCCTAGAAGGTTCCATGCTGTATATGACGTTTTAGCAGCGCGATCCCTGCTAAAATGGTGGAGGTTTACTGTGGATGGCGTAGCCGATCTAGGTGAACGGCACCCTAGGCACTGTTAGCAAAGATAGACAAAAGGGGAAAAACAGGATAAAAAGGAGGCGTGGGGGAGGGAAAAAATGGGAAGGGATAAACGACTATACCCAATAAGCGAGGAAAAGTTC
>JAISMJ010000017.1 GCA_031276815.1 Treponema sp.
CCATCAAGTCCGCGGTACAAAGGGTGAATGAGACGGGTTTGTCCTTTGAGCATATCTACGCATCCGCTGACACGGTTGGGGACATAGAACGGGGCATTAAGAACGCCATGAACGAACAGGCGGCGGGCGGCTCGAAGGTTCTCGAATCCACCACCATGATTCGGGATATAACGGGGGAGATTCTGACGAGTTCAAAGAAGATGCTTGACGGGAATCAGGCGGTTCAGGAGGAAATGAACCGGTTGCGCTCCCTGTCTGAAACGGTGAGAACGTCGGCGAACACCATAGCGGATATGTCTTCCGATACGAAACGCAAAATTGATGAATCCGTGCATGCGCTTGATGAGAATATCAGGAACATCAAGTCAATGGAACAACGCCTCCGCGTATTCAAGACCAGCTAACCCGTAAACGCGACTCGGTATCCCTTCTTAAAACCGCTTGCTGTTTCTGAACCATACGAGACATTTCCCGCCTCGTATGGTTCAACCCGGACGCTCAAATCTTTTATAATTTTTTCCTTTACAAATGTCCATATATGCGTCATACTATATAAATCGTTGATTATTATGAGGAGGCTTTATATGATGACAATGATGAAGAAAGCGTTAGTATGCGCTTTCCTTGCGGCTTTAGTTGTTTTTACCGGCTGTACCAAAAAGAAGACGGAAAGCGGGGGCGCCGCCGGCGGCGCCGGTAAGAAGAAAGCGTTAGTATTCGCTCTTCTGGCTTTAGTTGTTTTTACCGGCTGTACCAAAAAGACGGAAAGCGGCGGCGCCGATAATGCGGCTGCTCCTGCGGAACAAGTGAAATCTATCGTGTTAACCGTGTGGGAATCAACCAACGGTCCCGATGAATTTATCAAACAGGCTGGCGAAGCCTATACCAAACTCCACCCAAATGTTACGATTAAATTCGTAAACGTAGAGCTTGGCGATTCGCATACGCAGATTGCCCTTGACGGACCTGCAGGCGTGGGACCCGATCTGTTCGCCGCGCCTCATGACACGCTTGGCGAACTCGTAACCAACGGGCATATTCTGCCCACGGCGAATTCGGGCGCCATAGCAAGCCAGATTTTAGGCGCATGTCTAACCGCGACTACCTATGGCGGTATCCAATACGGGTATCCGTTATCCGCCGAAACGTACGCGCTGATGTACAATAAGAGCCTGATTTCCGAAAACGAGGTTCCAAAAACATGGGACGACATGATAGCGTTTGCGAAGAATTTTAATCAGTCGGGGGGGGGGGGGGGTAACCGCCCATTTGTTATGGATGTTGGCAACGCGTACTATACTATTCTCTTTACCACGCTGGGCGGAAACCGCCTGTTTGGAGCCAGCGGTACCGATACAACTAATACGAACTTGAATACGCCTGCGGCGGTTTCCGGTATGCAGTTTTTTCAAAGCCTGCGCCCGATCCTGAATGTACCCGCCGGCGATCTGAATACCTCAGTATGCGACGGGGCATTCGCGGCTGGCAACGCGGCAATCCATATTTCCGGTCCTTGGAATGTGAAACCCTTTACCGAGGCGGGTATTGACCTTGGTATCGCGCCGGTTCCGAGTTTACCGGGCGAAAGCACGCCGGCGGCTACCTTCTCCGGCACCCGCGTCATGTTCGTGTCCGCATATTCAAATCACCCGGAAGAGGCGAATGATTTCGGCGCTTTCTTAGTTACGCCGGAAATGCAGCAGCTTCGCGCAAAGATCACCAATACGCTGCCTTCAATTGATACGCCCACGGGAAATCCCTACGCGCAAGGTTTTGTTGATCAGTTGAACTATGCGTTCCCCATGCCGTCTATTCCGCCTATGGCGAAATTCTGGGACGCCATGAACGCCGCCAGCGCTAATATCTGGAACGGAGCTGATGTCAAGCAGGAATTGGACGCCTGTAACGCTGCTATCGTCTCCCAGTAGAGAGGCATAAGGGGCGATCAGCCCCGGACGTGGATACAGGCGTTGCGTCAGGAACCCTGTATCCATCAAAGGAGAAAGTTATGTCAGTGCAACCAACGCAATCTCAAAGACAAAAAGTTCTCATAGTATCCTTACTATTCATGGGATTAGGACATATCGTATATTTGAAAGAGTACCTAAAAGGGGCTTTATTTGCGCTTCTTGAAATACTCATGATCATGTTTTCACCAAAAATCGTTTCAGTACTTATCAATTTCATCACATTGGGAACGCCGAAACCTACCCTCCCTATTATGCGGCGGGACAATTCAGTGTTCATGCTTATAGACGGCGTTATGATATTTGCCATTCTTGCGATCTATCTTGCCGTCTATGTGTTATCCGCGCGTAATGCCGTGAAAGGTTACGATGAATATATCAGAACAGGAAGACTCTCTGAAAACAAAAATCCGTTCAGCGGGCTTTTGAATAGATCATTTCCGATTTTGGGACTTGCCCCTGCCGTATTGATGATCGTCTTTTTTGTCATAGTACCGCTTGTTTTCTCGGTGCTGGTGGCGTTCACCAATTATTCAACGCCGGATCACATACCGCCAAATAATACGTTTGACTGGGTAGGGTTAAACAATTTTATCGCCATGTTCGGCGGACAGAAAACATGGACGGGGGCATTGGGACGAGTCGCCGTGTGGACGCTGGTATGGGGAGCGTTAGCTACCTTTACTTGTTATTTCGGAGGTACCCTGCTTGCGGTCGTTTTATATGAAAGTAAGATAAAGCTCATCCCTTTTTTTCGTGTCATGTTTATACTGCCCTATGCGGTACCCACCGTTGTCAGTATGCTTGTGTGGCAAAATCTCTTAAACGGTTCTTTCGGCATCGTTAATCAAACGCTGATAGCCCTGCATATTATTCCGCCTGACGTCGTTATCCCATGGCTTTCCGATGAATGGCTTGCTAAATTTACCTGTGTACTGGTGAATTTCTGGGCGGGCGTTCCGTACTTTATGCTGTTGGTAACCGGTACGCTTACCGCCATTCCAAAAGATATTTTTGAAGCGTCAAGCATTGACGGCGCGAATAAATTGCAGACCTTTACCAAGATCACGCTGCCCCTTGTGTTGTATCAAACAATGCCGCTTATCATCATGTCATTTACATTTAATATCAACAATTTCGGCGCTATCTTCTTCTTGACCGGAGGCAGACCTATTGTTGCGGACAGTACAACGACAAGCGCCGCTGGTACGGACATTCTGGTAACGTGGATTTACAAGTTGACTATAACGCTGATGGATTACAAATACGCATCTGTACTTGCGGTTATGATCTTCATCGTTTTGGCGCCATTCGCCATATTCAATTTCAGACGGACAAAGTCCTTCAAAGAAGGGAGGATTTAAGTATGCAGTATATGTATACGAAAGAATTAAACTGGACACGGACATTTAACACGGTGATTTTGAGCATATTTTTGTTTATCGTAACCTGTTTCGTGTTGTACCCGCTGGTATATTGTGTGAGCGCGGCTTTTTCGCCAGGCTCGTCAATATCGGACATGGCGATCGTTCCGTTTTCACGAGGCGTAACGACCGAACATTTCGCGCATCTGTTCAAGAATACGGACTATCCGCTGTGGTTCCGTAACACCTTGTCCATCGCCATAGCGACATCCCTGCTTACGGTGCTGGTAGCGTCTCTCGCGGCGTATGTATTTTCCCGCTTTTACTTCACCTTTAAGAAGAGCATGATGATGGGTCTTCTTATCCTGCAAATCTTCCCGTCATTTGTAGGCATGATAGCGATTTACGTTATCCTGTACCGTCTTGGAGGGCTTGACAGGCTGTGGGGGCTTGTGCTGGTGTACCTTGCGGGAAACATTCCGTATAATACGTGGCTCGTGAAAAGTTATGTTGATACGATCCCTATTTCTCTTGATGAAGCAGCCCGCATAGACGGCGCAAATAACATGCGTATTTTCTTTACCATTATACTTCCCGTGGTAAAACCGATTCTGATATTCCTCGCTATATCGAGTTTTACCGCCCCGTGGATGGACTTTATTTTTCCCAAAATGGTGCTGCGTTCTTCGGAAAATCAGACGCTTGCCTTGGGCTTATTCAGCTTTGTTACTGACAGGAAAAATGAATTTACCAATTTTGCGGCAGGTTCCGTCATTGTGTCGGTACCATTTGTGGTCTTTTTTATGATAACGCAAAAAATGCTGGTAACAGCCTTGGGCGGCGCGGCGGTTAAAGAGTAGACCTTGGGTGAAACATCCGCATGAAAACGATGTTCTTGCTATGCGACACGCATAGCAAGAGTCCCGCCAAACATCGTAAACAGCCCGGAACGTTAGGCGAAATTGCCGTTGAATTCTTTTCGAAAATTATGAAAAGTATTGACAAAATTGTATAAAAACAATAAAATGTAATCGGTAAATGATACTGCCAATTCATAGTGATTTATTCTGAACACAGGAGGCAAAAATGAAAAATGTTATTGAATTAGTAATAGGAAATTTAAGGGAAAAAGCTGAATATAAAGCCAATAGGAAATTGTTAAAAAACCTGCCGGAAGATTATCGCTATGTTTATAAGGCAATAGAAAAATTCATGTTCAATTCATTGGTTTTTGATGATGAAATTATGAAAATATTAATGGATATATTGGAGGCATTTGCTATTGCCGCCCATGATGGGAAACCGGTATTATCAATTACCGGAGAAGATGTCGGTATTTTTTGTGATAATCTCTTAAAAAAGTTTCAGGTAAAAACTTGGCATGATAAAAAGCGAGAAGAATTAAATGAGAAAATAAACACTAGATTTAAAATAAAAACAATGGAAGATGTATAAAGAATCAAAAGTAAAATAATTGTGTAAAATATTTTAAAAAATATATATAAGCAGCGGCAACTTCGCATAACAGGACTGTTTACGCGCCCCAGCGTAGCACGGTAGGCTAAATTTGTTGGAAAATAAAGAGTGAAACGGGGTATACACACTTTTTCAGAGCATACAAGACGGTTTTCGGCAACAAACCTTCGGATACATGGCTTGATTCTGAGATCGTAGTGAGGTATGCGCCGCTTTGCGCTTGACTTTTTTGTATATAGATTTAGAATAAAAAACTATACGTGATGTAGCAAAAAGTCTTG
>JAISMJ010000047.1 GCA_031276815.1 Treponema sp.
GGCCTCCACGGCGGCGGCAAGAGTCAACCGGCGTGACGGGAATCCCGGCAAAGTAAAGTTATGGTAAAAATAGGTCAGGAAGGGGGCCCGCTTCCCCGGTCAATTACTCCGCAGCCGCCGCATGTACCGTGGCGCGCACACCGGCTCAAGCTTTAGCTGGGCCGCATCACGTAACATGGGGGCATAGCCGGGGCTCGTAAACAGTCTGCGGCAGCAAAGCTGCCGAGTTATGGGCGGTTTGACGTGTTTTTTATCTCAATTTGTCCGTATTTTTTATGTCGTCTCAATATTGTATATCCAATTATACTGATAATCAATGCTCCAATGGCATCAACTATTAAATCCTTCATGGTATCAACAAGCGCGTAATGTCCTGCTAAAACAGTACCGTCAGGCAGGATATACTGCTGCATATTTAAATCCATAAACACATCCATAATAAATTCAATTATTTCCCAAAGTGTATCAAGCATAATCGCAATACAAAATGAAAAGAATGACATAAACCAATCACTTAACCCAAGATTTATTTTTTTACTTTTATTGATAATGTCAATTATGCAAAAACCAAATGAACTAAGCATAACCCCGCTCAATGTATGTAGAAGTGTATCCCAATGAAAAAATTTTCGATAATACCCTCTAACTTCTCCCAGGATAATTGCCCCGTATAAAAACAGGACGAACAGTATATGCATTTCATTGGAAAAAGTTATTTTAAATCTATGTTCTAATGCGGAGGGCAAAAATACCAAGACCAATCCCAAGATACACTGAAGTGATATTTTTATATATTCTATATTGGAACGATCAAATATAAATGTTTTACTGTTTGTAGAAAAAACAATGCCCGCTATACCATAAACAAATGAAAAAACAAGCATAACAAAGAGAATTATTGCCATTATTTTGTGTAATTTGTATAAATCCTTTTTCACAATTATATTGTAATAATTTTTGCGGCTTTGTCAAGCCGGATTGCACATAACGTTCCGGCTGCATCCGGCGTTGCCCGCCCGTTTCTTGCGCCGGCGGCGGCGGGGATGCCGCGTCCGTCTTGCCGTCAACGCGCTCTCCCTCCGCACCTTCGGAAGCTCCGTATTCAAGTACGGAACCTTCGTACTTAAATACGGAAACCCTGTAGACAAGTACGGAACTTTTGTGCTATAATACGGAAAGCCGGTACTGCAATACGGAAGTCCCGTGTGAAAGTACGGAAAGCCGGTACTGCAATACGGGAGTCCCGTGTGAAAGTACGGAAAGCTGGTGCTACAATACGGAAGTCCCGTATGAAAGTACGGAATGGCGGTACTGTCTCCCAAAAGGAAGCGGTACCTCAACAAAACGGAGGAAAACCTCCGTATATGGCGCGCGGCAGTTCCGCCGCGCTACAAAGGAGTTATTATGCAAACCGATTACGTGCCCCGTCCGGACGGGGCGTTTCTGGACTGGGCGAAAAACCTCTACGCCTACGCCTTCGCCCATTACGCCGGCTGGAGCGTCCCAAGCCCGCAAACCAGCCTTGAGGCGCTTCTCACCGCCTACGACGCCGCGTACACGGCGGCTCAAAACCCCAACCGCAGCAAGGCGGACGTGCTTCGCAAAAACGAGACGCGCAAAGCCCTTGAATCCGCGGTCCGCGTGTATGTCAAAGCGTACCTCATCAACAATCCCGCGGTAACTGACGAGGACAAGGTGGCGATGGGGCTGCCGGTGTACAGCCATACCCACCACCCTGTGCCGGTTCCCCACACCAGCCCGCAGCTCTTCATCGACACGGGAACGCGGCGGAGGCTCATCATCACCTACAAAGATGAAGGGAGTACGCGCCGGGGCAAGCCGCGGGGCGTTCACGGGATTGAAGTCCGCTGGGCGATACTGGAGCAGCCGCCCGCCAACATCAAAGACCTGATCAACTCCTCCTTTGACACCAACCCGCCCTTGACCCTTGAATTCGAGGAACACGAGCGGGGGAAACGCGTCTATCTGTGCGGCTTGTGGGAAATTGAGCGGGAAGGGGAAAAAGGCCCGCCGGGCGCTATAGAAGAAGCCATTATTCCTTAAGATTACGAGAAAGCATACCAAAGTCCATAAGGACGGTTGCGGGGCGGTTGGAGGGACTCAAAGGATAGAGTACCGCCTCCCGGTATGCTCCTCCACTGCGCCCGTTCCTTCCTCCTTAATGGCGAAGATATACCTGAATCATTGGGTAGTAGGCTTTTCCTTATTGCGGTACGCATAGACGGTTTTCAATAATAACTAATTCTGTAATCACCCGCGGTTTTGAAACCGGCTTTGCTGTACAGAGCGCGGGCGGCAGGTTTTTCCTTTTTGACAAACAGGCTTACCTGTTTACCTTCGTCAAGCAGCCCTTGTACAAAAACAGCGGTCATGCGCGTGGCTATGCCTCTTTTCCGGTATGAAGGGTGGACATACACCCCGCCTATCTGGAACCATGAGGGCATAACCGCGTTTGTATTGATTTTTCCCACGATCCGCCCGCCGAGTTCCGCAATCATAATACGGTCATGCCTCACGATGCGTTCTATGAGCATACGGCATACGGCGGGATTGAATCTTCCGTGTTTTGGCAGGACTTCTTCCTGTTCGTAGCCGGCTTGTAATAGAAAGAGACTCGTACTATCTGATGGTCCGGGCTGCCGGATGATGAGTCCCGCGGGACCCGCATACAGGCTTTCCGCCGGCGGCGCGACCGCGCTTACCATAACATCGTAGTCGATACATTCAATGGGACGTACGCCGCATCCCGCCGCGTATCGCTCCAACAGCTTGACATCACGGGCTTTGCCATGAAACGCATGTATGGGCGTATCCAGACGGATGTTTTTTAGATCATGCTCTTCACCTATATCGTCAAAAACAGGATACATGGTAGGTCCGTTCCGTACTATTACGCCATGAATACCGTCATACGCTTTCAGCGCCCATGCATATACCGATTGTTTCTTGTGCGCTTCTATAGACTGTAGATATGTTGCGTACGCCGCGATGGAGAAAGGCAGCTTGCTTACAAGAAAATCCGCAACCGGCATAGTAGTTTCTTGAAACGAGGCGTTGTTCTTCACAAGAATCATTGCGGAGCGATCCACCGCGGCTCGTTGAGGGAGAACGGGAGTTGCCCCTGTGCGCCAATGCGTCCGATGAGGACGGAAAAACCAGCGACAAACGATTCGTTTGCGTAACTGTATACCGCTATCGCCCCGTCTACCCACGGCGTTCTGTCTAGGTGTATGGGCGTCAGGACTGACACAACGACGACCTTTTTCTTGAGCGGCTCAAGCGCGCGCAAGAAACGCAAGCCCGCGGCGTCTGAAAGACAAAATATGATGGTGTCCGCTGCCCTTGCATGGGTCAGAAAATCGTTAATACCGAAATCTTCCGAATACCAGTAGGATTTCGCCCCCGGATACGCGGCTTTTCCCTGTTTGAAAAAGTCCAGATACTGTCCGGTAAGCAAGACGGTTCCCGCATCTTTCGGCGGCAGGGGGAACGGCGCGTCTTTTACCACCGTAACGCTCCGCGCCGCCAAATCCAGAAAGAAAGCGGCGCCTTCGGGATCGGGCAGGTTGTTTTTGAGTTTTTCCACCTCTGGAATGGAGGGAACGGCTTTTTCACCCCGTAAATACGTTAATTTCACTTCCAACACCCGCCGCGCCGCATCTTGCACCCGCGCTTTGAATTCCGGTTCGTCCTTCATTGCTGAAAGAAGCAGTGTCCATACCGGATCGAACAAAAGCGGCGTTTTTGAAAACAGGATAATGTCGTTTCCGGCGGCAAGCGCCTGTTTTGCCGCTTTGGAAAGACTGCCGGCGCTTGCGGTGGCTCCGTTCATCATAAGATCGTCGGTGATGATAAGCCCTTGAAACCCTATCTTTTCGCGCAGGATGTCGTTCAAGAACCACGATGAAAGAGACGCCGGTACGCCGCCCGCCTGCGTGTTTGGAAAGGCGAGGTGTCCGCTCATAACCGCGGGCAGCTTTTCCTTCGCAAGCATTCTGTACGGGATGAGTTCCCGGCTCCACAGCACCTCAAGACTCACGTCGATCTTTGGGAGGATGCCGTGTGAATCAAGGTCAGTGTCCCCATGTCCGGGAAAATGCTTTGCGGTTGGAATGACGCCCGCGGCAAGCTGCCCCTTCATAAACGCCGCGCCGAGGATGCCGGTTGTTACCGGGTCCGCGCCGAACGCCCGCGGTCCAATCAATACCGAGTTGCGGTTTGTATACAGGTCAACGGTGGGCGCGAAGTTCATATTGATGCCCAGAAGCGCAAGTTCCCTGCCAATATAATATCCGGCGCGGTATGAGTCCTGGGGATAGCCCGATGCGCCTATCGCCATATTGCCGGGCGTTTCACTGGTCGCGCCCTTTACATGCCTGATCCAGCCGCCTTCCTGATCGGTCGCTACAAGAAGGGGTATCTGATATGCGCCTTTGAGGGCTTCTTTCTGAAGTTCTCCGACTGTTATGGCAAGCCGTGTGGTATCGCTCGTGTTCCAGCCAAATATCTTTACCCCGCCCAAATTCCGGTCGCTGATCCAATCCATGATGAGCGGCGACGGCTCGGCTCCGACCCAGCCAAGCATAAACGTCTGAGCCAAAACCTGCTCGTCATTCATGTCCGCGACTATGGCGGCCGCGAGTTTTTTGGGATCGCCTTCATCGGTAAAAGACAACGCAAAAAGACGGAACGGCGCGAGAAAGAGAAGCGCAAGAGAGGTTTGTTTAATGACCGCTGTAATTTTCACGTATATACTGAAACCGGAACCTCAAGTCTGGCGGCGGCAAGTTTTTGCTTCAACGATTCCGCTCTTTTTTCAAGATAGGCTACCGGAGCTTCTTCCGCAAGCGGATCTTCTGCTGCGGGACGTATTTTCCCATAAAGCTGGAATTGTTTGACATTGCCGGTTTTAGCCATTTCAAGCGCTAACTCGTTCCACGCCGCCTCTTCCGCATCTGAAGGCAAAGCGCCGCCGATTGAACACAGCATAGTTTGAATCGTTACCGGAGAGACCTCTACGAATTCTTTTATTTTTGCGATGAGTTTATCAAAGGCGATTGCCGATCTGTTGATAATGCGGTACCATGCTTCGGTACCCGCATCAAGTTTAAGCCACATATTAAGCCCGTACGAAGCGATTACATTCCGCAGATACGAAAACAACTCGTCTTGAAATAAACCCGCTCCGCAGGTGATCACGACGAGTTGCGTTTCCGGCGCTATTTTTTTTTGAATACTGTGCGCGGCTTCCACTGCTTTTCTAAAATGAGGAGACTGGGTAGGCTCTCCGTTACCCGAAAAGCACATATCTTGCGGCGAGATACTGTGGTATTGTGCGCTATTAATGGCATACGTCAATTCCTTTTTGAGCGTTTTTACCGCGAACTTGCTGGCGGTTGTAAAGGGAAAAATTTCACAATAAGGACAATTAAAAGCGCATACTTTTTTATCGGGAAAGAGGTTTATCCCTATGGACAAGCCGCCCGAACGCCGGGAATATACCGGATATATAAGTCCGCCGTCTTCGCGGTTACGATGATTTTCAACAGGAAAAATAGTCATGGTCTATTATTATAATTTATGCGCTCGTTGTCAATATAGTTTGCTATAAGATAGGGTAATTTTTCAAAAAACCTACTTGACAAAAGATCGTTTTATTGTTATTGTACAATTCAATTAAAATATGCCATCTTAGCTCAGTTGGTAGAGCACTTGACTTGTAATCATGAGGTCTTCGGTTCGACTCCGAAAGATGGCTGACTACCGGCCCGGATTATTTGCGGTTTCCTGTGTGCTAACGATAGTCCGTTTTTTGTCCGGGGAGGTGTGGTATGGAACAGAGGATTCTGGGTAAAACAGGTTTTAAAATCAGCGTTTTTGCCTTTGGCGGTATCGTGGTGAAGGAGACGGCCTCTGACGAGGCGGCGAGGATTGTAGCCGATGCGGTCGAGCGGGGTATCAACTACTTTGATGTGGCCCCTTCCTACGGCAACGCCCAGGACATTCTGGGCCCTGCCCTGGAGCCTCACCGTTCGGGGGTATATCTGGCCTGCAAAACCCAGGCAAGGACGAAAAAAGAAGCCCTTGAGGCCCTCCACAATTCTTTCACCCTCCTTCGTACCGATTACTTTGATGTCTATCAGATGCATGGGGTAAAACCTGAAGAAGTAGATACGGTATTGGGGCCCGGCGGCGCGGTCGAAGCCCTGGCGGAAGCCAAAGAAAAGGGCTGGGTCCGCAATATAGGTTTTACGACCCACTTTGACAGCGTCGCCCTGAGGCTCATGGCGGCTTATAGCTTTGATACCATGCTCTTCCCGGTTAACTGGGCCTGCTGGTTAAAAAACGGACTTGGACAGCGGGCCCTGGAGGAAGCGGCGCGCCAAAACCTGGGCCGTATCGCCATCAAGGGCCTTGCCCACCGGGCCAAAGATCCCAAGGATGACGGTTATTCCAGGTGCTGGTATCGGCCTATCTTTGATGATCCTGAACTTGCCGAACTGGCTCTGCGTTTTACTATGTCCCGGGATGTCCATACGGCGGTAAGTCCCGGAGACGCACGGATGCTCCGCCTGGGGCTTTCCATTGTGGAAAAATACGGCGGATTGCCGCCGCCCCTGTCTCCGGAGGAACTGGAGGAGTTGAAAAAACGCGCCGTAGCGGTGGAAGAGACGATTTTTGCTCCGGTTTAGGGTGGATCGTTCAGGGCACTTGAATAATTCTGAATTTTCATGTAAAAATGAGTTTGTAAGATATACGTGCGATGTCAGGTATGGGGAGTTTCCCGAGCGGTCAAAGGGGGCAGACTGTAAATCTGTTGGCTCAGCCTTCGTAGGTTCGAATCCTTCACTCCCC
>JAISMJ010000068.1 GCA_031276815.1 Treponema sp.
AGGAACCTTTCTATCTTTTTCCACACCCTATCATTTATATCGTGTCTTTGCAGTTCTTTCCCATTTTTTCATCTCTTTATCTTACTATATTTTTCTCCTTTTGACGACACCCCCTAGGCCACTGTTAGCAAAGATAGACAAAAGGGGAAAAACAGGATAAAAAGGAGGCGTGGGGGAGGGAAAAAATGGGAAGGGATAGAGGAAAAGTTCACGGAAGTGGTGTTACCTATTATCGAGGCAAGTTACCTTGGGAAAGGCCGGCCCCCTAAAGTCTCCCACTACCGGGCGTTTTGCGGTATTCTCTATATATTGAGAACCGGCTGCCCGTGGCGGGATATGCCCGAAGAGTTTGGCTACTGGCATGTGGTATATGACCGGTTTTTAGAAAAGTAGCGGGCTCGAATAACCGGCATAAGGCGAGGGACAGAGTAACATGACGTACCAGTACAGCCTCGAAGAAGGAAGAAAAGTTGATACCAATGCTATAGCGGCATGAGCGATAGCATTGGTACCCGTTTACGGGGTGGTTGTTGAATCATTGCATCAGTCATACTCTTCCTCTTTAATGCTCAGCCGCAACGTACTCGGCTTTCACGTAAACACCGCGCCGGTTGCGGCGGAACCGACCTGCCGCGCGTAGCGCGTGAGATAACTGCGCGGATCGCCTGCTTTGGGAACAAAGGGCGCTTTTTCTTTGCTTCGCTCCGCTATGTCCGCATCGCTCAAGAGGGCATTGACCGTGCGGGCGGGTATGTCGATAGCGATGCGATCCCCATCTTTCAGCAGCCCGATAAGCCCGCCTTCGGCTGCTTCGGGCGAAACGTGACCAATAGCCGCGCCGCGCGTTGCGCCCGAAAAGCGCCCGTCCGTGATGAGCGCGACCGTGTCGTCAAGCCCCATGCCGGCGAGCGCGCCGGTGGGAGCGAGCATCTCCTTCATCCCCGGACCTCCGCGCGGACCTTCATACCGGATGACAACCACGTCTCCCGCATGTATCCCGCCGTCCATGATAGCGTCAAAAGCCGCCTCCTCGGTATCAAAGCAACGCGCTGGTCCTTCGTGTTTTAGCATGGCGGGCGCTACCGCGCTCTGTTTGACGACGCAACCGCCGGGCGCAAGATTGCCGAACAGCGCGGCGAGTCCGCCGGTATGGGAAAAGGGATCGTCTATGGGGCAGATAATAGCCGTATTCCGGTTTACCGCGCCGTTCACACTGTCTTTCAGCGTACCGTACACCGTCAGCGCGGTCGTATCAATTAGGCGGTTCTTATCAAGTTCCGCTAAAACAGCCGGAATTCCCCCCGCCGCGTGCAGGTCTTCGATTGCGGCAGGACCGGCGGGCGCGAGATGGCACAGGTTCGGCGTTACCGCGCTGACTTTGTTTAACAGTCTCATGATATCCAGCGTACAACCCGTTTCATACGCAATGGCAGGCAGATGCAGCGCGGTATTGGTGGAACAGCCCAGCGCCATATCAAGGGCAAGCGCGTTCATAAACGCCTTTTCCGTCATAACCTCGCGTGGACGGATGTCTTTTTTCAACGCTTCAAGAATAAGCAACCCTGTCTTTTTCGCAAGACGCGCTCGTGCAGCCATGACTGCCGGTATGGTTCCATTGCCCGGAAGCGCCATGCCCAATGCCTCGGTAACGCAGTTCATCGAATTGGCGGTGAACATGCCGGCGCAGGAACCGCAGCCCGGACACGCGGTATTCTCAAGCTCCGTGAGTTCGGCTTCGGTCATTTTGCCGGAACCTACCGCGCCGACCGCCTCAAACATGGTTGTCAACGTAAGCGGCGTTCCATCGACCCCGCGCCCCGCAAGCATGGGACCGCCCGATACAAACGCCGCCGGTATATTGATCCGCGCCGCCGCCATGAGCATACCCGGTACGATCTTGTCGCAGTTCGGAATGAAGATCAGCGCGTCAAACCCATGCGCCATCGCCATACACTCGATAGAATCCGCTATCAGTTCCCGCGTAACCAGAGAATAGCGCATCCCTTCATGTCCCATCGCGATGCCGTCGCATACGCCGATAACGGGAAACTGCACGGGAACGCCGCCAGCCGTCCGCACGCCGTCCGCCGCAGCCCGCGCTATGGTATCAAGGTGCAGGTGTCCCGGCACTATCTCGCTTTTCGCAACCGCAATCCCGATGAGCGGACGGTTTAACTCTTCGTCAATAAATCCCAGCGCCTTAAACAGCGAACGCTGCGGCGCGCGCGCAATTCCTTTTTTGACGGTATCGCTTCGCATACTGTTCTCCTCCAATCAATCGCTGCGGGATATGACGGCTCGCCGCCGGCTCCCGCCTAAAACCTTGTAACTCCGGTACTATTAAACGGTACTATGACCGGTTTCATACCGGGAAAATCGCTTGCGATGGTAACGCCGCCTTCACAGACGTAGGGAACATTCGTCGTGCGGCTTGCGACAAGCGCCCCGATTTCCCGCGCCAGCGAAAGCGTAGTAATCGTTACATTGAGCGGTATCGTAACCTTCCGGTTCGCCCCAATCACCGTTTTATCCGGCGCTGCGCCGTCTATCCATTCGCTGCCGTTTACCGTAAGTGTATACGCGAGAGAATCAAGCGTCATGGCAAAAGCGTTTTTATTTTCAACCTCAAACCCAATGGCAAGATCGATCTTTGAGTTTCCCGCAAGCAGCCCTTCAAAAATATTAACGTTTTTCACGGTAATTCCCGTAAACCGGATAGAAGGCGGTTTGAGCAGCGGAATTGTGTTCGCCAGATCAAGGGAGAGTACGTCACCGGCAAAAGCCGGAATAGCCGTTAAACCGAATGTAAGGGCTAAAGCGCCGTCCGCTTCGCCCGCGGCGAGCAGCGTGTGGAAGGATTTATACAGTTCCGTATACTGTATATTTATAACCAGTACGACCGCTGAATCCGAATGTGCGGCAAGCGGCGCGGCGTTCTCAACGCGGCCTCTGATAAAGGAATTGGCGTTAATCGCATAATCCCATTCCATATCCGGAACCGGAAGCTCAAAGGCGTTTGGATTTTCTACAGTAAGACTGCAAGTCAGGGTAACGCCGGTAAAATCAATCGCCGCGATAGAGAGCGCCATATCAGAAAATTTCACCATCCGTAAAAGCGGTATGGTTCCCTCCGCTTCAAACGGCAGCTTTTTCTCACCAAGAACGGGCAGGGTAAACGCCGCCGTTACACCGAGCTTGAAACCGGTTTCTTGCGCTCCGTTTTTGGAAGCGTCCTTCACCGACGCTATAGTGTTGTATAGGTCCGCGTAATCCACATGGAACGGCACTTCTATTATAGTAGATCGCCGCGCTTTGATTGACATCCCGGTATCAATAGCGCCGGTTATCAGTCTGACGGACGCGATAGACAAATCCCACTCAATATGGGGAAACGGTATGTCGATATGGTTTGGATTTTCCACGTTGATTGTACACATTCCGTCCACGCCCGTAAAGGTAACGCCTGTTAATTCCATCGAATTGAGAGAAAGAACAGGTTCTTTCATAAGGGAGCCGACAGAGAGCGATTCACAGGTACACAAACTTGCGCTTATGGCAAGCGCGATGAAAACCTTTGTCTTTTTCACAAGTGATCCTTTAGAGCAGGAAAAGCTTAAAAAACGGCGAAGCCGCCTCATCTTCATAATGTTGTTCCTCCTCCGCTATTTCTTCTTAATTACTTCAAAACCGCAGTACGGGACAAGCGGCGCGGGAAGCCGTACCGACCCGTCTTCCTGCTGAAAGTTCTCCAGAACCGCGATGATTGCCCGCGAGACCGCTATCGCCGTGCCGTTAAGCATGTGGACAAACTTGTTTTTGCCGTCATCGTCTTTGTACTTGACGTTAAGCCGCCGCGCCTGATAATCGGTGCAGTTCGATGTTGAGGTGACCTCTCCCCATCCGCCGTTGTTCCGTCCCGGCATCCACGCCTCAAGGTCCCACTTGCGGTACGCGGGCGCGCCAAGGTCGCCGGTACAGGTATCGACAACCCGAAACGGTATGCCAAGACCGGAGAAAATCTCTTCTTCAACGGAACGCAGATAGTCATGGCATTGGTTTGAATCTTCTGGCAGGCAGTATACGAACATCTCCAGCTTGGTGAACTGATGAACGCGGTACAATCCTTTGGAGAATTGCCCTGCCGCGCCGGCTTCTCGCCTGAAACAATGGGAGAGTCCCGCCATTTTAAGCGGAAGCTTATCCTTTGCGATGATCGTGTTGGAATAGTAGCCGCCCAGCGTGATTTCCGCGGTTCCCACAAGACACGCGCCTTCTTCCTCTATGGCGTACACATTGGATTCGGCGCCCCGCGGATTAAAGCCGATGCCTTCGAGGATTTCCTCCTTGGCGACATCCGGCGTAATGAACGGGGTAAAGCCCTTTTTCTGTAGTATATCCAGCGCATAGCGTACAAGCCCCAATTCCAGAAACACGCCTTCATGTTTAAGATAGTAGAATTTAGTGCCTGATACCTTGGTTGCGGAATCAAAATCAATAATATCCAATTCCTGCCCAAGCTGGACATGATCTTTTGGCGTAAAGCCGAATTTCACCGGCTCGCCGACCCGCTTTACTTCAAGGTTATCCTTGTCTTCTTTTCCAACCGGCGCGTCAGGATGCGCCATGTTGGGGATGCGGCGGGCTTCCTCCTCCAAAGCCGCTTCTACATGTGTCAGTTCCGTTTCCACACCGGCGATATCTTCCTTGATTTTTTTACCTTCTTCAATAAGAGCCGTACGTTTTTCATGCTCCAGTCCGCCCTTCATGGCGGCCGCATGTATATTCCGCTGCTGCTGGAGCCGCTGGAGGGACGTGGTCAGATTCGTCCGTTTGTTAAACAAGGCGACGACCGCATCAGCGTCCGCCTTCATACACCGGTCGGCAATATTCTTCTTAACTGCCGGAAGGTTTTCCACAATGAAATGATAATCTAACATGGGGCGTATTTTACCAAGCGCGGGTGAATGTTTCAAGGGGCGGCGTTGGCGGGATTACAAAAGGCCGGCGTAAAGCCCAAGCCTTTAGGCTTGTGTTGATATAAGGCGCAACGATACAGATACGTAACAACAGAGGGACAGAAAACGTGACGAAACACAGTCGTTCCGTTCCTCCATATGCACAAAATACGCCGTTATTCGCTATAGCCAGCGGCGCATTCGCTATAGCCAGCGGCGCATTCGCTATAGCCAACGACCTATTCGCTATAGCCAGCGGCTCATTCGCTATAGCCAACGACCTATTCGCTATAGCCAGCGGCTCATTCGCTATAGCCAGCGACCTATTCGCTATAGCCAACGACTCATTCGCTATAGCCAGCGACCTATTCGCTATAGCCAACGACTCATTCGCTATAGCCAGCGGCCCATTCGCTATAGCCAGCAAGCCATACTGGAAATACATGATCGATCCGCTTGCGCCTTATATTCCAAAGCTAAAAGATTGGGTTGGACGATGACTTTTTATAAAAATAATTGGGTAGCTGACTTCAGCATTGACAACATAAAAATAATGTAGTAAAGTTAATAAAATTATGTAACTCCGATGAAAACAGGATGCCTCACATAGGCTGCTGTGGTTTTGCTGCTATAGGGTGTGATTATTGATTGAATTCGGAGGAGAGGAGGAAGTTTTATGAAAACAAGTAAAGTATTGTTTTTATTGACGGGTTTACTGGCGTTTGTCCTGTTAAACGGATGTACTAAGAAGGCGGAATCTTCCGCACAGTCCGGCGGCGCTGCCACGCCTGCCGCGCCTGCTGAAATCACAGTTGAAATATTCGACCGCGGTACGGATGGCGGCAAGTCCGATCCGACTAACAACGAGTGGACCAAATGGATTCAGGAGAAGATCCTAAAAGATGAAAACATCAAAGTAACCTTTATTCCGGTAAACCGCTGGGATGAAGCTGCGGCTATGAACAACCTCATGGCTGCGGGAAACCCGCCCGATGTGTGCTATACCTATGCCGGCGATATGATAGCGAACTATCAAGTATTGGGCGGCTTATTCGATATGGCGCCTTATGTCGATACGTTGCTCAAGGATTTGAAAGCGTTCCTTGGTAATGATACGGCGCTTCCTGGTCGCGATTTCATCAGGAGAGTCGAAGATTCGGCAACCGGACAACTCTTTGCCATACAAGGGGCGCGCATGAATACCGCGATGCGTAATATTTTTATGCGTAAAGACTGGCTTGACAAACTGGGACTTCCCGCACCGACCACCCCGGAGCAGTTCTTCGATGCGCTTGTGGCGTTCAAAGAGCAGGATCCGGGCGGAGTCGGCAAAAACAACGTGATCCCCTTTACCATGACCAACGATGTACGCTGGCTTGGCGCGAACATAGCCGAAAGTTTCATCGATCCCAACATGGATATAAAGACCCGCTGGGTAAATCAGGCGGTTGAACGCAACTTGGCGGTTCCGGGCTATAAAGAAGGTATCCGTTTCATGAATAAGATGTTCAATGCCGGACTCATCGACAAGGACTTTGCTTTGTACAAGGCTCCGGAAGATGCGAACAATGTTATCAAAGCCGGTTTTGCTGGCGCTTTCTCAGGCGAATGGGACCTGATATACCGCGATAACTTCGCCATACTCGCCGATCTTCAGAAAAACCTGCCGGGCGCGGATATTATTCCCATCGATCCGATGACCTCTTCAGACGGGCTTACCCACAAGGGCGCGTATGACAAAGCGGGACTCTACATGTTTATCCCTGCGTCTTCCAAAAATCCCGAAGCCGCAATGCGCTACCTGAATTGGCTTGCAAAGTTTGAAAACTACAACTTCCTACAGATCGGTCCTGAGGGCATTGTCCACGATATAGTTAACGGTATCCCGAAGCTGAAAGTGGCGCCTGGTTTGTGGATTCAGAACAGCTCCCAAAATATCGACTATACCATGCCGATAAATGGGCTTGACCTTGGCGATCCGGCGCTGACGATTAGAGCCATAGCAAGCGGCTATTCGTGGCCCGCTGAACGTATTGAAGCGGCTTATAATATGTCCATGACCAATGCGGCGCCCTTCCCCGTAATCAAGCCCGCATCGCCGCTCATCGCAGCAGGTCCGGTACAGCAGACCCTTGTAGATAAAAGCTCCGCATTGCTTATTCAGGCGATCATGGCTAAACCAGAAGAGTTTGATAGAATTTGGGATGAAGGCGTAAAGGATTGGCTTGCATCCGGCGCTCAAGAAGTTATAAATGAACGTGAAGCCAAGTACATCGCGCCTAACTGATAAAGTAGTGGTTCACAACAAGCCGGTTACCTGTAATCGGCTTGTTGTTATCATATATCATTAATGGTAGGGCTTTCCCAAGAAGCTGAAAAGCGGGGAAGCCTCATTATGTAATAGAAGGTTATTTTTGGAGTGCACATGATTATGAAACGAATTTTACTTTTGTTATTGTTATGTCTTACAGTAATTTCCGGTGTAGCTGCCCAGAAAAAGGGCGATATTATGTACGTTGCAGTGAAAAGCGTGAATGTTAAATCTTCCAAGTGGTTTTTTGCATCCGTCAAAGGAACATTTTCCTATGGAGCGCAGGTTACGGTTCAGAGCGTAAGCGGGAGTAAGGTTGAGATTACGGCAGGAACTCTGACCGGCTGGGTAGAGGGTTCATCCTTAACGAGTAAACGTATTACTGCCTCGACCTCCTCGACTTCCGCATCCGCCAAAGAGATCGCGCTTGCGGGAAAAGGTTTTAACGAAGAAATTGAAGGTACCTATAAGACAGAAAACGCGAATCTTGAACAGGCATATGCTACTGTTGATAGTATTGAAACTATTACTGTGGAAGCTGATGCATTAAAACGTTTTATTGTTGATGGAAAGCTTACTGTCGATGAGGAGAATGATTAAATGAAAAAAATTATGGTTATATTTCTTGCTATAGTATTCACTTCTTCCTGTGAGACAGTCGGTACGGGGATAACTGCCGCTAGTAATGCAGGTGTTATTAGTGAACAGGCGGCCGATGCGCTTGGACGTATGAATACTGCAGTAACTGACGCTACTAAGGATATTACTCCATCTGAAGAATACTACATTGGACGTGCAGTAGGCGCAAATATCCTTTCAAAGTACAAACTATATACGGAAAAACCCGAATTAACCGCGTATGTCAACGAAATCCTTAATGTGTTGGTTATCAATTCCCCGCGTCCCATTATTTACAATGGGTACCATGCGGCTATTCTTGATACGGACGAAATCAACGCCTTCGCCACATCGGGTGGACATATTTTCATAACCCGCGGGTTATTGAACGCTACGGATTCTGAAGATGCGCTTGCCGCCGTACTCGCGCATGAGCTTGCTCATATTTTGCTCCAGCACAGTATCAAATCTATAAAGAACAGCCGGTTCACCGGCGCGATCCAGCAAGTCGCCGGAATTGCCGCTGAAGCGGCGGGGCTTGACGAGCTTACTAAAATTTTTGATGAGTCAATTCGTGAAGCGGTTAATAGCGTACTTGATAAGGGGTATTCAAGGGAACAGGAATACGAAGCGGACGCTACAGCCATTTCCCTTCTTGCCGCCGCAGGATACACGCCGTCTAGTATTGTAGAAATGCTTGAAAAACTTAAAACACAGGGGTCCGGTACAACTGCATTTCCTTCTGTGGGAAGCGTCTTACAATCAACGCATCCGAGTGCCGATGATCGTTTAGTGGAAGTTAGGAAGAAACTCGTCCCTTACCAGAATGTTACTGATAATTCTGCGATACGGAAAATCCGGTTTGCCACCGTACTGAAAAAGTAATGTTATAAGCGGCTTTCTCAAAATTTGGGAAAGCCGGCATGGATTTACATGAAAAAACGTATCGCTCTTTGAAAAGTTTTTCCAAAAGACGCTTTAGGAAAAAAGCGTTTAGGAGGGTTGTATGAAAAAAAATGCAAGAAAATCGCTTGCTTTTGCTGTTATCGTAGTGGCGGTGTTTTCCATAATTACGGCGTTTCAATTTCTGAAAGTATTTGAGTATCTTGAATTTAAGACCTATGATTTACGGGTGAATCTTTTTGCGGCGTCAGCAAAACCCTCCGATGATATAATCGTCATTCTTCTTGATCAGGATAGTTTAGATTGGGGACGTGCTGAAAAGAGCTGGGGTTTTCCATGGCCCCGTTCCGCATGGGCTGAATTTGTCGATTATATGAATGCCGCAGGCGCAAAGTCCGTTGCCTTTGATTTGCTTTTCACCGAGCCTTCTGTATATGGCAATGCGGATGATGAAGCGTTTGCCCGCGCCGCAAAAGATTTCGGCAAGGTTATGCAGATCGTTCATTTCAGTACCCAGACGGGCAGCGCCCATACATGGCAATCCTCCATACAAACCCCGCTTTTTGAGCCTTCCGGTTTTGGCAGCTTCCTTGAGAAATTCGAGTTAAAAATTGAAGGTTCTAATGTTGCCGCGCAATTTCCCATTTCCGGTATTCTTTCTACAGCGGGCGCTTTGGGGTCGGATGTCGGTACTTTCGATCCGGATGGGACGGTTAGACGGCTGAGCCTTTTTACCCTTTTCGATGGAAAAGCGGTACCGGGCGAAGCTGCTGCTTGTCTTATGATAGACGGCGGCAGTCCTTCTATCCGCTATGATGCGAAAAAAAAAGTAATAGAATGGGAGGATCGCCGCATACCGGTTGACAATGACGGTAAGAGCCTGCTTCGTTTCCGGGGCGCAAATTTCCAACGCTACATTCCTTATCCAATGTCGGTCATGCTTCAGAGCGCGGAAGATTACTGGAACGGAAAAACGCCGGAATATCCTCCTGAAGATTTCAAAGATAAGTACGTGTTCTGCGGCTATTATGCGCCCGGACTTTTCGATATTGTTACGACTCCGGTAAGTTCCGTGTATCCGGGTATGGGCGCTCATATCACCATGCTGGATAATATGCTGCAAGGCGATTTCACTCAAGAGACGCCGTTGTGGCTGGATCTGGTTCTCCTGTTCCTCGGTATTACCGTTGTCGCGGCTCTTACGGTTTTTCCATCAAAACACCAGTTACAACTATCGCTTGGCTCCATGCTTCTGTTCCTTATGGCTGCCATAGGCGGTTCTTTTTTTGCGTATCTGATCGGATGGTGGCTTCATATCGTTGTTTTGCTGGCGGGTATTGCCGCATCGTATCTTATTTCAACGTTATATAACTATGCAACCGAAGGAAAACAAAAACAGTACATCAAGAAGGCGTTCAGTCAATATTTAAGTCCGCTGTTCATTGAGCAGCTCATTGCCAATCCCGAACAGTTAAAGCTCGGCGGAGAACGTAAGGAAATCAGCATTTTCTTCTCGGATATTCAGGGTTTCAGTACTATTTCTGAACGGTTGCAGGATCCGGCTGTGTTAACGGAACTTTTGAATGATTACCTTACCTTTATGACCAATATCATTCTGGATTCTGGCGGTACTATTGATAAATACGAGGGAGATGCTATTATCGCCTTCTGGAATGCGCCGCTCAATCTGCCTGATCATGCGGCGCGTGCGCTTGCCGCGGCAATGGAATGTCAGGCGCGTCTTTCCGAGCGGCAGGATTACTACGAAGAAAAATATGGTGCGCGGCTCATTACCAGAATAGGACTCAATACCGGGCTTGCGGTTGTGGGTAATATGGGATCGGAAATACACTACAATTACACTATGCTCGGTGATGCGGTAAACCTCGCCGCCCGTCTTGAAGGGCTTAATAAGCAGTTCGGCACTTTCCTTATGTGTACGGAACATACTTTTGTCTTGGCAAATGGTGAGCTTTCTAGCGATGCGGTTACTACGAACCATACGAACAAACATGATGCCTCTAAAGAAGCCGCTACGAATACATTCATTTTACCTGATGTTTTCTACGGAAGGAAGCTGGCTTCTGTCGCGGTTGTGGGCAAGAAAGAACCTGCGGTTGTGTATGAACCGCTCTTGAAAGATGTTTTTGAAGAGAAGAAGCCGGTTTTGGAAAAGTTTAACGCCGCGCGAGATCTGTTCTATGAAGGCAGATTCTCCGAAGCGCTGCCCTTATTTGAAGCTATCCTCAAAGAGGATAGACCCGCGTATTTCTACGCCGAACAGTGTAAGTACCATATAGCGCATCCCGGTGAATGGAAGGGGTATTGGCAAGCGATGTCGAAATAAATGGACAAAGCTTTTTTCAATACTGTCAAAGCCGATATTACAGGATTGTCGGTTTTTGCTTCCATTCGAGAGGACCCGCTCATACAGGCGTTTCTCGCGCTGCTTGGCGCTGATTCGGAAACTGCGCTCATCGGCGCATGGAGCGGTTTTATGAGAGCGTTTATCGCCGCTTCGGTAGATACTTCATGGTCTTCGGCGATACCATCGCTTGTGATCCGAGCGGATAATGAGTTTACTCGTACCGCTGAAAGAAAAGATGCCGAACCGTCTCCCCTCTTGAAAACGCTTGTAAAAACGGACCTTGAGCGGCTTTCCCGCATTGCGGCGTTTGATATAAGCGCCTTTGGCTTTAATGCTGCGGATACGGTGCGGAAAGCCGGTTTTGAGGCGGCAGCCGCTCATATTGAAGAATGCGCTCGTATATTGTGGGAGATGGAAACGCCGGCGGAGAAGCAACCGATGGCACATATCGCATGGAGCGAAGAGCGGCTTTCCGCGTATATACGGGCAAAAGGCGCGGGACTTCTGGGGCAATATGCGGCGTTTCGCTGGAACGGCGGCGCCGTCGGTACCGGCTCCGGCAGAAACGTATCCCATTTGCAGCCTGTGCGTAACCCCGATCCGGTACGGATTTCAGACCTTTTCGGGTATGAAGAGCAGCGGAACGCCGTTATTGCCCATACTCTACGTTTTCTGGAAGGGAAAGCCGCAAACAACCTCCTGTTATACGGGGACAGAGGAACCGGAAAATCAGCAACCGTTAAGGCGGTGTGCAATGAATACGCGGAGCGGGGATTGCGGCTTGTAGAAGTTCGTAAAGAGAACCTCATGCGGCTTCAAATCCTTATGGAAGAGCTTTCAACGCGAGGACTGCGTTTTGTCGTCTTCATTGACGATCTTTCTTTTGAAACAATGGATGACTCTTTTACCGGTTTGAAAGCCCTCCTTGAAGGAGGCGTTGAGAAGAAGCCGGAAAATGTCGTTGTGTACGCAACGAGCAACCGGCGGCATTTCGTAAAAGAACATTTCGATCAGATGGATGGACCTCGCGCCTTTGATACTATGCAGGAACAGGTATCCTTATCCGACCGGTTCGGGCTTACCGTGATATTTATCGCGCCGGATCAGGACGAATTTCTTTTCATTGCGGAACAAATCGCCATACGGCGAGGGCTTTTTGATACAGACGGCCAAACTGCCGCGCTTCGGACAAATTTCCGTGAAAATGCCGTGCGATGGGCGCGCTGGTTTAACGGACGCTCGCCCCGTACCGCCGATCAGTTTGTAGACTGGATTTCCAGCGGTGAAGGCTTTCCGTGGGAATGAAGCGGACGAGAATATAAGTTGGCGCTAGATTGAGCGTTAATCTTCGTGGGTGTTTTATGAATGATATGTTGAGGTTATTGAACTCATGTTACGCAAAAAGAGCTTAACCTCATGTTAAAAACCGGCAGTAATTCCATTGCCCGATTCAATGATGTCTGATACATCTGTAACTTTACCGCACAATGATTGTACCGCTGAGTGAGTTTTATTAACTCTAATTTCACCTACCCATATATTGACGCAAACATATGATTGCTTTGTGTCTTTGCCGTATGCGCCGGAGATATCCCTATCAATGCGTTTTGTTTTATGCTTTCATGATATACCTCATTGGTTACCAGATATCGAACCCCTGCTGTGTCCCCTCCTTGTTCTTAAAGACTTGTTTATAAAATAAAGCATTACTTGAAATTTTAAATTCTGTAAATATACCGGCATCGGTTCCGCATAAGCTATTCCCTTATGATCTATCCTGATAAAGCGACCGTTATCCCTATCCTGTTCGTTCACCGCCACAAGGCGGTCATCGTTTATCTCAAACTATGAACTTCTTTCCCTTCTTCTTGGTGAATCTCAATGTTTTCCGCTGATGAAAACCACGAATCCTCCACTATATCTCTCTGAACCGAATTAATCTTGCTCAAAGACCCGATAATTACTCTCTGAACAGAATTAACCCTGCTCAAAGACCCGATAATTCCTTTCTGAACAGAATTAATCCTGTTCAAAGACTCAATAATTACTCTCCGAGCAGAATTAATTCTGCTCAAAGACCCGATAATTACTCTCCAAGCAGGATTAATCTTACTCAAAGACCCGATAGTTCCTTTCAGAACAGAATTAATTTTGCTCGGAACCTTGATTATCTAGGTGGTGTCGTCAACAGGCGAAGGAGATACATCTAACAGAGAGAGCGGCGAGAAAGGAATCAGAACGTTTAGCATAGCAAGTAGCGCTACCTCTCCACTGTGTGATCCACCGAAATACATGCTCAATAACATGGCGTTCCTTATACAGTTCTTTGTCATAGTACCGTTGCTCCGTCCGGCTGCGCTTGGACGGAATAACAACTACTTCAATGCCTCTTGAACGAGCGGTATCTACTGCATGGTTCATGTCATACTCTCTATCGGCAATCAAGACTTTTACCGGTAAACCTGCCATTAATAGTGGCGCATACGCGCAATCCGCCTCCCGCCCCGCTGAAACTATGATATGTACTGGCTTGCCCTTCTTATCTATAGCACGATGGACTTTCGTATTCAGCCCTTTTGACGACACCACCTAGTACGCAAAACCGTACTAGACCTGTACGCCTTACCGTACTAGACCGGTTCGACTGTTATGCGTGAACTTCAAACTCAGCGTCGCTTACCATATCACGCGGCGCTCGTGTAAAACACCGTATGTACAGCGGCATCTCTGTATGGCAAGGCGGGAATGTACGGAAACGCAGAGAAAAACACCTGAAGCGAAGTATTGCTGATTCGGGATAGAAGCGTACGGCGGGAGAGAAGGCGGACGGACGCCGCGCTGCGCGGAACGGGACGCCGTGAAACGGCACGGCGGCGCATCCTGTTCTTAACCCGCGCCGGAAACGGCGAAACCCCTCCCTTGCCTCCTTTTCAGAAAGGCTATATACTGCTCCTATGTCTGATTATTTTGAGACCGATGATATTGTGAAAAGTTATGACGGCGCAATCTTCGCCCGTATGCTCTCCTATCTCAAACCCTACCCTGTATTGACCGCGTTCATTATTATCGCGCTCCTTGTGTCAACAGCCGGGGAACTGCTCGTGCCGGTCTTGCAGCAGCGGGTCATTGACAACGCGATTCTTGCCCGTTTCATCGCCTTTTCGTCTGAAGCTAACGAAGAAACCCTGTCTCAAGAAGCGAAACATACCCTTGCGGAATTCAGAAACGCCACAAACGCCGTCAAAATAGGTACCATGCTGTTTGTACGGCAGAATCACCATACAAAAATGCAGACAACGGTAGAAAAAGAATTGAAAGATGCCGATATTCTGGAACCAGAGATATGGTATGCGTTTCATTACGATGCGGTTTCTCCGCATGATGCGGCCGCCCGTGTCATTCAGGCGCACAAAGCCTTTTTTATCATGGAAGACGATAGGGCGGCGCTGCGTGAAAAAGACCTCGCTTCGCTTTCCACACGGGAAAAAGCCGCCGTGAGAGCGGGGGACATATCTTTTATTATCCGCATAGCGGTTATCGCGGTTGCGGCATTGATTCTTGTGTTCGTGTTTACCTTTATTCAGACATGGGCGGCAACGCTCGCCGGACAGCGGATAATGAAAGATATACGTATGGCGCTTTTCAAAAAAACCGCATCCCAGTCAACCGCGTTTCTCTCCCGTCATCCGGTTGGACGCATCGTTACCCGTTTAACGGGCGATGTGGAAACGATCAACCGGTTTTTTACCGAGGTGCTTTCCGCCTTTCTCAAAGATATTTCGGTGATGATCGGGACGATCATCACGCTGTTCCTGCTGTCCGCGAAGCTCGCGCTGCTGGTAACGGTACTTATACCGCCGGTGCTTGCGGTAACCGCGTGGGCGCGGGTGAAGGCGCGGGATGCGTTCAGACGGCAGCGTATGGCGTCTTCTTTGGTAACATCCTATTTGTCCGAGCGGCTTTCCGGCGTGCAGGTAGTACAGCTCTTTGCCGCGGAAAAGAAAAGCCGCGGGGAGTTTACCGGACGCAACAACGAGCTTCTGCACGCGAACCTTGGAGAAATGTACGTATACGCGATTTTTCGTCCGGCTGTCGAGTGGTTCTCCGTCGTTACTACTGCGGTTGTGATTGTCATGGGCGGCGTTTTTATCCTTAACCTGTCGCTTTCGCTGGGCGTACTCATCGCGTTCATCAGCCTTGTGAGCATGTTTTACAATCCCGTTACCGATATTGCTGAAAAGTTTACGCTGCTCCAGTCCGCCATGGCGGGCGGCGAGCGGGTATTCAAACTCCTTGACGCCAATGAAGCCATTCCCAATACCGGCGCTCATCACATAGCGCCGCGTGAGGCGGGCGGTGGCGCTATCGGCGGCATTGTGTTTGACAACGTGCGTTTTTCTTACAAACATGGAGAGGAAATACTCAAAGGGATTACCTGTACCGTCAACGCCGGTGAAATGGCCGCCATTGTGGGCTATACGGGCGCAGGTAAGACCACCATCACGAACCTTTTGACCCGTTTATGGGATATTGAGGGCGGTACCATCCTCCTTGACGGCGTTCCGGTTAAAGACATTCCCCTTGATGAGCTTCGTTCCTGCGTGTTGCCCGTTTTGCAGGATGTGTTTCTGTTTTCCGGCACCGTAGCGGACAATATTAGGCTGGGGCTTGCCATGAGCGATGACGAGGTAGCGGACGCGGCGCGGGCGGTCTGCGCGGATTCATTCATCCGCGCGTTGCCGGACGGGTACAACACCGTGCTATCCGAAGGCGCCGTCAATATTTCTTCAGGGCAGCGGCAGCTCATAAGTTTTGCGCGGGTCATTGCCCATAATCCCTCCGTCATCGTGCTGGACGAAGCCACGAGTTCCGTTGATACGGAAACCGAACGCGCCATTCAAGCCGGTATGGCGCGGGTACTTGCGGGCAGAACCTCCATCGTCATCGCGCACCGGCTTTCCACTATCCGCCATGCGGATCGTATCCTCGTGCTTTCAAACGGCTGTATTGTAGAACAGGGTACGCATGATGAGCTTATCGCGAAAGAAAACGGGGTATACGCCCAGTTGTACAAACTGCAATACACCGCGTAATAGGAAATAACGCCATAATTTCACGTTCTTTATTTAAAAGATATTAAAAAATCACTAACTTACTCATATCCTTGTATTAATGAGCTACGTATTTTTCATCCAATTCTCTTTCTAAATTATTCCCGATGACAAGACGTGATGGGATGTTCTTTCAAGCGCTTGTATCTGAGATTTCGTCTACGCAAAGAATTATAGCGTTATCGGGCAGGTTCATATATAATCCAACTACATCAGTGAATTTTTCTTCTACAATTTCTCGAAATAATGCCAGAAAAGGGCTAAAACGAGTTATAGCGCATTGTCGGCAATAGCAGACCTTTGTTTAGAAGAGGTCTTAACAGACACAGAGGAGACGAAAACAATGCCGGAAAACCTGCATGAAAATACCCTTTAGTACTTGCAAACAAACCGGTATTATGGTAAAGTTACAAACGGGCGATAATCGGCGGACACGCCGCGGCGGTCCCCTGTTATCCGCTACTCTATAAGGATAGAAAGGAGAGTATCATGGCTTATGTAATCGGCAATGACTGCATAAATTGCGGTGCGTGCGAAGGCGCTTGTCCTGCGGGAGCAATTTCCGAACAAGGGAACATCCGCGTTATTGATGCTGCCGCATGTTTGGATTGCGGAGCTTGCGCCGGCGAATGTCCGGCTCAAGTTATTTCCCAAGGATAATTTCCAGGGACAACGTCCGGAACTTCATTCAGGAAGAAGAAGAGACGCCATTTATGTGCAAAGCCCGCCATGTACGTATGATAGCGTGCGGGGTAGTGTTGATTTTTCTCGCTGGCAACGCGGCTGGCAGTGTATGGGGGGAATATCCGCTTATTGAGAGGCTCGATCCGCGTTTTGATATAGCGTTTGAACAGTATGTCAAAAACGTTGAAATAGGTAGACAACTCGTGTATAGTAGAGAACGTGTCGTGGAGCCGGAAACTGTAGCTCGGATACTCACCATATATGCCTATAAACCTCGCGCCAGCGATGATTTTTATAGCCTACAGGCGCGTTGTCCGGTGGGCGCTCAAAGCATAGCGACGTTAAACCGTATGGCGCATCCTGACGCCTTTACAGGCGACGTCATGTTGCTACCGTCAATTCCCGGACTTTTCGTGCCGCTCGATCTTACCGAGAACACCGCGAATGATCTTGAAAAACTCATGGTGGCAAGCCGCTTTACCGAAACGCAGAGAGACAGGGGAACTATTATTACCATCAACAATCATGATAAAAAAGAGCGCTTTCTGTTCATTCCCGGTGAGAATTTCAGCGTAACGGAAGCTGCTTTTTTTCTTACTTTTGGCAGAAATGGCGCATCCTTCCTGTATCCGTTGCGGTACTTTACGCTAACCAGCAGTTTCGGCATGAGGAGGAATCCGATAACAGGTTCTGTAAAAAACCATGATGGATTAGACCTCGCCGCACCATTAGGGACCGAGGTATACGCCGCGCAAGCGGGTGCTGTTACTGAAATTGGAAACGACGGCGTATACGGCAACTATATTGTCATTAAACACGAAGGCAACTGGGCAAGCCTTTACGGGCATCTTTCAAGCATAGAGATCGGACTGCATACATCCGTACACGCCGGCGAGCGTATCGGACTTGTGGGATCAACCGGACAATCTACGGGCCCACACCTGCATTTTGAGCTACGGCAAAACGGCAAAGCTCAAGATCCGGGAAAATATCTTTTTAAGGGCAATTAGCATGATAAAATACATCATGAACACTGCCGTATTGTCTTGGAAACCACTCATTTGTCTGTTCCTTATTTGCATAATGGAAACGCCGAAAGCGGAGACAAAGGAAGCTGCACGTGTCTTTATTGACGGCACTCTGACTGTCTCAGCGCATAACCCTGCAGGATCCTCAATATCCCTCTCGTATATAAGTTCGGCTGCCATTTCGGTTGTCAATGACACCCGTTTTCTTCGAGGTGTGGAGCTGATCATTACAGTGCCGCAAGCCTATCTCGCCTACCGGGGCAGTCTTGCTGTGGCGGTGTATGCGGATATGGGGCAAACGGCGCCTGAATGGGAGGCGGATGATTCGCTTCATACAGGCGTTACTGACATAGAAGGCGATCTGATTTTTCTTGAACCGATACCGAATAAGATACAAACCGTTTTTCAGCTTCCCCTGCGGAGCGGTCATGGGCTGCGAACTACTCCCTATGTAACGGTTGCAAACCGCCTCGTACCGTCTGAGTCGTTTCCTATTCTTGTCAGGATCATGCCCATAATAAAAGGGATAAGCGAAACGGTAGAGAACATGACCTTTACCCTCACCGCAAAGCCGGTGTTGAGTAACGAAGGGGCGCTTTCCCTGAATTTCCGCTATCCCGAACAGCTCCAGGATAGACCATTTGTCCTTCTGATTGATGATGTACTTATAGAACAAGTCAACGACATACACCTTTTGAAGGAAGGTGAACATCATCTTCTCGTACTTTCCGAAGATTTTCGCAATGAAAACCGTACCTTCTTTATAGAACGAAGCAAAACCCTAACACTCACGATTGACTTGCAGGATCCGACGCCTCTCATCTTTTTTGAAGCGCCCGAAAAAGCAGTTATCTATGTTGATAATGAACCGGTACCCGCCGATAGACCATTGGCTGCGGAGCCGGGTAAACATGAAATTAAAATCCAGTTAAATGATTATGTGATAATCCGTCCTATTACCGTGCAAAAGGGAAAAACCTACAAAATATCCCTGCTGGTGGATCTACAGATTTCGGAAAAGTGAAGGATGGTTACTACGCGGAAGCTCATGCTCGTCCGCTCTTGACGGTCAGCGCACGTTCTACTACAATTAATGTATGAAATTAGTATGTCTTGATCTTGAGGGAGTACTCATTCCCGAAATCTGGATAGCCGTTGCGGAAGCTACAGGCATACAGGCCTTGTGCAGAACTACTCGTGATGAACCGGATTATGATACGCTTATGCGCTTTCGGCTTGATTTGCTTAAACAGTATGACTTGAAATTGCCGGATATTACACGAGTGATAAGTGGCATGGAACCGCTGGAAGGTGCGGTCAAATTTGTCCGCGTACTACGGGAAAGAACGCAGCTCATCATCCTTTCTGATACGTATCAGGAATTTGCCGGTCCTCTTATAGCCAAACTAGGCTATCCTACCCTCTTTTGTAACAGTCTGATAACAAGTGCGGATGGCTCCATAACGGGTTATACGCTTAGACAGGCAAATGGCAAAAAACACGCGGTCGCGGCATTTAAGTCCCTTAATATAGCGGTATTCGCCGCCGGCGATTCTTTCAACGATCTTGCTATGATAGCTGAAGCCGGAAATGGATGCCTTTTCAAAGCGCCACGGTCCATTCGGGAAACGTACAGGCAGATCCCCTGTGTGGATTCTTATGCGGGACTTCTTGACTGTATTGATGGGTTTCTTGTCGAAAACGCTTGAGTTTTTTCTATAGGTGTAGTATACTGCCAGCATGGTTCACATTCCGGCGATTTTAGAAAAACTGCTAACGCCTCTTGCTTCAGTAGTAACAACCTTAAATAAGGTATTGGAAAAGTATAAAAAGATCGTCACTCTAGCGTTTGGTACGCTTGCCGCTATCCTATGTCTGCTGCTAGTGGTATTATTTTCGGTGAATTATAATGAAAAGAAAATTAAAATGTCAAAGCTTTCGGAAACGGCTCGAACATCCCTGCAAATGATAGACCATGAACCTTCTATTTCAATAGAAGATATTTTTTTGCCCGATGAGCCTGATTATCTGCCTGAAGTGATTCTGGAACAGGAGCCTCATATATGGAGTGCGGAAGAAACACGTGCATACTGGACGAATCCATTGGAAAACGAGCGTATTAATTGGCGGGATACCATAACTCAGGTAGTGAATGATATAATGGATACGGTTCCGTGAAGAAAAGCGTTTATTTGAGCGGGCGGTATGCCTTGAGGCGCGTCATATCTGACGGTCATATAGGAGATACGGTATGAAAAATATGAAAAAAATAAACGAACTGATACGAATTCTTTTTTTTATTTTCTCTATTTTTTTTATGGCTTCTTCTCCTTTTATATTTGCCGAACCCATGCGTGAAGGCGAATCGCTTCCATCCGGCTACCCGCTCAATCAACTACCGCAATCGTCCGCCCCATCTATTATTCCCGAAAATCTTCCTGAATGGGAGCCGCTCCAGCTTCCGCTCGTGCCATTGCCTCCCCAGCCAATCGCCAGAACGCCGCAGCCTACATCGTCCGATACGCAGCCCACTTTTTCACGGAGCGTGGAAGCGGCTGTAGGACAGCAGATAGAAATCCCTTTTAGTGGAAGCGGGTGGAGCTATGTAGGCGAAATGAACGGACAGAAAGGCGTTACGTATTCCTCGCACCGCCTTGAAAAAGAGGGGCAGACTTTCACGTTTATCGCCGAAGAAACCGGCGGCTATGCGCTCAAATTCTACAAACAGGACTTTATACGGGACTATACCTTGAACGACTATGTTCAGGTAACTGTTACGCCAGTGCCTGCCGCTTCAGTGGGCGGTTATTCCTCCATCAACAACAGAGGCACGATTGTCGCCGAACCGCGCTGGCCATCGGCTGCACAAGAGGCGGCTATTATCGAAGGGGGCGCCGGCGGCGTTGCCGTAGCGGAAGCTGCCGTAACAAACGGTACGCTTGACGCCGCACAACGTGCGGTGCAATCTGCGGACATCGTACCTACCGCCGTTGCTGATGCTGCTGGTGCGGAAACGGACCCGTTGCTTTCCGATGCGGCTCCGGACCAGTTTTTCAAACTGGCGCATGCCGAATTTGATACAAAAAACTATGCGGGCGTTGTGTCGATACTGGAACAATTCCGCGCAAAGTATCCAAACGGCGCGGACGGCGATGATGAGGCGTGGTGGCTTTACGCCCAAGCCTGCGAAGCCAATGGTCCTACTAAGGACATAAAAACGGCGCGGTACTATTACCAGCGCATTGTCAACGAATATCCGTTCAGTGATCACCGCAGCGATGCCCAGAATCGTATCAGGTACATTGACCGGTATTATATACATATTCAATGAGGAGGTATATATGGACGATCCTGACGGTAGTACCGACTATCATATACGGCGATTATATGTATACGGCAGTATATACTTCCCAGCGAATGTTTTTAGATTTTAAATTTTTGAAGCAATCTGCCGCAGAATAAATATTTCGTCTTTTTACGGCGAAATATCGTGTGGTATCCTAAAATTTGTTTTTAGCGATCACTCTCCCCAGCATAGAATAGGTATATTCTTTCCTAAAAAGAGGTTTTATTATGGAAAACATTCTCGAATTAATTAACACGACTCCATTTGATGTGTGTAGATTTCAGTCATTAGTCAAGAAAATGAATGAGGTCGATATTGCGGAAATACTCGGCGCTCTCAGTAAAGAAAAAGCAGTACAGGTGTTCAGACTCCTGCCAAAAAGCATAGCTACCGAAGTGTTCGCCAATATCGAAAGTGATGAACAGCAAATCATTGTCGAAGCGCTTACGGACAATGAGGTGGGCGAAATCATCAACCAGCTTTTTGTCGATGACGCAGTAGATTTTATTGAAGAAATGCCCGCCAATGTGGTAAAGCGGGTTTTGGTAAACGTATCCGATGAAAAGCGCAAGCTCATCAATCAGATGCTACAATATCCGGAAGATTCCGCGGGCAGCGTTATGACTACGGAATATGTGGAGTTAATGGAAGGACGGACGGTCAGCGAGGCGTTTGCGTACATCAGAGAAACAGGCGTCCATAAAGAGACCATTTATACGAGTTACGTCATCAAACAGGACAGGCTGCTTGTAGGCATTGTGTCGGCAAAAGACCTTATGCTTGCACATCCCGATCAAGACATTGCCGACATCATGGAGTCCAACTTCATAAGCGTCCACACCACGGATGATCAGGAAATGGTAGCCGCCTTATTCAGAAAATACGATCTGCTCTCTATACCGGTTGTTGATAAGGAAGAACGGCTCGTTGGCATCATTACGGTTGATGATGTGGTAGATATTATTGAAGAAGAAAACACCGAGGACTTTGAAATAATGGGTGCGCTGGCGCCTTCTGAAGAACCGTATTTGAAAACCAGTATTTTCAGTCTTGCAAAAAACCGTATCGGATGGCTTTTGGTTCTGATGATATCCGCTACAGTCACAGGCGGCATCATTTCCGGCTTTGAACAAGCGCTTGCCATCCTGCCGATACTAGTTGCTTTTATTCCTATGCTCATGGACACCGGCGGCAATGCGGGTTCTCAATCATCAACGCTTATCATACGCGGTATGGCGCTGGGTGAAATCGGATCACGAGATATACTGCGTGTATTGTGGAAGGAAATTCGCATCGGACTTATCTGCGGTGCGGCGCTTGGGGGCATCAACTTTTTCCGTATTTATCTGATGAATGGGAAGAATGCGGCGCTTGCCCTCGCGGTCACAGCGAGTTTATGCGTAACAGTTATCATCGCAAAAAGCGTGGGTTGCATACTGCCCATGCTTGCCAAGAAGGTAAAGGTTGATCCGGCGATCATGGCTGCGCCGCTTATCACTACCATCGTTGATGCGGCGTCACTTATTATCTATTTCAGTATTGCACGGGTTATTTTTCAAATATGAATATGATGAAAGGCGTCATTTCAAGCATTGTCTTGATTCTATGCTTCTCATGTGCGCCGCCTCCACCTTACCATGAAGCGGCGCTTGGAACGGTGTGCACCGTCAACTTGTACGGTAAAGGAAGCCGTTCCGTATACAACGAGATATTCAGCCGGTTTCGAGAGATTGAGGAGCGCATGAGCATAAATAAAGACGGCACGGAAATAGACGCTATCAATGCGGGCGCGGGGATCGCGCCGGTACAGGTGAGCGAAGACGTGTTTGCAGTTATCGAAAAAAGCCTCTATTATGCGGAAATTTCAAACGGGGCGTTTGATCCGTCAATCGGCGTTCTGGTAAAACACTGGGGCATTGGTTCTGATAGCGCGAGGGTACCGGCACAAGAGGAGATTGACGCCGTATTGCCGCTCATCAACTACCGGAAGGTGGCGCTTGATCCGGAGAAGCGGACGGTATTCCTTTCGCAGTCGGGCATGATGCTCGATCTGGGTGGCATCGCCAAGGGGTATGCGGCGGACGAAGCAGTAAAAATCATCGAAAAGCACAAGATTCAGGCAGCGCTTATCGATCTGGGCGGTAATATTTTTGTCTACGGAGCGCGGAGCGGGAAAAGGAACTGGCGGGTTGGAGTACAGGATCCGCGTGGAGAACGGGATCAGAGCTTGGGTATTGTAGCTATTGAGGGAAGCGCGACATGTGTAACGTCGGGCGTATACGAGCGCTTCCTCGAAATTGACGGTAAACGCTACCACCACATCCTTTCAACACGGGACGGCTATCCCGTCAATAACGGGTTGCTTTCGGTAACTATCATTGCAACGACCTCTATGGACGCGGACGCGCTTTCCACCGCGTTATTCGCGCTCGGTTATGAGAAAGGCAGGGCGCTTGCGGAATCCCTGTCGGCTTCGCACGGCGTTGAGGCGCTTTTTGTGTTTGAGGATAAGACGATTCGAGGAACAGCGGGAATGCTTGATCGTTTTACGCTTACCGGTGCGGAGTACGCCATTGAATACTGAACGCCGCCGGCTGTACCGTACTTTTCTTGAAAAATGATCAGCGTTCTTTATAAAGGGGCGCCGTAAGACCCAATGCTTTAGCCGTGGGATATAAGGCGCACGGGTCGATTGTCTAACAATAACGCTTGATTCTTACAAGAATATGCGGTACAATACCCGCATGATTAACAGGAACATACAAAGAGCATTGAAGGCGGGCATATATTTGAATCCCAAACGGCGTCTGTTCCTGAACAAACCGCCTATACGAACTTCTATACATCATGGAATGGAAGACCATTACCATTGCGAGAAGTCCGGCGGGCGCATACTATGCGTCATATTTTTTTTGATACGATTCAAACGATCCGGTTGAATTGTTGGTACGATCCCATCGAAACGATGGTTTGAATCACAGCTATTATATACAAAGGAGAAAACAGTGATTAGAGGTGGCGATATTGTTAAAGGGAGTTGTCTGATCCAGAAGGGGCAACCCTTTCTGGTTGTTGAGCGGGAATTTCACAATCCGGGAAAAGGAACAGCTATTGCGCGTATAAAAATGAAATCCATTAGAGACGGCTCCGTACTTACCTTGACCATTCCAACCCAGCAGGAAGTCGAGGACGCCGTTGTTGATACGCGGAACTGCCAGTACCAGTATGTCGATACGGATTTTTATCACTTCATGGACAACGAGTCCTATGAGCAGTACGAAGTACCCATAGCCGATATGGAAGATAAAAAATGCTATCTCCAGACAAACGAAACGTACGAACTGATGATCTGGGAAGGCAAAGTCATTGACATTAAGATACCGTATAAAGTCATATTCACCGTAGCCGAAAGCGAAAACTATGTAAGAGGCGATACCGTTTCAGGCGCGACTAAGCCCGTTATCACCGAGACGGGACTCACGGTGAAAGTGCCGCTTTTTATCAAGCAGGGTGAAAAAATCCTCGTAAACACCGAAACAAACGAATATGTTGAACGGGTAAATTAGATGGATCGCCTCCATGTTCTATGAAAGACGCGTATTCTAATGCCGGTATCTTAAAAAGAGATTCTCTCGTAGTTACGCTTACCGTTTATTTTTTTTGCCTTGTCCAAACATTTGAATATTTAAAGATCGATACGGCATTTGTGGACAAATTCACCGTGCTGTTTCTTGCCGCAGCGGTTCTGTTTTTTCTCGTATTGATCTATAGGATTCCATGGATAGGGGCGTATTCCCTTTTAACGTCTCTGGTTTTGTTCTTGTTTTATGTTGTCATTGTACTCATAACAAACGGGGCGAATTATTTCTTTATTGTCTGCGTATGTATTATATGGGTCGGTTACCTCTGCAATGAAGCCGGCGCAACGTTGCTGTACGTCATTATTTCAAATATCATTATCAATATGCTTATTTCTTCCGGCAAGCCGCTCATGGATGAGTCTCTGACCGTTATCAATATATGCTGGGGCGTTTCGCTTGCCGTTTCCTGCTTTTTGGTATACATGACGTACAGCGTTTCTTCTAACAAAAGTAATACGGAGAAGGAGCGCTATTATGCCAAAACTATTCTTGAAAGAACGCCTACCTGTATTGCGTTAATTGACGAGATGCGTAGGGTGTTATACATCGGCAAAACAATGGCGGAAACGTTCCATATTGCCTGCCCTCATTTGATGAAGGGACTGCCCATAACGGATGCCATAGATAATGTGGAACTGCGCACCATGCTCCTTATCGTCATGCACGATAACAAAGCCTATGAAGCCACATGGGAAGTAACGGTACATAACCGGAAACGGTTTTATCAGATACTGTATCAAAAATCTTATAACGTATTAGGGGGTACATTCCTGCGCCTGAATGACGTTACCGGTATTATGGCGGCAAAGCTCGAAGCCGAGCAAAACGCGCGGGCAAAAAGCATTTTCCTTGCCAATACCAGCCATGAAATCCGTACCCCTATGAACGCCATTCTGGGTATGGTGGAGCTTATCCTCCGCAAGAATATTAGTCCCGATGTATATGAAAACGCAATCACCATAAAACAATCCGGTGAAAACCTGCTTGCCATTATCAATGATATTCTTGATTTCTCGAAGATAGAATCAGGAAAGTTTGAAATTGTCCCTGCAAATTACCTGTTTGCATCCCTCATTCAAGACATCATCAATATCATCAGGGTAAAACTCTCCGATAAGCCGATTCTGTTTATTGTTACCGTTGCTAATACGTTGCCGAAAGAGCTGTTCGGCGATATGTCCCGGGTGCGTCAGGTATTGCTGAACCTGCTGTCAAACGCCGTGAAATTTACAACGGAAGGGTATATTTCCCTGCGTGTAAGCGGCGAGCTGGTGCAGAACACGAGCAGCCGTATCATGCTGTGTTTTCAAGTTTCCGATACGGGCATCGGTATGAAAAAAGAAGACATGTCGAAACTGTTCGATAATTTTACTCAACTCACATCCAGACCGAATAATATCGAAGGTACCGGACTCGGACTCGCCATTTCCCGAAGCCTGTGTACGCTTATGGAAGGCGATATTACGGTTTCTTCCGAGTTCGGAAAGGGCAGCGTCTTTACCGCAAGCATCGTCCAAGACATCATCGACAGTACGGACTTCGCCAGTGTCGATGATCCGCGCCATAAAACGGCACTGGTGTACGACAACCGCGCCGTCTATGCGGAATCTATCAGCCAAACCATATATGCGTTGGGTGCGCCGTGCGATGTTGCCCTGAACGAAGAAGAATTCATACTTGCTTTGCAAACGAAGCGCTACGCCTTCGTGTTTATCAGCAGCGTCCTCTATCAAACGGCGCGTACGATCCTGCTCCAATTCGCCCGCCAAGCGACCACAGTCGTTTTGACGGAATTGAATGAAGCCGTAGCGACGCCGCCGGACTGCATTACTATCGCAACGCCCGCGTATGCCTTATCAATAGCGAATGTCCTTAACGGGAACAACAAACAGGTTGAGAGCGCCGAAAACACTGTGCTGAACATACGTTTCAGCGCCCCTTCCGCACGGGTGTTGATAGTTGACGATATACCGACCAACCTCAAAGTCGCGATGGGCTTGATGCTGCCTTATAAAATGAAGATAGATACGGCTATATCGGGTATAGAAGCGCTCAAGTTGCTCCATGAAAACGAATACGACATTATCTTTATGGATCACATGATGCCTATCATGGACGGCATAGAGACGCTCCATAAGATCAGGGAACAGGGCGGAATATACCGGAACCTGCCGGTTATCGTGCTCACGGCAAACGCCGTTGTTGGTATGAAAGAGATGTTTATTGAACAAGGATTTAGCGATTATCTTTCCAAGCCTATTGATACGTCAAAATTGGACAGTATCTTATTCAAATGGATACCCAAGGATAAACACCAAAAACCGCATGCCATGATCGTACGCAAAAAATTGAGCGCTACCATGGTTAGTACCATTGAAGATATTGACGTTACGGAAGGGATCAGGATGGCAAACGGTTCTATAGAAAGTTATTATGATATTCTCATGGTGTACATTAAAGACAGCAAAGAACGGTACGGCACGCTCTGCTCTTTCCTGCAAACGATTGAAATCACCGAGCCGGAGCCGCCCGTTCTTTCCCTGTTTACCACGCAGGTACACGCCTTGAAAAGCGCGTCGGCAAGCATAGGCGCAAAAAAACTTTCAGAAGAGGCGTTCAAGCTCGAAATGGCGGGCAGAGCCGCCGCTATTGACTTTATCAGACAAAACCTCGGTTTGTTCTGTAGCAGCCTTGCGGTTACGATTGAACGTATCGAGCGAATTTTACCCAAGCAGGATACGGCGGGAAACGAGGATAGCAAGAGGGCGATACGCGATGAAGACAGGCGGACTATGCTTGACCTGAAAGAGGCGCTCAAACAGGAAGATATACGCTCAATTGACGTGCTTTTTGCGGCTCTTAACGGGCGGAATTTTACGTCAGCGGTAAAAGAGAAACTCGGCACTATAGGGGACCTTATTCTGGTATCTGATTTTAAGGAAGCCCGCGCCGTACTGGAGGAGCTGTTGGTATGAAATACGAGTATGCGGAAGAACGAAGCAAGAAAAAGAAAGAAACGATTGACGCCACCTTAAAAGAGGTGGAAGATGAGTACAATAGGTGTTACCGCATTATCAGAAAAACGTACGACTACCTTGAACGGATAGGTTTGCAAGATTTCAACAAATTTTCAAAATACAAGTGGAGTTTTGACCGGGACAGACGGGGTTTCAGCTACGTGTGCGTGCGGAACGGCGGCAGCCTCTTGAAAAAGAGTCTGGTTAAACGCAGCGGCAGCCTTGAAGAGCCGGAACTCCTCCGCTGGCTGGACACCAAAAACCTCGTGTGTGAGGCACTTGACGAAGCGTACGAATACATTGATGAAAAGATTGGAACGCTCAAACTCAAGATGACCGAGATGAAGGGACGCATCCAGAAATACGAAGACTGGGGCAACGTCTTTGATGAAACTATGGAAGCGGTGAAGGTGGGGAAAATAGAACCGGAAAAACGGTAGATCAACGGGAGGAACGGCGGGACTATGCGTGATGAGACGCGCTGCCGCCGCCATGCCCCCACTTTCGGGGCTTCCGCTCCGTCCCGGATGGATACGCCGCCGCTCTATACGCATGGCACGGGACATTCACGGAATGGCTCGGGAATATTCCCGCACGGCGTGGGACACTCACGGAATGGCTCGGGAATATTCCCGCACGGCGCGGGACACTCACGGAACGGCTCGGGAATATTCCCGCACGGCGCGGCGTGAACCCTACAATAGGATTCTTTTTCTTTTGCACGTTAAGCGTTTTATTCCCACAATAAGAGACTATGTGATGATACCACGTTTATTTGCATTAACAATCAATACCTATCATACTAGCGGGGAAACAGAATCGTTTTTCTTTACTTTGTACACGGTAGGGAAACTTGTTTTGCCTTCAATCTTCCGTATAATCGTTATAAACAAGTTCTTTGTCTTTTTTTGATAAACTATACCACCAATTATCACAGACATCAACAAATTCCTGATAACCTTCGTCTTCGTGAAACCAATAATAACGCAATTTCGTTATCTTCTCCATCTGTGGAAAATCGGTATGTTCCCACCATTCATTCAGTGTATGTTCCGTCATAATTGTAGCGGTATTTGTACGCGCTCCCTTTTTAAGTGTAAATCCATTTCGATAAAGCCCAAAACGCGCGATCCTAAACTTGTGAGCGTGGCTCTATCATATTCCGTATTTGTCCTAATTCTTTCAACTAAACTCAATTCTTCCGTGTGCGTACAAATGAAATTCAGCCAATTACAAAGCGTTATTTCTGAATAATCCGTACTCAAAAAACTGTTGGCAAAATCCAATTTCTGTTTATCCATTTTTCTACCTCGCGGCACCCAAACTCCTTCCGTCAACTGTACAAATCGCAGAAAATAAAGAATATTTGCTTTTCCTTTTAATTCGCCGATAGTACCGTTCATCAAACTTTCGAGCAAAATCCGTTTTTGTTCTAAGCTCAAACTAATTTGTTTTAGCTCGGCTTTTGAGTAGTCTTTATAAACCGCAAATTCATAATTTACACTATCTCTAAACCGTTTGCCATAGTCAGTAAGTTTAATTTTTGATAATTTTTTTGTAGTTGATATGTCTTGTATCAATTCAAAGTACTCCGCCATTTGTTTATGAACTTTGAAATGACTATCAGCTCTATCTGATTTCAAATCAAAATATGCAATAAAATCATCGCGATTCAAAACATCTTTTTCCAAATCAAAGAACGGAAGTATAAACCGGTTGAGGCAAGCCAAATGCGTAAAATTATTTGCCACGGGTTTTGCTAACGGAATTCCTGAATTTCTAACCGCCTCTTCAATCAATTGTTTGTAATACGCACTGACAATCTCAAGCGAATACGTCTTAAATTCAAAATTGTGCTCTCTTGAAAAATCGTTCAGGGGTCTTTTATATTTTTCAGGCGTTTCGTTTGCTATAAGAATGACAATCACAGGCTTTTCTTGTGTACCAAACTGAATGTTCGCATATTCAAGACATTGATATTGGCAATATTCCAATTTTGATTTATTGTCGATAATCGTTTCGAGTTCGGTAATGGCAATTCTACCGTCATTCAACTCGTGTGCAAAATCAATTCTACCATATTCCGTGGAATATTGCTGAAAAATCTTCTTTTTTATGCCTAATCCCAAACAGGTATTGAGATACGTTTGCTCTCGCAAAAGCGTCCATTCAACTAATGATTCGTTCATATATAGGTATCTTTTCTAAAAATCATCCGGCTGCCTAAAAAGGGGGCAAAAACAACGTCGCCCTTTGCGGAATACATTGTTATTAACCGCTCGCCTTTTACTATCCGTTTTGTACGCGTGATTTTTATTATCAAAGGGATTCACTCTTTCCACGCTCTTTATGGTATGGTAAAAGAAGCATTTGTTTTTGTCAATATAGTCTAAAGAACAATTGTTATCCCTGCTAGCGGGCATGACCCGGGAATGATCTTTGACGGAGAAGGGTGCGCCGCAACCGAATGAAAGACCGCGATTCACCCCGCTCATGCTTGACATTTTAATACATGACAGATACATTGTATGCTATGAAATTATCCGCTCTTTTTTTTATATTTGCGCTACTTAATGGCGCCATCCTGTGCGCACAAACTGCACCGAGACCGGATGCTTTAGCACAGTACCGCATTGGGCGGGAGCTTGAAGCGCGAAACCGCTTGTCTGAAGCAAACGGGTATTACAATGAAGCGGTTCGTATATGTACGGATGAAATCAATAAAAGAATAGCTACTGCCGATACATACGCCGTTTTTACCTGGTCCCTCCAGCGTCTTAAAAATTACCGGAACGTTATTGCGTGGGGGGAAAAAGGGCTTGCGCTCTATCCAAACGATTACCGCCTTAACGAGATCATGGGTGAAGCGTATTTTTATCTGGATGATTATGAACGGTCGCTCGCGTCCATGCAACGTTTTGTCAACGCCCTGCCCCGCAATGACCGGGCGTCAACGGCGTACTTTTTTATCGGGGAAATTTACCGGATTCAGGGAAAATACCAGCGCGCCGATATCGCCTATACGACTGCGGTTCATCTGGAGCCGGGCGTTGCCTTGTGGTGGTACCGGTTGGGCGTTGCCCGTGAAGCGGCGAAGGAGTATGTTTCGGCTCAGGAAGCCTACGAGCGGGCGTTGCGTATCAATCCTTCATATACTGAAGCAAGTGAAGCGGTCGCCCGCATAAAGCGGTAGTTGAGTCCTCAAGCTTAAACACCTTTTTTATAAACCGTTTGAATGTATGAGGCAGCGGCGCTTTCAGCGCGGGAAGTCCGGTTTCCGCCGGAAACTCAAGCGAATATGCATGGAGTAATAGTCCTGTCCCCAAAACACTGCCGCCGTATTTCCTGTCTCCGGCTAAAGGATGACCATGCAAAGCGGCTTGTGCGCGTATCTGATGGGTTCTGCCGGTACGTATATCCGTAAGAATAAGCGAATATGCGGAGGTGGATGCAAGCGGTTCAATACCTGTTTCCGCATGCCGAATAGCGCCGAGTCCGCCGGCTCCGAGTTCCGCGGCGAGCGTCTTTCGTTCTTTGGGGCTACGGACAAGCGTGTCCTGCCACAGATCGGGCGTTTCAATACAGCCGTCAACAACCGCAAGATAGCGTTTTACGATGGTATGGTCCTTGATAAGCTCGGTAAAGAGCCGGGCGCCGGCGAGAGTCTTTGAGAACACAATCAGCCCACTCGTCGGCTGATCAAGCCGGTGCAAGGGTCCCGGCGTAAACGAAAGCGAAGGGGCGACCGTTCCGGCAAGGTACGTAGCGACTATTTCCGTAAGCGTTTTTTGTTTTTGTGAAGCGCCGCCATGGACAGGCATACCGGCGCTCTTGTTTACAACAAGCAGATCGTTATTTTCAAAGATGACGTGAACCTCATCTTTGATGCGGATGTGCGTGCGCGGTGGGACGGAAGGCTCTTTTCTCTCTTTTTCTCTCTTTTTCTCTCTTTTCAATGCTGCTGAAAGTTCATCAGGAATGGCAATACCATCACCCGCCATGATACGCAGCTGCGCGGATTCCGCGCTTGTTTTTTTCCCGTTTACGGTAATGTTCCCCTGCCTCATGAGACGGTATATATGCGAAAGGGGCGTATCAGGGAACAATTTCCGTAAAATGCGGTCAAGCCGCCTGTTTTCATCATCTTTCGCGGCTTTTATTTCAACCATTAGAGGAACAACCCGTACCGTGCGCTACAATGACAGCTCTGCAATATACGCATCGTACTCATGCTGCGCTCGCTGCGCCGCTGTCCGCGCTTCTTGTATGCCGGCGTTCTGCCTATCAATATCCGTATCCAGATCGGACAGTTTCTTGAGGTATTCCTGTCCTTGAGGCGTTTGATTGCCCGCCGCCGTAAGGTTCTGCCGTATGCGGCTCTGCTCATCCGTAAGCCGCGTAAACTCCTTCTCGCAATCAGAAAGAGATGCTTGTGCGGCATCAGCCTTCTTCTTCAAATCAACGGCTTTCTGCAAGGCGACGCGTACGTTTTCAGGAATCGCGGCGTCCGCAGTATAACTCACAAAGGATTCGAGCCTAAGCTGGGTAAGGGTAATGCGCTCGGCAATGGGCGCTTCTTCCTGTACGGTGAACGAAATCACGCCATTAGCCGGCACATTCCGCGTAAACCGGTACACGGCGTCCGTGCGTTCATCGAACTGCGCGCCGTCCGCAAGCGCTGCGCCTTTTGTGATAGGGTGTTCGATGATAAGGCGTTTCTCTTCGCCGGATGCGTTCTTTATGACATAGGTTTTTTCATACGTCTGTTTGCGGTTGATAATCATAACGCCCCGGCTTATCTGAACGGATACCACTCTGCGGGAAAAGGCGGATGTTACGCTGCCTGTTACCGAGAGGTCGTCCGCATAAGAAATAAGCCGCTTCTCATTCTCAGGAAAGAAGGTGATGAGCGCATCGCCCGCATAGACGCCTCCGTCGTATACCGTGATGGGACCTGCGGGCAGCTTCATACCGGTTGTATTGGTGAGTTCCGCGCTGACGGCGGGGTTGATGGTCCCGCGGAGCATGGCTTTTTCGCCGGAGAACACGAGGGTCTTTTTAGCCGCTATATGCGCCTCCACTAAAGGAAGCATGGCGCTTTGCTGACGCGCAAGCGTTACCGGAGTCTTTATGGTAAATTCGAACAAGTCGCCCGCAACGTGGGCTGACGCGGTTTGTACGGCGCTGCCAATGGCGCTGCCGCCGGCAGCGGAAGAAGGCGATGCGGCAGTAACCGCGTATGCCGCATCAGCGGCGGATTCTCTCATATCAGCGCCCTCCTCCCTGTTCGCGAGTTGTTTGTTCGCCGTCCGGGGCGCGGGAACCGCGGCGGGCGCTTCCGTCGTCCACCCTGATGTATACGCGGCGGCTTCCGCAACGCCCGCAATGGCAAGGGGCAGAACCGGACGTACAAGGTGGTAAGGCGCGTACAACCGCTGGATAAAGGAGACCGGACGTCCGGTTACAAGGGAGAGTTCTACCTGTTCCCAATCCATGTCGCTGTCATTGTCAATGATTGCCCAGCCTTGAAGTTTATCCTGCGAAAGGTCGAGCCGGTATGAAACTTTCCAAACAGGCGCGGGAATCACGTAACTTAAAGACACCTGACGCGCCGGCTGCGTCTCATGTTGCGCCGCGTCTCCGCTTAACTGTACAGTAAGGATTCTCGTATCGGTCGCGCGGGACGCCATGATGAGGTCAAGGGCGCGGTTAATATCGGCGTTTATGGTTTCATCTTTGAAGGAAAATCCGGACACATCTTTAAGCGCGATAGTTTTAACACCGGTTGCAGTAAACATCGAAAGGTATGGTTCATTACCGCCCTGTCCCGCGGTTGTTATGAACCGGTGTTCAACACCCATGATCCGCCCCGCTATGAGATTCGGCGCATAGACGTCAATTACCGCTCCCCGCAAAGAGCCGAGTATCTCGGCAAGACCCGGATTGTCCGTTAAATCAACGGAAAGACTGCGGAGGGTGCGAACCAACGTCGATTCCGAAGGGTAATTCACTTGCAAAGACGCGGAAGCCGGATCATTGACGGCGAGTGATTTTAAGGCGTCATCAATAACGCCGGCGTTAAAAGGCACGGCGATTGCAGCCGCGCCGGAAACCGTCCCGCTACGTTCAAAAAAGCCCACGCCGGAAGAAAAGAGCGCAATGCGCGTAATGGCGAGTTCCGTCTCCCCCGCGCTTGAAACAAGGGGCGGCTGGGCTGTACGCGGCGATGAGGCAGCCGTTTGTCCGCTGTCAATAACAGCTTGGGCTGCAAGTCCTTCCGCGCACATGATTACAAACAACGCATGAAAAAGTCGCTGCATAAAATCTCCTCATATATAGCGGTACCGCCGCTATATATAACGATATAGTATACCGGATGAACGGAGAAATAACAAGGTTGCCGTATGTGGCGTATACAAACCCCGCGATTTGTGAAGAGCGCGTATTGCGGCGCGTTAGAAGTAACCACGCGCTATACGGGCGCCAAGCTCTTGAAAGAGCCCTGCGCGACCGTCTTTGACCATCTGCTGGCGGTCGCGTAACATTCCGCGCCGCGCATCCACAGTCACGCGGCGTTGTTGAAAGTGTTTCAACGCTACTGTTGGAAGAGCTTCAACAGCAGCGTTGAAAGTGCTTCAACACTACTGTTGGAAGTGTTTCAACAACGCTGTTGGAAGCGTTTCAACAGTGTTGTTGGAAGCGTTCTGCCAGTGCGTCGCGCCGTAAGACAAGGGAAAGGAGTGGGGGTAGCGGAAAAGCCGGAGGCTTTGGAGCATGGGGGAGCAGCGTACACAAGAGCGCGGCATTGGTGACGCTCCGTACGCCGTTTCCTTTGAGGGCGCTCTTCCTCTTTATCTTTTTATATATGCTTCATAGGGGTAGGCGTATTACCTATGCCGAATCAGGGCGTATGCCTTGAGAACGTTTTTTAAGAAGGAGTTTAAGGAATCTTTATGAAAAAAATTGTATTTGTTTTGCTTATCCTGTTGTTAGTATGCGGTTTTTCCGTAGCGCAGGATAAGACGAGGATTAGCGCCGGCGCCGAATTGGGTTTTGGAGATGTGGCGGATGAGGCTGTTTTTGGAATTACTCCGCAGCTTATCTACGAACATTCTTTTTTTGAGGATGCGCTGGATGTTTCCTTCGAGATTGATTATACCTTCAATTTTGAAGACAAAATACCCCAAGAAATATATGCCGAAGAAGATATCGGATATAACCTGTCCTTGAATGATGTGTCAACGTTTACCGTTAGCCTTCACAATGAGAATAATTTCTCTACCGTACCGGAATTTGAAGATACGGGAGACGGAAGCATATTTGAGCCGAGCGTTACGTATAGCATGGCGCTAAATGCCGGAGAGCTTGCATTCACTGCGGGCTTTCCCGTTGGTTATCTGCCTGATACGACCTTTGGCACGTATGGGACGACTGGATTTACATTCCCTTTCTGGTTTGGGTTTGAAGTAACCGCACATATGGATATTAGTCCGGACGCCGGTTATTCAGAAACCAATATTGTGCTGTACTATGCAGCGGAGGCGTTCTCCGCCGAGCTTGAGATTGACGCGGACGCCGAATTTAAGGTCTATACCATCAGTCCTTTTGTTGAATGGTATATAGGGTCCTTTACAGTTTGGGCGGGAGTTGACCTAGGGCGTGTCGTCAAAAGGAGAGGGAGATAGATCTGAGATAGAGAGCGGCAAGAAAGGAATCAGAGCGTTGAGCATAGCGGGTAGCAATACCTCTCCACTGTTTAAGCCACCGAAATACATTCTCTATACGATGGCGCTTCTTA
>JAISMJ010000070.1 GCA_031276815.1 Treponema sp.
TGAAATATATATTGAAATGGGAATAATTCCCATAAAATTCCGTGTGGATGGTATACACATTGCAATGGCAGCAATATATGATATGGACTGTATTGTTAGTTTGAATTTTCATCATATAAACAAACTAAAAACGAAAATGGCAACGGAAATAATTCACCGTATGAAAGGGTATAATAATCCTTTTATATGTACGCCAATGGAGGTAATAGATTATGAATGATTACGAAAACCAACTTGATGAAATAAGAATAAAATTATTTGAAGAAACAAACGGTATGGGAAAGAATGAAATTATACAAACGGTAAATTCCCACGCTCAAAAGATAGCACAAGAATTTGGGATACATATAGTAAAAGAAAATTCTGAAAAATATTCTCAGACGGTAAGTTATTAAAAAACCAAAATCACGCCAACCGTCCATGGTGGGCGCTTCGTAGTAGGTTTTTACTGCACATAACAGGACTGTTTACGCTTCGCCGCCAGTAGGCGGCTCGGCATCCGCAGCGGCTAGGTCATTCCGCTACGCTTCATTCCCACGCCGTTGCTCCGGCACAGTTTGTCGGCCATGGAAATGCTACGCATTTCCTTATCCGGGCCGCCAAACCGTCGTAAACAGCCGGAACGTTATAGGCAATGCCCGCCAAATGGGTTTAATGAATCTTTGGGCATTGTACAAAAAATATTTCGGAGGTTTATGATTGTTGGAAAAGCCAAAAATTTCAGTAATTGTTCCTGTGTACAATGTCGAAAACTATTTGAATAATTGTATTGACAGTATTTTATCGCAAACTTTCACGGAATTTGAATGTATTTTGGTTGAGGACTGTTCTACAGACAATAGTTCAAAAATATGCGATGAGTATTCGCAAAAAGACCGCCGGGTAAAAGTCATTCACAATGTAAAAAATTTAGGCTCGTCTATTTCCAGAAAAACGGGACTGGATAATTGCGATGGCGAATATATTCAATATATTGACGGCGACGACTGGATAGAAAAAGATATGCTCGAAAAAATGCGGGCAAAAGCCGTTTCAGGCGGCTTCGATATGGTTATCTGCGATTATTTTTATGAAAAACCAGATAACAGAATTTATGAAAGGCAGGAAATAGATAAAATGAAGAAACTGGAGATAATAAAAGACATAGCGGTTATGAAAAAACTCGCGTGCGCCGTCTGGAATAAAATGGTACGAAGAGAAATACTGTTAAAGATACAATTTCCGAATCAAAATTATGCGGAAGACAGATTTATCAGTTTACAGACAATATATTATTCGCAAAAAACAGGCTATATTGAAGAGGCGTTATACCATTACAGATACAATATAAATTCTATAACTCTTGATGTGAATAATAATGACAGGCGCATAATAGAATTTTATGACATTTATGTTTTGATTATCAATTTCCTCAAAGAAACATATGGGGGGGGGGGGGGGTGATGTTTTTGATCCCGAACTGGGCGCCCGAATAAATTCCGTAAAAATGGATTTGCTTGCCAACAGACGTTTGCGTAAGCTGAGAGATGCCGGAGAATTATATCCCGAATCAAACAAACTATATAAAGGGAATATATTGTCAAGGATACGGTTTTTTCTTGCGGTAAACAAGAAGTTTATAGCATTGGACATATTAACATTATGTACAAAAGTTGTAAAGAAAATCTATAGAACAGCAGTGCCTGAAAAAATAAAAAGTATTATATGGACAAAAAGGCGCCGCATACATGGCGGACGAAGCATATAACGGGACATATGCGCATATCTTTCTGGTATTGACGCATATTTTGATAATAGAGGCCATACGATGTGTTGAGAGCTCAACTGGTCCATATCATACTAAGTCCGTCTAACGAAGGCATATCACCGGTCTTCCATTTTTCCGGCGATTTCAAGTAATGTCTGCTTTGTATTGAGTTCAGGATCGTCAAGAACCGCCTCCAGAAGTTCTTTCAGAATGACGCCGAGACGGGGACCGGGCTTTATGCCCAATGCAATGAGATCAGCGCCGGAAACAGCCAAGTCTTTGAGGGTCAGCGCCTTTTTTTCATCAAGAATAGCGTGTACCCTGTCCATGAGCGGCATAAGGAAATCAGGCGGGAACTGTTCGCCCGCAGCCGCGCACACGTCCGCGCGGCGGAGCTTGTACAGATTGGGAAGGTGGGTCTCCCCTACCCTCACGATAAACCGCCGGACAGCCGCGTTTGACCAATCCGCGGTGTAGTGGAACATGTGTTCGGCTACGAGATGAATAACCGTATCAATGACCGCGTTGGGATAGCGCAAACGGCTCATTATGGCGCGCGCCAGAACCGCGCTCTCCTGCTCGTGGCGGTAAAATGTCCACACGCCGGAGGCATCCATGGCGCGGACAGCGGGCTTTCCGATGTCGTGGAAAAGCGCGGCAAGCCGCACCTCGCGCGGGTAGCGCTCCCGCGCCGCATAATCGCAGGCAAGCAGTGAATGATCGAGCACGTCAAAACGGTGATAGCCCTTCTGATCAACGCCCCGGCACACGGCAAGTTCGGGCAGTATGTGGGTAAGAAGACCGGTACGTTCCATGAGGAGCAAACCCGTCGAGGGCTTCACGGAGTCGATTGTTTTGTCAAGCTCATCACGTATGCGTTCCGCGGAAACCTTTGCGGTAATGGGAAGTGCCGGCGGAATCGCGGCGAGCGTCTCCCCGTCAACGGAAAAGCCGAATTGGGCTGCAAAACGGACGCAGCGCAGCGGGCGTAACCCATCCTCGCTGAAGCGTTCACGCGGGTTTCCTACACACCGGATAATGCGGTTTCGTATATCGGCGCGTCCGTTAAACGGATCGACGAGCCGTCCTTGCGGCAATTCCAGCGCTATGGCGTTCATGGTGAAATCGCGGCGCGCGAGATCTTCCTCAATGGTCGCGGTATAGGTGATTTTTTCAGGACGCCGCCCGTCCCGGTAGTCCGATTCGGTGCGAAACGTGGTGATTTCAAACGCCGTTCCCTTATAATGCACTGTAACGGTGCCGTGTTTGACGCCGGTGGGAATAACGGTACACCCTTCCGCGCGGAACATGGCGGTAACGGCTTCCGGCGCGGCGCTGGTTGCAAGGTCAAAGTCCCGCGCCTTTTCGCCCCGAAGCATGTCGCGCACCGCGCCGCCTACAAGGAAGCACGGCGTTCCGTTCGCAGAGAATATGCGGGCAATATCTTTTAGTATGCGTGGTATAAAAAGCATTGTAATAGTATATAGACCTGCGGTATACTGTCAACACTATGCGCGGAATTGCTTTTATCGGCGGAGAAAGCCCGGCTCCGGATATATGCCGGAGCGCGGCGGAGGGCGCGGCTGTGATCGTTGCGGCGGATTCCGGGCTCATAACCGCGGAACAAGCCGGCGTTACGCCGGACTGGATCGTGGGCGATATGGACTCGCTGGACAGCGAAAGCCGACTTGCCGGATACGGCGGCGACAGGATCATCAGGTACATTGCGGATAAAGATTTCACCGACACGGAGCTTGCCCTCCGTCTGCTCTGGGACAAAGGCTGCGTCCATACCACGCTTATCGGCGGCGGGGGCGGCAGAATCGATCACCTTCTCGCCATCCGCGCCCTCTTTGAACGGCAGCCTTCGCCTGACCGGTGGATCACCGGTCGGGAAATTCTCTACCGCATCCAGTCTCCGCAAACGCTTGAACTGCATTTGAAGCCAAAAAGCCTCGTGTCGGTCTTTCCCTGCGCCGAAACGCGCGGACGGGCGAAGAGCCGAGGCTTACAATGGGCGCTTGACGCGCTTGCATGGGAAAAAGGCTTTTTCGGGATAAGTAATGTAGCGGTCGGCGGGAATTGCGCGGTTTTTGCGGAAAACGGGGCGTTTCTGGTCATTGCCGCCATTGCGGATACGGCGGAATCGGCGGACATAACGGAAAACGGCGGAGTGTAAGCCCGTTTCACATCAGCATATATTCTTTAGCCGTGTGAACGAGGGCACTGTTCCAGTAGGGACGGTTTAGAAATCCCCTGCGGGTTTCCGTATCGTCTATTTTAAGGCTGCGCTGCTGAAGCCGCCTGAATGCCGTACCGATGACCGTATCTATATCAAGAGACGGCGCGCCGGCTTCGCGCAAAATACGGGATAATGCGTAAAAATAGAAAGAGTCAAAGGTATCCGTGCCGGGCGGCACTTCACTCGTCGTTAACCACTCAATATCCTTTACGGCTTGTCTTTTACCCGCGTCATTTTTTGAAGCGCCGCTGAGCGCAAGACTGTGAAATATTGAAGCTTTCCTGCCCCAAAAATCCCGTTTATTCATATACAACAATTCGACTTGGGCAAAGCCGCTGCTCCAGTCTGGAGATTCCGTCCGCAGGAAACTCTCGGCGGGAATAGCTTTGGCTATAGCTTCCGAAAGCTCGAGCGCCATCTCATAGTATCCGGAAAGATACAAAGCTTCGGTCTTGAAAAGAAGAAGATCAAGATTAGCGGGATCAACGCTACCGGGCAAAGAAATGTCTTTGTGTTTTTCTGCGATGAGGTTCGAAAAAAATTGTGCGCGGAATATCCAAGCCTGCATGGTGTTCCTCATGACGTTCGTTATCGGCTCTGAAAGGCTTTCAAAGGTTTTTTCAAACAAGTGCAGGGCTTCTTGATAAAAACCGAATTCGAAACGCAGCTTGCCCCGTAAAAAACGGGCGCGATCCGTCCAGTTACTGCATCCTGCGATGACGGCGTTGTATTCGGCAGTGTAGGCAAACTGTTCAGCTTTGGGAAGATCGCCTATTAGGTAGTAAATAACCGCCGCATAATAGGAAGAAACCACAAGCTCATCAATGGCGTCTTGTTTTTCGGCATGTTTAACCGCAATGGTGATGTATTCCACAACTTCACTCCACTTTCTGGATTGTAGTTTCGCCAGGGCGATAAGCCGGAACGCCTTTGCCGGACTCGCATTGCGCTGTTCATAGTGTATTCGTAGTACTGTTTTAAGGGTCTCAAACGCCTTTGTTCCTTCTCCGGCAGCTACGTAATACGCGGCGCGGTTGATAAGAATGTGTACCTGATACAACGTAGACACCGTATCCGGCACATCCGCGGCAAATATCATTTGTATGGTATTGTGGTCTCCGTGTATCAGCGCGTTACACGTTAAAAACAGATACCGCGCCGCAGGTCCCCGTTCCTTTCCAACAATGACGTCAAACTGGTTTGTGGCAATGGAACGGCGTATAGTGGCGGTTGTTCCGTTGAGAATATCCGAATACAGGGCGTTCCAGAGAAGCGTATCGGAACATACGGCTTGTAAGCCGGCAAGCGCTTCGATCAGGTCAAAACAGGCTGAAAATCTGCTCTGAGACACGGCTTGGAGCAGGCACGTCTTAACAAAATCGTAGATCACGTCTTTTCTGTCTCCCAAAAGCCGTTCCGCACGCAAGGAAAAATGGGGGATGCGCGGAATCGGATCATCAACGCAATCAATTATCCCGATACGGGCGAGTCGGGCAAAGATCCGAACCAGCATGGACGGATTTCCACCGGTTTCTTCAAATAGACGGGGAAACATATAGCCGGGAAAGAAAGCGCGTAACAGATGCAAGGTATAGGATAATTCCCACAGATCGTGCGACATTACGCGAGAATCAATCAGAGAAATATCTGCATTGTGATTCAGAAGAATACGTTTTGAAAAAACGGCTTCCCATTTGCCTAAACATTCGCCCGTATCTTTCTTTTCCGTACAGGTTCCATATACTATTACATCAAATTTCACGCCATTATACACATCAAGAAACATATCTTGCGCTAATGGGTCTGCGTTATGCATGTTTTCAACGATAATCACAGGACGCATATTCCTCATTTTTACTCTTGCAACATACATATCAACAAGCAATCGTAAAAAACGCCTGATAGTACCAGCAAGCGCCGGTGAATACTCGTTACGGAGCCGTTCTCGAAAGATAATTTTTTTTAGCATGTCAAGCAGTTCAAGTTGTTTCTGATCGTCGGCAGCGGCGCTGCCGGTTAAAAATGCGTATATTTTGGGGCTTATCATATCGGCAAACGCGCCGATGTTGGCGCCGGCGGCACTGCTGGCGGTATTGAGGTTTTTGTAAGCGGCGTTGTGGCGGAACCGGAGAATCAAGGGCGGCGCATTGCCTGTCAGTGAACAAAAGCGGTAAATTCCCTCTCGTTTGCCGATAAAATCCGGTCCGGAAAAAACGATGTTTTTACCGGATTCTTGGTTGAGTATGCGGACGATTTTATCGCTCAAGGGAAATGATCCCACGAATCTGCGGACGCTGCGGGAAACGGCTTCAATGTGTTTTATCGGTATGTAGCTTCCCATTGAACCGGTTTGTACGGTAACTCCCTTGTTTTCAAAGGTACAGTAGCTGCTAACTGCCTGTTTCATGTCTATGTCGCACCATATACCGCTTTCCCCATGCAGGGAAGCGACTATCCGGCACACGTTTTCCATTTCAGCATGAGGAACATTTTTACAGATGACGAAAGTATATGAGCCGACGGGAATACGGCAGTTCTTTTTCAATAGGTTATAGCCTGTTTCCAGAACGCCGATGATGTTGGTCCATATTCCAATTGATTGCTCATCAAAAGATGCGGTGATACATCGTTCCGTAATATGGATGATGCCTTTTGCCGCCTCAAACGCTTTGACGAGACCGCCTTCCACTGGTATGAGATTTTCTTCTCGTGTTCTCTGAAGCTGTGTTCTAAATCGTAAAAAAAACAATACTTGAATCAGTTTTCTAAATTTCCCTTATAAAAATAATAATACAAACGGTTTATTTTGGCAATAGCGAAACATTGTTTGTAGTAGTCCGCCTAGTTCTCCATGCGCGTTTTCGCTATACTGTTATAGTATGAAAAGCCAGATATGCTTTGTATGGACGGTTCTGCCGGCGCTGGCGGCATTTGTTCTGATCGCCGCCGTACTGCTTGTCTTTTCGGGCTGTTATACCCTGAAACAGGGTATTATCTTGCTGGGCTACCTCTCAAAGGCGGTTCCACTGGAAACGCTGGCTGCGGATTCCGGCTCTGATGAACGCCGGTTTGTGGATCGGGTGCAGGATATCCGCCGCTTTGCCAAAGAAGAGCTCGGACTCAAAGAGAACAAAAACTACACGACCTATATATCCATTGACCGCGATTACCTTGCGGCTGTGGTATCCGCCGCGCAGCCGGATGCTTTTGTCCGCTATGAATGGCGCTTTCCCATCGTGGGCGCGGTTCCTTATAAAGGCTTCTTCAACATAGAAGATGCGCGCACGGAGGCGGAGAAACTCAGAAAGAAAGGGCTGGACGTGTGGGTGCGTGGGGTTGATGCGTTCAGTACGCTGGGCTGGTTCAAAGACCCGCTCTATTCGTATATGAAGAACTATCCGGTACGCCAATTGGCGGAACTTCTGATCCATGAACAACTGCACGCTACGGTATATCTTGCCGGACAGTCCCAGTTTAACGAGGAATTGGCTGAATTTGTGGGCGGCGAAGGAGCGCGGCTCTACATGGAAACGACTTTCGGCAGCGATTCTCCGGAATACCACGCGATGCTTGACGGCAAAGCGGATGGCGCAGCCTTTGTGTCTTTTATCCAAGAACTGATAGCCGAGCTAAACGTTCTCTATCAGGGAACGCTTTCCCGTGATGAAAAACTGCAAGAAAAGGAGCGGATCATAGCGCACGCACAGGAACGGTTTACAGCAGAATACGAACAGCGCTTCATAGGAGAGAATTACCGCTTGTTTTCCTCCATGAGCATAAACAACGCCTATCTGGAACTGTACCGCCTGTATTATTCCGGCGGGGACTATCTTGCATCTCTTTATGAACGCTCCGGCAAAGACCTCCGGCGTTTGATTACGGCTGCCGCCTCCATAAAGCGCATCGGCAAGAACGGCAATCCCCGCGCGGCGTTTGAAACCGCGCTGTTTGGAGCGGATGCCGGTATTTGACTGTGTACGATGTTTGAGCGGCAATACCGCTCAAATGCGGGTGAGGGAGGAACGGGAAGGATCGTAGCTACCTGTCTAGTCGAATGGAGTTTGATGTCTTTTAGCCACGCATCGTAAACAGTAGACGAATCCGGCTCCTGTTTGTTTTTGAAATATATTGACATAAAATATTTTGATGATATAGTATGAATAATGGCGGTAGTATTTATGGATGATATTATTTTTTATTTTACTGGAACCGGAAATAGCTTAAAGATAGCAAAAACAATCTCAAAGGAACTTGACAATGTGGAAATTGTTTCAATGAATAAATTGGAAAAATGCAATCTAACAAAACAATATGACACTATTGGTTTTGTTTATTCTGTGTATTACTGGGGCATACATGAGGAACATTCCCTCGACTCACTCCGGCACATTTTGCCAGCCATGGCCTTGATCAGCAAGCCCTTATTCGGGCTGTCAAACCGTCGTAAACAGCCGGAACGTTATATGAAAGATACAACGCTGTCCGTAGTGTTCTTTATACTTCTTTGCTCTCTCTTTGTATCGTGTTCAAAATCACAGGCACCTTCAACAAAGCCGGTTATTGCGGTGAGTATCCTACCTCATGCGTGGTTTGTAGAGCGGATTGCGCGGGCAGCCGAATCAGGCGGCGGAGCGGATGCCGCCCTTGTTGATATAATGGTGCTTGCCGGTCCCGGGCAAAATCCCCATACTTTTGAGCCGAGTCCGAAGCAGATGGAAGAGCTGGCGCGGGCTAAAGTCTGGATACTTTCCGGCGCCGAATTCGAGATAAGTCTGCGTCCTAAGATAGAACGCCTTTTCAAGAACCTCACCATTGTTGACGGTACCCTCGGGGCGCGATTCAGGACGCTTGAAGCCGATGAAACCGGCGCGGGCGATGAGGGTGATGGTATTGACAGGCATACATGGCTTGGCAGAGAACCGGCAAAAATACTGGCGGCGCATATACGGGATCAGCTTTCCATTCTTGACAAGGATAACGCCGCCCGGTATGACCGGAACTACCGGGAACTTGCCGCGGACATTGATGCGGAATTCGCGTCTTTGCGGGAAGAGCTTGCGCCGTTAAGCGGACAGCCGGTGTTTGTGTATCACCCCGCCTTTGGGTATTTCCTTGATGAGTTCAACATCAGACAGGAGGCTGTAGAAGCCGGCGGCAAGGAACCGGGGCCCCGGACGCTCAACGAACTTATCGAAAAAGCCGGACAGGAAAAACCGGCGGCTATTTTTGTACAGGCTCAATTTCCCGCCGCTACCGCAAAGACAATAGCGGATGCGACCGGAGCGGATGTTGTCGTACTTGATCCGCTCGCCCGCGACTGGCTTAAAAATATCAGGGTAATGGGAGAAGCGCTGAAAAGGAGCGCGCGTGCATACGATACATCACTCAAGTAAAGAAGTTATGCTGCGGTTTGACGCGGTTTCGTTTTCCTACGATGGGATGAAGGTACTGGAGAAGGCGAGTTTTCATGTACATCAGGGAGAATTTGTCGCGCTTGTCGGCGCAAACGGAGCGGGCAAGACCACACTTCTTAAACTGCTGTTGGGACTTGAGCAGCCTCAAACCGGCGGCATTACCCTGTTTGGCGAGACCGGCGGCGTCCGTTCCGCAGCATACATTGACAAAATCGGGTATGTTCCCCAGCACGCGGCGTATGACCCGGCGTTTCCCATAAGCGTTGAAGGCGTCGTCAGAATGGGGCGGCTGCGCTCCCTCTCCCGAATTTTCACAGCCGAAGATAGAGCCGCCACGGAAGATGCGCTCGAACAGGCAGGGCTTACCCGCTTGGCAAAACGGGCGTACAATGCGCTTTCGGGCGGGGAGCGGCGACGGGTGTTGGTTGCCCGCGCCCTTGCCGCAAAACCGTTACTGCTGATTTTAGATGAACCTACCGCCAACATGGATGTGGAGAGCGAAGACCGGCTTTTTCACACGCTCGGCAGCCTCAAAGGAAACGCCACGATCCTAATCGTTACGCATGATCGTGATTTTGTGTCGTCTCTTGTCGATAGGGCGCTTTGTATAGAAAAGGGTACTGTTGTGCAGCATGAACTCGGCGCGGTGGATCAGGCAAATCTGCAAGTTATGCATGAGGAAAGCGTTCCGGGAGACGCCTGCATAGTATGATGGCGTCGTTTTTTTCCGTTCTTTTTAATCCTGAATTTCCGTTTATCAGAAACGCCCTTTTTGCGGGGCTTTTATCTTCCGTGTTATTCGGCGTGATAGGTTCTCTGGTAACGGTGAGGCGTATCGCAAGCCTTGCGGGAGCCGTCTCTCACGCGGTATTAGGCGGCATAGGCATGGCGCTGTTTCTATCCGCAACGAACATAGTCCCCGGTTTTCCGCCTCTGTTGGGCGCGCTTATCTTCGCGGTACTATCCTCCTGTATCATCGGCTTTGTGGCGCTCAAGGCAAAACAGCGGGAAGACACGGTGATCAATGCGATTTGGGCAATCGGCATGAGCATCGGTGTTCTCTTTATGGCAAAGACCCCGGGGTATACCGATCCTTCCACCTATCTTTTTGGTAATATCCTGCTCATCTCAAGCAGCGACTTGTTGTTGCTTGCCCTCTTGGACGTCGTTGTTATCGCGCTTGCGTGGCGGTTCTATCCGCACATCGAAGCATCCTCCTTTGATGAAGAATTCGCCCGCGTCCGCCGCGTACCGGTAACCGCCGTGTTCCTGCTCCTGCTTCTCATCACCGCGTTAGCCATTGTATTGCTTCAGAGTTTTGTCGGCATTGTCATGGTTATCGCCATGCTCACACTGCCCGCCGGCACAGCGTCTTCCGTTAAAAACGTACGAAGCCTCTCCGCGATGATGCTGGCAAGCTGCGGTTTCTCCGCGCTTTTTTCCGTGATCGGGCTTGTTCTCGGCTGGGCGTTTGATCTGCCAGTAGGCGCTGTAACGGTCATTACCGCAGGCGCCGCGTTTCTCATCGCTTCGGCGGCGAGGGCGGGGCGGCGGTGATTATGGAAAGTACGGTTTGTGGTATTGGGCGAAAAATAAAGAAAGCTCTTTTAACCGATACACGATCTTGAGGTAAGGCTCTATTGTATAAAATATAAAGTTGTGGTAGGATATGTTTATGGATTTCGTTCTTGGGAAACAAGGGATTCGTCTCGTCTTTACGGCGTATCTTGCCCTTGCTACGTTTGGAACATTTATTATGGCTTCTATAGCTCCCCTTCGTTCTGTTGATGTGAGTGTGGATGAGCCGATTTCAAGCGGCTTTTTCACCACAATAAACCATACTATAGACTGTCTTGCTGAAGGTTCAACGGGACTAAACAAGTCCAGAGGCTATGCTCCTTTGTGTTATGGGCAGTTGCGCGCCGCCCTAGCATTAGGTGTGCATAAAGACGAAACCGCCGCTTTGTTTTCAAGACTAAAAATAATTGAAAAAATAACCTATTCGCATATAAAAAATACTATTCTTTTGAAACTCAGAATTTGATACCTATAATATTTCCTTTCGTTTAATTGTTTAATCTCGTTTTAATTTCCGTGCGGTGGATAAACTGCATGTAGGGAGGAGTTATAGGTATGAATAAATTATGGTCTCTTTTTTGGCGTCTCTTTGGAGCCGCATTGGTTATATCAATTGTTATCGGTTGTATAATCGGCATTATTAGACATTCCACTGATATTGTCTACAACACAATACAATATACATTTGCCGTTGGCGTGGGAATATGCGGTATTATTGGTTTTGCCGTAATCCCCGTTGAACTATATTTTGAAGATAGAAACCAGAGGAAGGAAAATCGTGTTACTATGTGAAGTTTTTGATGAGCGATTGATAAAGCTCGATCTTGAAAACAAAACAAAAGAAACGGTTTTTACAGAACTTATTGATGCAGTAGCAACTGTTCATCCGGAATTGGATCGTGAAGTAATGTTTACGGCGATCACGGCGCGAGAAAACAAAATGAACACTTCCGTAGTTTCCGGCGTTGCGGTACCGCATGGTTATTATCCGGGAACCGGCGTTGTTGTGGGTGCTATTGGCATTTCAGGAGCTGGTATAGAGTATGATGCCCTCGATCATAAACCGGTTCATTGTATTTTTTTAATTGTCATGGGAGAAACATCTCGCGAGAAACATGTACGGGTTTTAAGCCGGATTTTGTCCTTGATTCAGTCAGGCGCACTTTCTTATTTACGATCAGCGAATAGCCCGGAAGAAGTGCATACTCTTTTATCTCGATTCAATTAAAGACACGAGAGGAAATCTATGGAGCGTTTTATAAACACTGGTATAAATGACCGCTCTGTTCAAAAACCGGTTATTTAACCTCTATGAGGTACTGTATCATTCTTCGAAGCGTAAGAATTGGGAGTGTGAAGAGTTGTTCTCCTCGTACATAATGTAAGGATTTCAAAAAGAAATCGTCAATACCCTGCGGTAAGCCGCAGGGCTTTTTTTATTTCGAAGCTATCTCTGTGTAATACTTTCCCGCCGCGTACTCGACCCAGCCGCCCGCCTCAACGAGGGCTTTTTCAAAGCCGTTCAGGGTAAAAGGAATGGTTCTTTGTTTCGCCGCTGCGGTAAAGGTAAGATTCGCCTGTTTCGTATCAACCGCCAGCAGTGTCTTTTCACCGGCGAATTCATGGAACAATTCGTCTAGCACCGTGGACGGCAGTTCTGCGGCTATCATACCGCAGTTGTACATGTTCTGCCTGAAGATGCGGGCGAAATTTTCGGCAATCACGATGTTGATTCCGTTGACTTCAAGCGCCCACGGCGCATGTTCTCGGGAGCTTCCGCACCCGAAATTTGCGCGTGTAACAATCGCCCCGACGCCCTTGAGTTTGGAAGGATCAAAGCCGTCAAGCGCCAAGTCTTCAAGCAGGTACGGTTTGAGCGCTTCTTTTGAGTTTTCAGTTAAATACCGCGCCGGAATAATTTCATCGGTATTGATATTACTCCTATCCAAAAAGAGAACTTCACCATTAAATGTTTTCATATATCCCTCCATTTCACGCGCAGTGCGCGATTATCCGCCGATTACACCCGCAACCGCAGCGGCAGCGGCAGACGCGGGGCTCATCAGATGAACCATGCCGCCCTTGCCCATGCGCCCAAAAAAGTTACGGTTTGTCGTGGAGGCGCATACTTCCCCAGCCGCAAGTACGCCGTTGGACATACCGAGACACGCGCCGCATGTGGGATTCGTTACGCAGAACCCGGCTGCCATAAACGTGTCGATAAGCCCTTCTTCGAGCGCCTGTTTATAGACCGCGGCCGTTGCGGGCGATACGATGCCCCGTACCGAACCGGCTATCTTTTTGCCTTTAAGTACATTCGCCGCCTCCCGCATATCCTCAATACGTCCGTTGGTACACGAGCCGATGTACACCTGATCAACTCTGACGCCGGCTAACTCCCGAATGGGTTTTACTTCATCGGGCTTATAGCCGACCGTGGCGCACGGCTCAAGCGCCGAGCAGTCAAGGTCAACAACGCCCGCATATACGGCGTCCTCATCGCTATGCCATTGTGCAAAACTGGCTGCCGCCTCTTCTTTCGTAGCATAGACGTTTTCTCCTTCCGGTCCGATGAATTTCCACAGATACTCCGCCGTTGTTACATCCGGCAGGCAAATGCCACAGGTAGCGCCAGCTTCAACCGCCATATTGCAGATGGTCATGCGCCCTTCCATGCTTAATCCATCAACGACGCCGCCCCTAAATTCAATAACTTTGCCCATCGCGCCGGAAACCCCGATTGCCGCAATAACGCTCAAGATCACATCTTTGGCATAAACGCCGTTTTGCAGCGATCCATGTAAATTGATACGCAGGGTCTCCGGCTGTTTGAATACCGCAACTCCTTTGAGAATACCCACCTCAAGGTCCGTGGTCCCTACGCCCGCGGCAAACGCGCCGAATGCGCCGTGGGTACAGGTGTGGCTGTCCCCCATGATGATAGTATAACCCGGACGCACGAAGCCCTGTTCGGGAAACAACGCGTGGCACACGCCGTTTCTCCCAATATCAAAAAAATCGTTTATATGATGACGCCTCGCCCACTCTCGCAGTATTTTGCCTTGCTCGGCTGTTTTCGCGTCCTTTGCGGGCGTTACGTGGTCAATCACCGCTTTTATTTTTGCGGGATCAAAGACCGCGTCCATACCACGTGAAACAAGATCGCTGATGGCAATCGGCGTTGTGATCTCGTGGCAGAATACCCTGTCCAGTTTCAGCACCCATTCTCCGAAGGGTCTATCAACAACATGGGCGTCGAATATCTTTTCAACAAGCGTTTTTCCCATGATAACTCCTTAGTACAGCAGCGAAATCGCCGCTTTCAGACGTTCTACTATCTTCTCACTATTTCATCGAAAATCGTATCTTGTTTTACTACATTTTCTGATTTTATGCAATAGAGCCGTTTTCTCTTTCCGTTATGCGGCGCGTGGGCGAACAGCTGGTTTTAACAGAAGCTCTCTTGACATTACCATTAAAATAGGGTAGCTTTATTTTATTAGGATAGTATATACATGGAAAATAAAGTAACAACCATTGTGGATAATGAAGCCGGCGCGGGTGAAACTACTGTTTCGAGTAATTTTATCAGTGATTTCATACAAGAAGACCTTGCGAGCGGGCGGTTTACGGAAGTACGTACCCGCTTCCCGCCTGAGCCGAATGGCTGGCTTCATATCGGACATTGTAAAGCGTTTTATATTGATTTTACTATGGCGGAGCAATTCGGCGGTACCTGCAACCTCCGCTTTGATGATACGAACCCGGAAAAAGAGGACGTTTCCTATGTGGAAGCCATTAAACGCGATGTTAGATGGATGGGGTACGGCTGGGGAGACCGCGAATTCTACGCATCGGATTACTATGAGTATCTGTATGAATTAGCCGTAAAGATCATCAAAAAAGGACATGCGTATGTTGACGATCTTTCTGAGGAAGAAACCAGTCTTTACCGGGGAACAAACGTTGCGGATAAAAACAATATCAGCGAAACGCCGCCCGGCAAAAACAGCCCGTATCGCGGACGTTCCATTGAAGAAAACCTCGACCTGTTCGCCCGTATGCGCGCCGGAGAATTCCCTGACGGCGCAAAAACCCTGCGCGCTAAGATCGATATGGCTCATCCGAACCTCCTCATGCGCGATCCCGTGATGTACCGTATCCGTCGTGATTATCACTACCGTACCAAAAACAACTGGTGCATCTATCCGATGTACGACTTCGCGCATCCTTTGTCTGATGCGAAAGAAGGCATCACCCATTCGCTTTGTTCTCTTGAATACGAAATTCACCGCCCCCTCTACGATTGGTTTATCCGGGAGGCGGAAGTGTTCCCTTCACGGCAGATCGAGTTTGCGCGTCTCAACCTCACCTACACGGTCATGTCAAAACGCTGGCTCCTGAAACTTGTGCAGGAAAAGTACGTGTCGGGCTGGGACGATCCCCGTATGCCGACCATTGCGGGTCTCCGCCGCCGGGGGTATACGCCGGAAGCTATCCGCAGCTTTGTGTCGCAGATCGGTATCGCAAAGATGAACAGTACCGTTGACATCGCCTTTCTTGAATACTGCGTGCGTCAGGACCTGAACAAACGTGCGCGACGGGTCATGTCCGTATTAAAACCCCTCAAACTCATCATCGAAAACTGGGAGGACGGCATATTCGAAGAGCTAGAAGCGATCAACAACCCGGAAGACCCCGCCGCTGGAACTCGCAGCATATACTTTGGGAAAGAGCTATGGATCGAACAAGACGATTTTCAGGAAGTGCCGCCACATAAGTACTTCAGACTGTATCCGGGCAACTCCGTGCGCCTGCGTTACGGCTACGTTGTAACCTGTACCGGCTGCGATAAAGACGCGGACGGCGGAGTGTCGGCTGTGCGCTGTACGTACGATCCCGCGACCAAGGGCGGCAATGCTCCTGACAACCGCAAAGTCAAAAGCACCATTCATTGGCTATCTGTGAAACATGCGATCCCTATAACAGTGCGTGTCTACGGCGCTCTTTTCGGCGTTGAAAAGCCTATGGAAGTACCGGAAGGCGCCTCATTTCTTGATAACCTCAACCCCAATTCCCTTGAGGTGATCCCGCTTGCGTATGCGGAGCCGTTACTCGCGGATGCGAAAACGGAAGACCGCTACCAGTTCGAGCGGCTCGGCTATTTTGTGCGCGATCCGGACACCTTTGAAGACAGACCCGTGTTCAATAAAACCGTAGGGTTAAAGGATACGTGGAAAAAGATCGAGCAAAAATTATAGCCGCTACAGCCAGTATAGCGGTAAGATTCTCGATAAAATAAACGTCCCATTGTTTCTTTTTTGGATAAAAGAACTTGACATTTCTTCGTCTTTGATGTATTCTTCTTTCAGAGTGTCATTTCCGGGCACCTCCTTGTCAGGGTGCGCGAGTACAACACGGCGCCCTATTAGCCTCCCATTCGGGAGGCTTTTATTTATAAAAAGCCGGCGTAGCCGACTTTTACGCTGTGTTTGAATAACTACAAAAGGAAGGCGTTATGATTGAATCAAAAGTGCAACTGAATCCTCGCCGCGTCAATTTTCCGTTCCGTCTTGTAACTATTTTTCCTTCTATGAGATATGGATTTCTGCGCGTCTGTATTGCGCTGTTAGGCGTATTTCTTGTTTCGCGCGTTTTTTCAGATACGCTGGATGACCTTATCACCCCGGAGCAGAAAACGGCATTACTCACGGGCGGGTCCATTACGCTGCTTGCTAAAGATGCCGCTGTTCCGGAATTGCTGCCTCGTAACCTACAAGTACGCCAACTAACTGCAGGTATTATCAAAGAACTCAACCCTACGATTCTTACCGAAAGCCTCCACTTGTATACAAAGCCCTCAGTCGGCGCATGGACACAAGCGGAAAAGACTGCGCTTTACAATAACACCCTCGCCCTCAGTACGCTTGAAGGTTTACAGTACTATTCGGTAAGCCACAAAGGTATGCGAACCCTCTACGAACTATCGCAGGTTATTGATGATCCTGCGAACAAAAAGCCGGTGCATGATCCGTCATACCCCGTTCCGCCCGCATCGCTGACTGTGTATGCGCGTCAGAAAGATTTAACCTTTGGGGATAACGTCTATCAATACGATTATTTCCTGTCCGCCGGCTCCTTGACACTTATTCAGCAGAACCTCACCACTATGTCCGCTGGCATTATACCGGCAATACGCAAGAACAAGCTACGGTCGGCGGTCGCCGTGATTGACGCGGAAGCATACCTGCTCATCTACACGGCGTCTTTTGCGCGAACCCTCGCCATACCGGGTATGAAGAACCGTATCGGGCAGTCTTTCGCCAACAGGGCGGAAGCCGTATTAGGCTGGTT
>JAISMJ010000095.1 GCA_031276815.1 Treponema sp.
TTCATTATTTGCTGTCGTTTTTCTTGTTCCAATGGACGGGTATTATTAAAATCAAATAATTTTTCCATGTAAACAAGCTGCGGTCCCATCACTGCCGGATCATCATAACGATAGGGTAATCCGTGTTCTTTCCGTTCTTTATGATTCATAAAGATTGTCTTCTCATCAAATAGAAGGGCGCGCGTTATGGAAGGCGTTTTTCCGCGTCTTCCGCTTCCTGCGTCCTGTTTATTGACCGGTAAATGCCCGCTGCGCGCGTGTATGCGGACGCCGCCTCGTCTGTTTTTCCGGCTTTCTTGTACACGTCTCCCAGCGCCCGCCAATCTGACGCAAGCCCCCACGTGTTCTCAGCCCGGCGGTCAAAGGCAAGCGCCGTGTTGAGCGCCTCAACCGCCTGATCATACCGCCCCCCCATAGAACGGGCGGATGCAATGAGGTACCAGTCGTAGGCGGCTTGTTCAAGGTAATTCGCCTTGTTGTGAATATCAACGGCTTTCATAAAAGCCGCCTCCGCTTCCGCGTACCTGCGCTTTTCCTTTTCAGCCAGACCAATGACATTCCAGCCCAGGGCTATGGAAAGCGCGTCCTTTTTGATGGACGCAATTTCCTTTGTTACCCGTGCGATGACTTCATCAGGCGGTACGTTCTTCGTTAGCAAGCCGTTCCGCGCCATGTATATCCGCGTTTGAGACGCAAGTTCCGCCTCGCCGGAGCGTTCCGCTTCCGCAAGCGCGGCGTTCCACACGGTCTCCGCCTCATCCGCCTTGCCCATATTGTACAAAATGCCGCCTTCCGCGAGTTTCGTCCGTACCAGAAGGCTCGGATAATCAGCCGCCGCCGCAAGCCGTTTCGCTTCGACAAGCAGTCCAAGCGCGCGCTCAAAGTCCCCCTGATCCACAGCCTTATTCACCAGATCAAGCTGATTTTCTCCTAGTTGACGGATAGTAAAAATCTCAGCGGGACGTTTGGGCGCGGAGGAACACGACACAAAAAGGAATAGTCCTAGCATACCGACTAATAAAACACAGAATACTCGTTGTCTCTTCATCTAAAACTCCACTAAAACTCCACGTCCCTCGGATTGGTACCGCTCGACTGGGTTTCCACCGTATTCGGAATACCTTTTTTCAGAAGCGGGTTGTTTTCGAGGGCAATCAGCAGATCATTGACGTTTTTAAGCGCGGTCCGCACTTCCATAATAACGCCGGGAAGCTGTCCGGGCAACAGTTTAGTCGTATCATCCAAATTCTGTATCATAGCGCTGACGGAATCAAGGGTCTTGACGAGGTCGGTATAGATCGGCCCGCCGGTATCAAGCGTCGAATACACAAGTCCGTCCGGCTCGTTGAGTTTACCGGTAAGCGCGTTTACATCAGCCAAAATCGGCTGAATGTTCGTGAGCGTATCGTTCAACTGGACCTGCAAAGATGCAAGCAGGTCATTAACGCCGGCAAGGGTACTGTCAAGCGTGGCGGGCAGGGCGTTTACGCCGGCAATCGTGGCTTCAACCCCGCTGAGCGTGCGCCCCAAGGACGTCTGATCCGTACCTTCAAGCGCATTCTGCACATCAAGAAGCACGACGTTCAGGTTTTTGGTGATTTCCTCTACGTTGGAAAGAATGTTTGTGATACTATCGTTTTTCTCCGGCACCGAAGATAACTTGAGCTGAATGTAGGTCTGCCCCAGCGCGGAGGACACGGTCGGAATGTAGGAATCTTCGGCGACAAGCTCTTCGCCAAGGCCCGGGTAAAAAACAAACGAATTGCCAAGTCCTATGGGGCTTACGTTGAGTTCAACAAGAGAACCTTCTTTAACCCGCCCCGAATATTCCTTGTATATGGAAAAAATAACTACAACCTCATCGTCTTCGGTTAAGGCGAAGGATTTCACCTTCCCTATGGTGAACCCCTTGTACGTTACCGCCATATTCTCTCCAAGCCCGTTTCCGCTTGAGAAATAGGTTTTGTACGTAGGGTCCTGCACAAACCAACGCTGTTTACTGCCTATCAGCACCACCGCGAGGATCAACACCGCAATGGCGATAATAATGAAAACGCCTACAATTTTATCGGCGAACCGAATCCTAAATTTCACAACGCTATCCTTTTCTCAATAAGATGAGCCATGTCTTCATCCTGCGCGACTTGCTCCCTGGTGAATAGCTGGCTAAACCGTCCGTCTACGATCATCACAATATAATCGGCAAGATACCGGATGACCGTGTAGTCATGGCTGACAAAAATGATGCTGTCGTTGTTCCGCCGCCGTTCCCACACCAGATTCACAAGACACTGCGCGGAAGCGTCGTCCAAGGATTCCGTCCATTCATCAAGGAAAAGGAGATTAGGACCGCAGAGCATAGCCCGCGCAAACGCGATGAGTTTCTGCTCGCCCATCGACAGTTGGGCAGGACGTACCGAAAGAGCCTTTCTGTATCCCACCTGCGCCAATACGTCGTTCATGCGCTGATCTCGCTCTTGCTTGTCCATTTGCGGAAAGTGGAGTTTAAGCGGCAGCTCCAATATCTGATACAGGCTCTGATTCGCCCAGAGCGCGGAATCCTGAAACACCATAGCCGCTTGTTTTCTGAATGAGAGGTTCTGCTCCCTCGTCATCATGAACAGATTACGCCCCTGAAAAAAGACGTCCCCGCTTGCCGGCACCAAGAGACCCGCGGCAAGTTTCAGCACCGTACTTTTTCCGCTGCCCGAAGGACCTACCAGAGCGACAACCTTTCCTTTTTCAAACTGAAAAGAAAAATCGCGGACTATCGTTTGATTTTGAGCCTGAAAAGAGACGTTTTTCATTTCTATTACGGCTTCCATTGCGTATCGATCCTTCCCCTATACCGCTATGTAATACACTGCTGATAGTAAAATATCAATCAGAATACACCACACGAAAGCGGCGCCGACTGCGCGTAAACCCGCTACCGGTACTTCTGTGGTTGCCCGTTCAACCGCAAAACCATGATACAGCGCCACCGTAGAAATAATCATACCAAAAGCAATGCTTTTTATCACGGTCAAAAGTATATCAGAAACCGTCAAAACGTGTAATAGGTTGTTGAAATAGATGGAAGGCGGCATGGAATTGAAGAACATCGACACGATGAAAGAGAACGCAAGCCCGAAGATGGAGAAATAGACGTTCAAAAGGAACGCCGATATGGTGACGCCGAGAAAACGCGGTACGCCCAAGTATTCTATCGGATCAATGCCGACTGATATATACGCCTCAATTTCATGGGAGATCACCATGCCGGCTATTTCCGTAGCGATTGCCGTGCCGGAACGCGCAATGATGATGAACGCGATAAGCAGAGGTCCAAGCTCGCGGGTAATCATCGTGATAAGCACGGGATAAATGAGCTGGGACTGAGAAAAACCCGTTAAAAGCGGCATACCGATAATGATGACCGCCCCTCCCATACCGACAGCCAGAAGCGCGCAGATACTCATCGCCTCCACACCGGTAAAGAGTATCTGCATCACGAGTATCTTGAAGGATATGCGCCCTCCTTTGAACATAAAATGTCCCGATCCCTTCAAGAGACGTACGAAAAAACCGAGAACATACAGTAATGGGGAGATAACCGGAATATTCACAGTGTTTTACCCATGTAACATTACGAGCCGTTACAACCGGCGCAAATATGATACAGTATGAAGATAGGGAATCGCGTCCTCATACTGACAAAAACTCTTCTTTCCATAACAGCCGGCTTTATTTCCGTTGCGCTTTTTTTCTCAGCTTCCGCCGCTTCTTCCTGTCCGCATCGCGGTCTACGGCTGTCGTATCGGATGGCTGTCCGGAATACACTCTGATCGCTTTGTTGTCCGGCAGCCGCGTGGCGACAATCCACCACACGACGCCTGCCGCTATCATCACCATACAAAATACCTGTCCGGTTGAAAAAGACAGCGGCGGGTGGTACAGAGCCGGCGGCAAAGACGTTTTCACGATCTCAAAACGGTACCCAAGTTCAATATCCGGTTCACGGAAATACTCAAGAATAAACCTGATAAGTCCGTAACCGAATACATATAGACCGAGTAAAAAGCCCTTGAAGGGCTTTTTATTCCGCACAAGCCAGATAATGAGCCAGAGAACCACGCCTTCAAACAACGCCTCGTAAAGCTGAGACGGATGACGGGGCAGGTTTATCAGCGCATCGGGGGAGGGAATCGCAACGCCGGTCTTTTCAGCGGCTTCCCGTACCCATTCAAGGCGCGCGGAATAGGTTGTCGCATTGGGAAATATAACGCCGATGGGACTTGCGGTTATCCTTCCCCACAGTTCATCATTGATGAAATTGCCGATACGCCCGAATGTATAGCCTAACGGGATGCTTGCGGCAAACATATCGCCGATTTCACGAAGATCGCGCTTTTTTATTGCGGAATAGATAATGATGCCCAATAGACCGCCGAGCGCGCCGCCATGATAGCTCATGCCTTGCAGTCCGGTAAAACGCCCATTTCTAAAGGGCCAAAAAATAAGCCAGGGTTCGCGGCGGTATATATCGCTTGTCTCGTAAATAAGGGTTGCAAACACCCGCGCCCCTACAAGCAAGGCAATGATCCCGTAGAAAAAAAGCTCGTACAGTTCATCATCGCTCATAGGGAAATGACGCTCTTTGATCTGTCTACGGTAGAGCATATACGCGGTCATAAACGCCACTACGTACATAAGACTGTACCACCGGACAGGAAAGCCCTGAATGATTTCAGGGTGAAGCCATTGGGGAAAGGGTATTGATAACATCATGGTTTGTATCCTAGAGAAATCGCTTTGGTAAGTTTCAATTTAAGGAAATTGTTCTCTTTACGGAGCTTGTGTATCTCAAGCTGCTGGGTTTTTACGGTTTCCACAAGGTCTCCGTGAGACAGAACGCCCGAATGGAGAAGGTCTTCCACATATTCCATCTTGGTCTCAAAATCGATCTCCGCTTCTAATCCCACTTCTTGAAAACTCTCGCCGATCTCCTTATCCGTTAAGGTGAAGTGTTCTTCTTCGGAATAGAGGATTTTATCAGCGATACGGTAAATCGCTTGGGACAGAATGGAATTAGGCTTATAGAGGGTTATGGGGAGCCGCGACCCAAGGCTTATGTCCTGCAAAGAATCGCGGTATATGACGCCGAGATGCTCGATCTTCATGTCGAGGTATTCTTCGCAGGAACGCCGTATTTTCATACCGACATTTACGTCCTTGGGGTTCTCTATCATGTTGGTAATAAGACGAGGATGAAGGCGGTTGAGATGATCCATAAAATTTTCATGCGAAACGGGATCGATGGTCTTGATTTCCGGCAGCAGTTTTGGAATATACAAGCGGTGCGGACCGCTACTTTCATCACGGCGTTTTTGTTCAAGATAGTCATGCGCTTTGGTTCCTTTCGCGAAGATGGTGTACATCATTCTGAACACCGTGTTTTTGAGAAAGACATACGCATTAAGTACCGCCGTTACCGCAGGGGATGTTACCACAATGCCTTGTCCCGAAAGCAGGAAAAAATCAAGGATAGATTGGTGGGTGCCGGCGCCTAAGTCTATGACAAGAATATCCGTATCATCCTGCAAAGAAAGCAATCGTTTTACCAAAAGGTTGCGTTGAGACGGTTTCAAGTTCGCAAGTCCGGGTATTTCCGTGTCCCCGGGAATAAAGCGCAACCCGCTCACATCGGTTTCGGTGATTACTTTGGTAAAATCTGATTTCGGATTGTTCAAAAACGTACCGATACCCGACTGGGGTGCTTGCCGCCCGATGACCAGATGCAGGTTCGACGCTCCTATATCAAGGTCGGCAAGCACAACTCGCTTTCCGGCTTGGGCAAACGCCACTCCCAAATTGGCGGCGATTAGAGATTTACCGACGCCTCCTTTACCGCTTGCAACAGGAATTATTCTCATGCTTCGTCATCTCCAGACAACGGTTCCGTATCATATTTTTTGCATTTCTTTATGTTGTTTCCGATCAAGATGGACGCTATGATGCACATGACGTCTCCCACTGTTAAAAAAGAAATAACAAACAGGGAATTTACGCCGCTCCCGTGCTGGTGGTACAGCGCGGTATCCACCAAAAGCCGGACGCTTAACGCCAAAGTTACGCATTTTCCCGCCATGTAGAGCGGAAGATAGGTGGCGTAAGCGTCAAGGGAAATCAGCAAAAAAAACGTCATCAAGGGGAAAAGCATATTCGGCGCAAACCACACGAGCGTTTGAAGCATATCCGGTCGAGCAAGATCGTTTATAAACGAAAAGAGCCGCACTCCCTTTATCATATCAATAAACCGAATGATTTCATAGAGAAAAAGTACAAGACGGAGCGGTTTATATACATTCATATCAAGACTTTACGGCGTATCAGCATTATGATCAAGGGGCTGTTGCGCCGGTATAGGTTCTTTCGCCTGATAACCGGCGGATTGCCGCTCATCTGAAGCATACCCGTTTATGAGACGCTTAAACTCTTTTTCTTCCAGAGATTCCTGCTCAAGCAGCTTTGCCGCGATGGTCTCCAATAACGGACGTTTATTTTCCAGAAGACGCTTAACATAGGCGTAGCGCTCCTCCATGAGGCGGGCGACTTCCTCATCAATGTACTGCTGGGTTGATTCGGAGTACTCCCGATGAAACATCGGCTCCTCGCGGGAGTCGCCGAGCATACCCGTACCGCGCGTAGTAAGCGCAACGTTCCTGAAGCGGTCGCTCATGCCGTAATCGGTGATCATCTTACGGGCAATGTCCGTGGCTTTGGTAATATCGCTTGCCGCGCCGGTGGAAAACTCGCCGGAAATCATCTCTTCGGCGATGCGCCCGCCCAGAAGGGTATCTATTTTTCCAATAAGGTGGGACTTGGTAACCGTGTAGCGGTCTTCCACCGGCATCTGCAAGGTGTAGCCCAGGGCAAAGCCGCGCGGAATAATCGAAATCTTCTGTACCGGGTCCGCGCCCGGGGTAAACGCCGCGACAAGCGCGTGTCCGGTTTCGTGGTATGCGGTCAGTTTCCGTTCCTCCGGTTTTAACACCCGCGTCTTTTTCTGCAAGCCGGCGATGGTTTTTTCAATGGCTTCCTCAAAGTCCTTTTGGCTCACATACACGCGGGAATTCCGTACCGCCAGCAGCGCGGCTTCGTTCACGATGTTCGCCAAATCCGCGCCCGCAAAACCGGACGTGATACGGGCGATAGCTTCGAGATCAACGAGGGAATCAAGTTTCACGTTTTTCGCATGTATCTTTAGTATCGCTTCCCGCCCTTTCAGGTCCGGCTTATCGACAAGCACCTGCCGGTCAAACCGCCCCGGACGCAGCAGCGCGGGATCGAGGACGTCGGGTCTGTTGGTAGCGGCAAGGATGATGAGTCCGCGCGCGGTATCAAACCCGTCCATCTCAACGAGGAGCTGGTTCAAGGTCTGCTCCCGCTCGTCATTGCCGCCCGCCATGCTGTTGATGCGGCTCTTGCCTATGGCGTCAAGCTCGTCGATGAACACGATGCACGGCGCTTTGCTCCGCGCTTGGTTGAACAGGTCGCGCACACGCGCCGCGCCCACGCCCACGAACATCTCCACGAAATCCGCGCCGCTCATGCGGAAAAACGACACGCCCGCCTCTCCCGCGACCGCGCGGGCAAGCAAGGTCTTACCGGTCCCCGGCGGACCAACCAGCAGTACGCCTTTGGGTATTTTGCCGCCAATATCCGTGTATTTCTTCGGGCTTTTGAGAAAATCAACCACCTCAACAAGCTCTTCCTTCGCCTCATCAACGCCCGCGACATCAACGAAACGAGTGGTAATGCCGCCTTCCGCCGCGATGAGCGCTTTGTTCTGTCCCGCGGTCAGCATACCGCCGCCCAAATTCCCCATGCGCTTTAAGAGAAACCGCCACACGATAATGAAAAAGATAATGGGCAAGCCCCACGTAAAGAGGATATTCAGCAACACGCTTCCCTCGCGGGACGTTGCGTAATATTTTACCTTATAGGCGTCCATGAGCGTAATGACGTCCGGATCGTTAATGGGTACGGTTTTGTAGGTCGTTTCAGGAAGAGGCGCGGGCAGACTCGCGCCAGGGCGTTTGAAAAGCTGTTCCGGCATTGCAACGGGTTTTTCCTGCGTTGAGAAACCGGTAAACCACGAGTCGCTTAGCTCAACCCGTTTGATTTCACCGGAAACGATTTTTTCCTTAAATTCAGAAAAATCAATGACCGGCGTAGCTTTCGCCCTCGTAATACGGTTAAAAACGCCTATGCCCATGATGAATATAAGAATATATATCAAGGAAAATTTCCATAGTTTAGAAGGAGGTTTTATTTTCATAACGCATCTAATATACGCAATTTTTCTATGCGTGTCTAGGATATTGGACAAATTCTTACAAAATTCCGCATCCCGGACCGGCTTCCGGCATGAAGCGCCGGTTTCACCGAATTTGAAGGATACGGATTCGCATAGACGAGCGCGGGGCTTGTGAGCGATATACGCCGTCAGGCGTTTCTCCCCTCGCTGCCGGCGTCTTCATGTTTTGCATTTTTTTTCATTACCGCGGCGCGGCGGTTGTTTCGTACCTGCCGCAGTGAGACATGCGAAAAATATCGCCTAATTTATCAAATAACTCTTGACACGCTTATTTTCATCATGTATACTTTTGTACATGAAAACAATGCAGACCCGCATATTTACGTTCTCTCTACCGAATAGCGCGGCGTTGTCCCCTGATATAGGCGCAAACAACCCTAGATCAGAGATCCCCCCCCCCCCCCCGCTGAGTTCGATTTAGTTTTATTATGTATTATCCCATATAGCATATATGTCTCAATGCGGAGGGCGTCCGGCGCGAAAAGCGCGTCCGGTACGCCGTCCGCAACCAGCGCTATCCGGCTGCGTTGGATAACGCTCGCGCTCGGCGGCGCGGCGTTCAGGGCGTCCGCTATGGCTTTTGACTCATCCGCTATGGCTTTTAGATCATTCGCTACGGCTTCTAACTCATCCGCTACGGCTTTCAAGCCATTCGCTATGACTTTTAGATCATTCGCTGCGGCTTTTAGATCGTCAGTTATGGCTTTTAACTCATCCGCTATGGCTTTTAGATCATCCGCATGGCTTTTAGATCATCCGCTATGGCTTTTAACTCATCCGCTATGGCTTTTAGATCATTCGCATGGCTTTCAGGTCATCCGCTATGGCTTTTGACTCATCCGTTATGGCTTTTAGATCATTCGCTATGGCTTGCATCTCATTCGGCATAGCCTGCGGGCTATTCGATATAACAAACACTATTAAGGAGAAGACATTATGAGTAACGATTGGATGCCGGGTCCCCGCACGGAGATTCTGGCAATGTGCCGCAACTGGCTCAGCTACATGACCGCGGAGCGGCGCGCGGCGTGGGGCGTGCCTCAAGATCAATTCACGGAACTACAGACCCTCTTTGGGAATGCGGAAACGCTGCTCCAGAAGGCGATGGACGAGACGGAACGAACCCATGTAATCACGGTTGAGTGTCAAGCTGCGTTCACCGCGCTGTGCGCCAAAATGCGGTTCTTTCGGGACCGGTATTTCAAGATGCCGCCGTTGACCGAGGCGGACTGGGCGGCGCTGGGCTTCCGGCAAAAAGACTCTCATCAAACGCCCGCGTCCGCGCCAAACGGGGTGCCCGCGGCGTCTTTGAGCTATGCGGGCGGTCCCCACGCGCTGCTTGTCCATTTGGGACCCATGGCGGGGACGCGAGGGCTGGAGCCTGCGAGCGACTATGGGTACGCGGTGTATGTGGGGATCATGCCGCCCGGGGGCGCGACCTTGGAACAAGCGGCGTCCGATAAGCATTATCTGATGAAGATGCCCGCGGACGGGAAGCAGCTCCAGCACTACCGGTTCACGCGGAGACGGAAGGAGAAAATTCTGTTTGACGCAGAGGACGGGGGCATGACCGCGTGGGTGTGCTGCCGCTATGAAAACCGGAAGGGGGATGTGGGGCAGTGGGGACCGGTAGTGTCCGCCATCATTCCTTAGATAAGAAAGGAACCGTTCTCCAAGCCGCGCTAATAGAGAACGGGAGAAAGAAGGGAATTGGGGACCGTTAATGCCGTCCCTGATTCCATAGAACGAGCTGTTTTCCGCGTATGCGGTGAACATAGATTATTTTGACGGCGGGAATAGACCGCGCGCGTGGGAACACGCGAAGGAGTTTTTCACATGATAATGAAAAACAATCGAATTTTTTCGGGAATACTGGTAATAGCGCTGGTATTCGGAATGGCGGTTTTTGGGTGTGATACCGGAGACGATGACGACAACGGAAGCAACAACGGAACCAACAGTAGTGGAACCGGCGAAGGCTCTGGCGAAGGCACTGGCGAAGGCTCTGGCGAAGGCACTGGCGAAGGTTCCGGCGAAGGCTCCGGCGAAGGTTCCGGCGAAGGGCAGGGAACGGTTACCCTGATATATCCGAGAGACGCCGCGGCTGATGCTTTTTCGGACGCCATTATCCTTTCCAAAAGCGGCGCGGAAGCGAAACCCGCTGAACACACCCTTACGGTGAGCGGAGAATACGACGCGTACCAATGGCGGGTGAATGGGACAGTTAAAGCTAATGGCGAAAGCATTGTCCTGAACGCGGACGACTACGCTACGGGAATCCACCAGATAAGCGTGGAAGTTACCCGTAACGGCGTAGCGTATGCAAAAATCGGCTCTTTCAGAGTTGACGACTAGGAGGCGGAATATGATGAATAATACGATGCAAGCGGGAAAGCTTATGAAGAAGCTCTCTATGATGATCATGGCGGTTCTGGGGATACTATCCTTAGGAATTCTTGCGGGATGCGCGGACGTGTTGAACCCCCAGCTTCAAGAAGAAGACGGGGGAACGGGACGGGCGCTGGTACGGATTGGAACCCGGGCGGAAGGCGCGCGAACCCTCATGCCGGAAAACGCGAATTACGATGCCATATCCTATACGCTGACGTTTACCCCTGTTTCCGGGGACGGCGTTGAAACAAGCGTATCGGTAACGGGCGGCGAGACCGCGGTTGATCTGGAACCGGGGACGTGGAACCTTTCGGTAACGGGACAAAATGAAACGGCGGCGCTGGAAGGGAGCGTAAGCAACATTGAAGTGCGGAGCGGGGCGACTATCCCTGTGAGCGTTGAAATGAAGGTACAGACCGAAGGGGGAGACGGAACCTTGAGCTATGCGGTAACATTTCCGGACGCGGTAACGAAAGGCTGGCTGAGAGTATACGGCTGGGACGGCGGGACATTAGAGCAGACGGTTGATCTGCTTGAAACCCCAACGTCCGGCGGCGGGACAAAAACGAAGTCCGGTGATTTGACCCTCTCCGGCGGGTACTACCGTCTTGGGATTGACCTGTACACGGCGGACGGCGTACTGAGCCGGAACGATATTGCCCATGTCTATCCCGGACAGACTACCGCGATGGAAACCGACTACGCTGTATTTGAAACCGGAGATTTTGTGGCGGCGGATATACACACGGAAACAACCCTTTCCGCTGTGTTGAGCGGCATAAGCAGTTTATCAGACGGAGCGGACAGGGTGTATGTCCTTGGGGCGGGCGATGAAAGTATAGAGTCGTCGGTCAGCGTTTCCCATGGCGGCGGCGGGTCTGTTACCGTTACCATAGACGGCGGCGGTAGAGCCGTTACCCTGAATGGAAGTTCGTTCATCTCTATCGGAAGCGGAGTTACGCTTAAATTGAAGAATATCGTCATCCGGGGGAACATAAAAGTGGATGGCGGAACGCTGGAACTGAACGACGGCGTTGTTATTTCTGGCCACTCTGGCCACGGGGTGCATGTCGACCACGTCGGAACGTTCACCATGAACGGCGGAGAAATCTCGGGCAATTCCAGCGGCGGCGGGGTGAATATCTGGGATGGAACATTCACCATGAACGGCGGGAAAATCTCGGGCAATTCCGACAGCGGGGTGTATGTCAATTCTGGAACGTTCACCATGAACGGCGGGGAAATCTCGGGCAATACCAACAACGGCGGCAACGGCGGCGGGGTGCATGTCAATTCTGGAACGTTCACCATGAGCGGCGGGAAAATCTCGGGCAATTCCGTCTCCGGTTCCTCCATGAACAGCGGCAACGGCGGCGGGGTGTTTGTCGGTTTTGGAACGTTCACCATGAATGGCGGGGAAATCTCAGGCAATTCCGCTTCCTCTTCCGCCCCTTCCGTCCTCAGCGGCAACGGCGGCGGGGTGTTTGTCTACTACAATGGAGCAACGTTCACCAAAAAAGGCGGGACTATTTATGGCGACGCCGATGCTACTGCCAGCAATGGCGCTGCAACCGACAACACCGCCATAGCAGGGAACGGACACGCGGTTTATCTGGACGCTGTGTTTAACAACGGCGTCCCAACAGTGCGTAACGCCACCGCCGGTCCGGCGGTTACACTCTACGCCAAATATAATAAAAGTAACAATACATGGGGATTCTACGACGCCTCAACAGGGGGCGTGGGAAGTACGGCTGGAAACTGGGAAGAATGAAAAATAAACAGTAAATAGGCGTTAGCCGCCGTTAGCCCGGGTTTTATTATGAAGCCCGGGCTTTTTTTATGCGGTTATGCGAACATCCGGCGTACTACCCCGCCGAATCTTTGGTTCGCGCGCTTCCGCCTTCCCTTGAGAAAAAATGAGAAAATTTAACGCGCATCTAAAAAGAAGAAAAGAGATCGGGGCTTTCGGAGGGCGGGTTGCGTTTGTGCGCGCGCGCCGGGGGGCGGGCGTCTGATGCGCCTTCCAGCAGGCGCTTCCAGCCGTAGAGCCGGTTCAGCGCATCAAGGGGGGTGAGGGCGTTGACGTCCAGAGCCGTGAGCTCGCTGATAACCGCCGCGTGCCGTTCCGCTGCGGGATCGTAGAGGGCGGGCTGCGGCGTGGGCGTAATACATGCGTCTTCCCCCGCAGGGGTTTGTAACGCCGCCTCCTGCGCCCGCAAGCGATCCATGATTGCGCCGGCGCGGAGAAGCACCCGCTCGCTTAAACCGGCAAGGCGGGCGGCATGGAGACCGTAGGATTCGGACGCCGCGCCGTCTGTGAGTTTCCGCAGGAACACGAGTTCGCCGTCGTTGTCGAGCACTTCCATAGAACGGTTCGCTAAATGAGGGTGAACTATCGAAGAAAGCTCGTGATAGTGGGTTGCGAAAAGCGTGCGGCACTGAATGGCGTTCAGGAGTTCCTCGCTTACCGCCCATGCGAGCGCAAGACCGTCCTTTGTTCCGGTGCCGCGCCCCACTTCGTCCATGATGACAAGGCTTCGTTCCGTAGCCGTGTGGAGTATGTAGGCGGTCTCGTTCATTTCAACCAGAAAGGTCGATTCCCCGCGCGCAAGATTGTCGGACGCTCCCACACGGCAGTACACGCGGTCTACAAGCCCGATACGCGCTTCGGCGGCGGGAACAAAACTCCCCATCTGCGCCATGATGACGATGAGCGCCGCTTGACGGAGGTAGGTTGATTTGCCAGCCATGTTCGGTCCCGTGATGAGCGCAAACGTAACGCCGTCCCCTTCGAGGCGTATATCGTTAGGAATAAACTCGCCCCGCGGCAGATGCGATTCCACCACCGGATGGCGGGATTCGGTGATGTACAGATCGCGCCCTTCATGCAGTTCGGGACGTGTCCACAGGCGGAGCGTCGCGGCGCGGGCGAGGGATTGGGCAACGTCCACTTCGGCGATACGCGCGCTTGCCGCGGTTAATTCGTTCAAGCAGGCTTTCGTTTTTTCCCGCAGTTCAAGGAAAAGCTTCTTTTCAAGATCAATTATCCTGTCGGAAGCGGCGTTCATTTCGGATTCAAGCCCCGCCAGCTTGTCGGTGGTAAACCGCTCGCCGTTGGCAAGCCCTTGCCGCTTGAAGAAGTAAGGCGGTACCTTTGACAGATGGTTATTGGTAACTTCAAAATAATACCCAATTAAACGGTTGTAACGGATTTTAAGGCTCGAAATACCGGTTGCGCGCCGCTCTTCCTCAAGATACGCCTCAAGCATACCGCGCCCGTTGTTCTGCATGGCGCGGAGCCTATCGAGTTCGGCGTTGTAGCCGCCGCGTATCAGGTTCCCTTCGGTAAGAAGGACGGACGGATCATCGTGCAAACTGCGCGCAAGCATATCCCGCGTGTTTTTCAGCCGCGCATGGCGTTCTTGCGTAAAGGACGATGCGGCGGGATGTTCGAATATGAAGCCTTCGCACAGTTCCTCAAGGGCGGAAAAGGAAACAAGCGCATTCTTTATGGCAAGCATGTCTTTACCGTGCGCCTTGTCCATGGCGAGACGGGAGAGAAGACGCTCAAGGTCAGGCGTTTTTCCCAGTATGCCGCGTATACGATCCAGCGCGTTATCGCGGAAAAGCCTGTCTACCATGTCAAGCCGCCGGTTTATGTCGCCGGTATTCCGCAAGGGCTGCAAAAGACGGCGTTTCAGCAAGCGGCGTCCCATCGCGGTACAGGTCTCATCAAGCGTCTCAAAAAGCGTGAAGCGGCTGTCTCCGTCTTGTATGTTCTTGATGAGCTCCAGATTGCGCTGACTTGATTCGTCTATGCAGACGAATTCGCCATCGCTGTAGAGACGAATCGAGGTAACGTGGGGAATAACGCCGCCCGCAGTTTCATCAAGATAGGTAAGCAATGCGCCGGCGGACAGAACTTCAGGCGAATCATCATCAAGCCCGAAACCCTTTAGGGAGCGGAACTGCCGCTTGAGCCGCTTGACGCTTCGTTCTCCGTCAAAAAGCCAGTCTTCCCAGCGGTTTATCACCACCGCGCTCCGCTCTTCAAACACCGCGGCAATGGAACCGTCATGGAGGAGAGACGCTTGAACTATTATTTCCCGCATTTGAAGGCGTTCAAGTTCCTGCCGTATTGTGGGCGCCACATTTCCGCGCTCAAAAGCGGTGGCGTAAAAATCGCCCGCGGAAATATCAATGTATGCGAAAGAAAACACGTCGCCTTTGCGGCACAGGCACGCAAGGTAGTTTGAAGACCCCTGTTCAAGAAAAGCTTCGTCAATGATGACGCCGGGCGTAACCACCTCTACCACCTTGCGCTCAATAAGCATCCCCTTGCCCGGCTCGGTAACTTGTTCGCACACGGCGACCTTTTTCCCTAGTTTTAGGAGACGGGCGATATAGGATCGCGCTGCGTGATACGGCACGCCGCACATGGGTATTGAATTTCTGCTTGTGAGCGTGAGATTGAGCAGTCCGGAGACTTCTATCGCATCATCCGCGAACATCTCATAAAAGTCCCCTAACCGAAAGAATAAAATAGCGCCTTTGTGTTCCTGTTTGATCCGCTGGTACTGCTCAAGCATGGGAGTATTGTTCTGTTTCATGGTTATGCCTACTTTTGCATATAAAGAAAATGCCGCTATGGGAACGGCGCTATCGTTTGGAGCGCATATTTTCAATAAGTTTTTGCGTAATATCCACCGAAGCGCTGTACCAGATTATTCCCTGGGTCTTGCTGTCAAGCACCATGGTATAGCCTTCGCTTTCGGCAATATAACGGATTTCGTTGTTCACCTGTTGCCAAAAAGCGTCTGATTGGGTGAGCTGGTTTCTCTGATACTCAAGTTCAGCGCGTACCGTCCGCTCGTATTCCTGAAGGTATTCCTGCTGTCTCATAACTTCGTTTCTCAACCGTAACGCTTCTTCGGTATTTCCCCTGTTCTGCGCCTCATAGAGCGACTGTTTTAAAACGGTAAAATTTTGGGCTTTTTGTTCTAAATCCCTCTGCACCCTGACTTTCTGATCTTCGTAATCACGATACGCCTTGGAATCCTTAAAGAACGCCATAGTTACCTTGTCAAGATCGATTACCGCGAAACGGGTAAGCTGTTGTGCGCCCGCCTGCATCGAACATGCCGCAAGAAACAAAAAAGATACCAGCAATTTTCTCATAACTACCTGCCTTATAACACTTACAAAGGGTCGGCGTAAAAGTCCAAGCCTTTAGGCAAATAAGAATACGCCGCGCTAATAAAGATACGTAACAACACGACAAGAAGCCCCATCGCTTTCGCGTTGGGCGGGCCCACTTCCCGCTTCTTGTACGCTGGCTCCCCGCCGGCGTACTACAGTTCGCCGGCAGGTCTTCAGTACTCTACCTTCAAAAGGCTTTTTTTTCAATAGATGGAAAAAGACGTCTGTTAATATGTTGGTAGCGCAAATGAAAGCACCACGTCAGGAAAATCACTCGGTTTTCCTACCCACTTAACGCTTCCATCGCTGTCAATGCTGAAACGCTTGGCAAACAACAGTCGCAAGGGAAACTGCGGTATAGTAAACCGGAAACCGCCGCCGTAACTGAAGCGCATACTCTCAAGGAACGCTTTTCCGCCGCTCCAGAACGTCTTCCAATCCGGACGTACCGCGGCGGCGTCAAAGAAGAAATCCCATGCCAGCAGGCGCGGAATAATGGGGATACGCAGTTCCACCCAGTTCTCCCACATGGCGAATCCCTTGTGTGAATACTCACTGTGCCAACCGCGGGCGTTGAACATACCGTCAATGGCGAGTTTGTTCACGTTTTCAATGAGCGGAAGCTCTCGTGTAAAATCTGGCAGGATAAACGACACGCTCGAATGAAAGGCGAATGTTGTCCTGAACGACCAGTTTTCAGTAATCGGAATATCAAGCGGGGTAAAAAAGACCTCCGCCTTTATATCCGATTTTATGTAATGTTCAGGTTCTACGGACAAAAGACCGTAATACCCAAACCGCTGGCTGATATAAAATCCTGCCGTGGGATCATAGAAAATATTCCGCCGGTCAAGAGACACGCTTGTCCAGAGCGAGTTTGATGGGGTCCATGCGTTATTTCTATCCCGTATCGTCGGATCAAAAGGACGGAACTGTTCCGTATCATATCTATTGAACAAAACGCCCATGCGTATGCCACCGCCTACGCCGAGGCTCCCCAACGCTACATTTCCCACTATGAGGGGCCAGCGATATCCGGTGGAAATGCCTATGGAAATTCGCCATTGATCGTAATCCATGAGATACTCATCGGGCGGGATTTTACCCGCGCTGTAGTAATCCTGATAAGAATCAAACCCATCAGGATACGCATAGTCTTCATTACCATTGAAGTACGGCGGAAGACTATCAATGGGCGTTTTCCGTAGCGCATGAGACACGGTGAGATCAAAACCGGCGGACAAAGGGAGGTTAAGAAGGTAATTTTGGGTGTAGTTCAGGCTCAGACTTTGAACATCGGTGGCAAAGTTAAGTTCCGCGCCAAGGCTGTTTCCACTGCCGAACACATTCCGGTCGCTCAACATGAACATACCGGAAATAGGAAAGGTATTTGGATCCGAAGTGCCGGAAAACGTAAGACCCATCTGTATCTCCGTAGTAGACTGTTCTTCCACCGTGAAGATCAGGTTCATAAGGTTCTCATTGCTACCCTCTTCCATATCAGGCACCACACTTGAGAAAAACTGGAGGCTGTACAGGTTTTGCATAGCTTCCAATACCTTGGTCCTGGAAAATACATCGCCGCTTTCCATAGGTATTTCGCGCAGGATCACGCTGTCCTTGGTTTTTTCATTACCTTGAATCCGTATACTCTCTATGTGGGCGCGTCCATGCTCTGAAATAACGATATGATACGAAAAATAACCGTCTCCGCGATTTCCTTGTACATCAATAGCGTTGAAAATATACCCGTTCTCGTAATATTTATCCCGTATCCGCTCAAGGTCGGCGTCAAGACGGGTGCCATTGATGATCTCATCTTGTTTTGAACGCACGAGTTTAGATAATTCTTCAGTGGAAAAGATGGAGTTGCCTTCAAAGGTGATGCCGCCGAAACGGTACGATTCCCCTTCTTGAATGGTAAACGTGATGCTCAGACTCACATCGCCTTTTTCGTCCGTATCCCGCTGGAGCGTGGGAGTAACCTTCACATCAATATAACCGCGATCCCGGTAGTATTTTATGATTGCCCTTTGATCTTCGAGCAATTTCGCTTCAGAAAACGCCCCGTCATTCAGGATTCCCTTGGTTTTAGATACGAGTTGGCTTTGCAGCGTCTTTGCGGGAAATTGTTTGTTACCTTCAAAGTAAAACGCCGCAATGCTTATCCGCTCCCCCTCAATGATAGTAAACGTAATGGCTACCATGCCGTCTTTATCCTCCCTGACGCGGGAGCTCACCTTGATATTGGGAAAACCCTTTGCGATATATGCGGCAAGAATAGCCTCTTCCGCGGCTTTTATTTTCGTCTGATTCGCCACGTCATGCGCTTTAAGAGAAATAGCCGCCGCTAAATCGCCCCGCCGTACCTTGCTGTTTCCCACGAATTCTATTTTGCTGATGGTCGGACGTTCCGTTACGGTAAATTGGATGCGTACCGCGCTTCCCGCGCCGTCATAAGGAATGAACATGGGGTTAATTTCATCAAACAATTCGGAAGCGTACAATTTTCCGAGCAGATCGTAGTAGAGTTCATCGGTAAAAGGCTTACCCGTATAAGAGCCGGTTATACCGTCAAGATCCGCGGCGGCGATATTCCGTAACCCGGCAAAAACAACATCTTTAATGGGCTTGTTCTGGTACCACTCGGCGCTTTGGGACCAACAAAAAGAAGTAACCGCCGATATTAAATAGAAACACAAGGCGCAACGTTTAAAAAAAATTTTCAAAAAGATTTCCTCCAAGTCAAAGTAAAAGACATATCGTCTATGAATAAACTTCTCGGGTTCAGCATCGTCTGATCAAGCGTGGGAGCAAAATTCCATCGCACATTAAATAAAGGCGTTTTCAGTTCTATACCCAGATCAAAATCAAGGGTTACTCCTTCGATATTCTGTCCAACTTCATCTCGCAATGAAAACATTCCCTGTACAAACATATTTGAACTGATATACTTACCTAAGAAAACAGTTGTATTGTCAAAATAGTTACCGCCATCGTTAGTTCTCTGCGCTGAATTGCTTTGATCCATATCCGCACTTTGGCTCTGATTACGAATGAGCATCGACATGGCGTTTTGGGCTATCGGCGTACGAAATGAAAACATATCCAGATGCAGCCAATCCCGTATTTTGCGCTCCGCATATCGTATAACCCACAGTTGCGAGAGTATATCCGCGCTTGATGAGAAAAGAAGATTCTGCATTGCGCTGGATGCGTCCCCGGACGATGATCCGGTCATATTCTGTCCCAAAAGAGAAAAAATTTCTACCTGTGAAAGCGCCGGATTTGATTCAAGCCGCGTGGTAAAAGAGCTTAACGGCGACTTGTCAATGATGAGCGAAATGATAACCGGACCGTCATCAGTACGATCCCTGCTCTCCGCGCGCGCCGCAATATGCGGATCAAAGCGTATCTCGTTCTCATTAAAAGACAGCGTTCCTTCCTGTAGATAAAAACTCCGCTCAAAGTAGAATACTTCGCCGGAGCGCAGGGGAATATCGCCCAAAAGCAGGAGGCTGCCGGTGGACGTATCGTTTTCAATTTTAAGCGAAGCCCCCAAATCGGCGCTCGCCTGTATGATGGGAAAAGCCTCTGTAGGCCACAAAAATTCAAGTTTCCGTCCGCTCCGTACTATAATATCCGTAACAAAAGAAACGGTACCGTCCGGAGCGGCAGGCTCCGGCTGGTTCTCAAGTTCCTCAAAATTAAGGGTTACTACCGTATCCTGCGCCGTAAGGTCCCCAATGGTTCTGAACACATTGTCTTCCATGGCGAGGCGCAATGTACCGGTAGCATCGCCTTGAGCGACAATACCCATAAGATCAAAGGCAAACGGAATCGGCGTGGAAGCGGGAGCGGTAATATTCAAGGTAAAGGTAGCGGGTACCCACCGGTCAAAACGGAACCAGCCGGAAACGATACCCGCTCCGTGTCCCACAGCGGCAGGTATCGGACCGAACGTCATCTCGGTGCCGGTAAGGGTAACGGTTATAGGAACCGGACGAATATCATGCTTCAAATACTGGGGCACCTGTAGAGCCACGCTTTCGCCTATCGCCTGCCCAAAGAATTCAGGCGCCGTAAGCGGACCGCGTATCTCTATGGAAGCCGTTACAAAACCGCCCGCTACGATAACGTCTTTTTGGGGCGGCAGAAAGCGCCATAACGACGTGAGATCAACGTATATATCAGACGCCACGGCGTCAATAGCGCTGCCGGCAATAACGCCGGTAACCGTCCCCCGTACCGGAGACGGCGCCGCAAGATCCGCAAAAAAATCGCCTCTATCAGAAATTTGAAAACGAAACATGCCTTCAGGACCGCCGAAAAGAGAAATAAGCTCATCTTTATGGGAAAAATCAAATTCAAACGGCGCAGCGGACTGCAAAGCATCCAAACGGATGGTGTTGACGAGGATCGTTCCGCTGAACGCATCCGCAACATGCGCTATATCACGCCATGAAGCGATCCGTCCGTATGCCGCTTCTATGCCGCAATCCAGCGTAAAAGCCTTTCCAGCGATGTTTCCGTTAAACTGTATACGCGGCATGGTGGCGCTGTCTAAATCTGCGGTAAAAGAGGGAATATCGCCTCGCAGCCCGCCGTACCGCGCCTGTATACCGCTTACGATGACGGTCTCATTATCCGCGGTCGCCGTTCCGGTGAGGTGAACCGCCGTATCAGAAAGCACCGCATCAAGCGAATCAATCGTAGCGGATGCGGAAAAAGCGTCAATGGACTCCCAATCCAGACGGGCGTTTCCTGAAATCACCGTTTTATAGTCCCGTTCAAGAAAATGAGCGAGCCGCATCCCGCTTCCGGTAAGCCATACCGTATAGCGTGGATTTTCCGCGCCGTTTCCTAACACATTGCTACACGAAAGCTCCACATAGTATTGCTCGCCGCCGTCTTCATTACGGAAGGCGATAACGCCGGAAACAGAGGAAAAAGCCCTGTCCCATAACAGCGATACGTTTCCCGTCAACGCCATACCGTCATCAAAGAAAATCAGCGGCAGTTCCGCATGATCCTGATCCATAGTACCGGACAGGCGTATCGTTGAAGAAGGCGAAGCGGGAGTCGCGATATTCGACAAATTCAAGGACAGGATATTCACCCCCCATGCTTCGGGCGACTCAAAGTGGAAAGAGGAATTTACGCTTATGTACGACACTGCCTCCCCGGCCGGAAGCGGAACGCCGTCCATTTCAAGAAAACCGGCAAACCCGCCGCCGCTCATGGCAACGGACGCATTAAGCCCGTAAGACCCTTGAATAGTTACCGTATTCCCTTCAAGAAACAGCCCTTCGACGCTGTACAAGGTATTTTTATAGGAAACGGTCGCGCCGAATGGAATGTTGCGTATATTCATAAAATCCGCGTAAAGCAGAGCCTCCAGCGATCCGGCTCCCCAATCAACGTACCCCTTATATATCTCAATCCGCCGGTCTGTGCCTGCGAGCGAGATATGCGCCAGAATATTCCGGTAGCGCAGGATTAGTTCAGGCGCGTTGTACAATAAATGAACAAAATTCGTTGTAATGAAAATTTCGGTATTAATCGCTACTTCGCGTATGGCGCTTGCCGCCTGCCCGGACGCATCCGGCATTGCGATAAAAGGCGTCGCCATCTCCGCAATATCGGCAACGGTAACATCGTTGAGCGCAAGGCGTATCTCCACGTTTTGCGGGCGGTAATCAAAGGCGCCCTCCACGAGGATGCGCGCGCCGGAAACCACAGGCATCGTCCGCATGTCTTGATGTTCAGTATCAGGCTGCCTTTCACCGGCGAGGGCGGAGTCTCCCCACGCGGCTTCCGGCGTATGCTTGCGCCTCACTTCATTGATTGACAACGACCAATTCAAGCCCCTGTCCCCCACATAGATCGATGCGGCGGGCGATACCAGCGAAACGTCCCCAAGCTCTATGGAATCGCCTGAAAGTTGTACCGTTCTGCCATGCGTTGCGATATTCAGACGGGCGTCCGCCCGCGCCTTCTTGGAAAGGGTAAAGCCGGACACGGTGATCGTTCCGCTTGGGGAAACCGGCGTAAAACCGAGCCATCCGCTGAAACCAAATTTCCCCTGCTTCGTCTGTACCGACAGGGTTTGAAGCCGGATGGAAGAAGCGTCTCCGCTTCCGTTAATGGAAAAAGAAGCGCTCCCTATTGGTAGATATGCGGGTATGCCGCCGGCAAGCGCTACCGTATACCGAAACGCGCCGCTCTTTTCCACAAAGAGAGAAGCCGCGCCCGACAGCGTCATCTCAAGCCATTTCTGATACGGCTTGAGTTCTCCGTTGAGAACAACGATGTCCTCCGGCGAAAAATCTTCGGCAAGCGCGGTAACTGAAAAACTGCCGGCGGCAAGATCGCCCTCAAGGGACACGTCAAAGGGAAACCGCTCCTGCGCGCTCGTAAGGGTCAGCGCATCATGATCGCGCTGGAGATTGAAGCGGAGCGGCGCGCTGTCAAACAGAGGGGTTGAAAAAGACGCGACGGTAAGACCGGCGGCAATATCCGTAAAATCAAGACTACTTGAGCCGTTCAGAGCCGCGGTTACGGAAACAGGCAGGGGACGGTTGAACAGCCGGTCTATCTCAGACGACGTCAGCGCGGCTTCGCAGTGTCCGCCGAAAAAGAGCCTATTGTTCCTTATCCGCGTATCGGCATACAAACCGGACACGGCAAGGGTAAACGCCCCTGTGTTCGATCCGCCCGTATTTTCCGAATCACCGGTGAGCGGCGTCTTTGACGCGCTGTTGCTCGCCGCAACACGCGCTGTTCCATTTTTGATAACCAGCGCGGCGTTCTCATTAAGGACGTCTTTCAGAGACGGAACCTCCCCCTCTTGCGCTAGTCCTGTAATCAGCTTGATAATATCCGCATCTTTTTCAAGGTCAACGTTGATAACCGGCGTATCGATTCGTACAACATGAACGGATGCGCCGAGGGACGCCATCTTTTTTTTCATCAGCAGGATAAGAATATCCTTGATAGACCACGACACCCGTATACGGGACGCCGAAAGCAGTTCCTCGCCGGACTGCGCCGCGCATATGGTTATATTTTTTATATCCAGCACATTAAAAAACGTCGTTCTCATTGAGCCGTAGGATATGGTTCTGTTAAGCGTCTGTTCAGCCTTACTGATAAGCGTATCTCTAAAGCCGGTAAGCGTTGTATGCAGATAGGCTTCCGCGGGCTTGTACAGTATTACGGCTGCGATGACCAACGCCGCAAAGAAGATACTATTGAGATAGATTATAATCAGATTGTTTTGCGCTGCCGTTTGCTTGTTACTCACACTCGGTATACCCGGCATATACGATAGCATACTTACAGAGAAAATGCTATGCTTTTCCTGAAAGACCTATCCGGCGCCGCATCCCCGAAGCGCATGGGAACGGTAATCCGCAGATATTGTGCAGCCGCCGCGCCGAATCCTCTTGATTTTTTATTCGCAATACATGATATTATAACATTATGTTGGATCCAGTGGTACCATTTGACCAAACGCTCCCCAATACGCTGCTCATACTGAACCTTGTTAAGCACCCTATTTTTCCGGGAATTTTTATGCCGCTCCTCATCATCAAGCATGCTGATGTGCAGATGCTTGAACACGTGATTGCTGAAGAGGGGTTTGTCGGGCTGGTTATGCTGGCTCATGAAAGTGAAACGCCGGAGTTTAGTGATTTTTGCAAGGTCGGAACGGTCGCCAAGATAGTCAAGAAGATAAACCTTCCTGACGGGGGCATCAATATCTTTATATCGACTATTAAGCGGTTTAAGATCAAGAAAGTCATCAACGAGAGAAAGCCGGTGATTGTTACCGTTCAATACCTTGAGGAAATTAATGATGAAACGCCGGAAGTGAAGGCGCTTACGAGGGCGCTGCTTTCCGAGATGAAGATCATTATTGAGAACAACCCGCTTTTCTCTGAAGAAATGCGGCTGAATATGGTCAATATCGATCAGCCCGGAAGGATAGCGGATTTTATCGTCAGCATCCTCAATATCGACAGCAGGGAACAGCAGAAAGTGCTTGAGCAGCTCAATGTGCGTAAGCGTATGGAACAGGTGCTGGTCTTCATCAAGAAAGAGCAGGAGCTGTTCATCTTACAGAAACGCATCACGAATGAAATCAACAGCAAGATCGACAAGTCCCAGCGCGAGTATTTCTTGAAGGAAGAACTCAAGGCGATCAAGATGGAACTTGGCATGGCTACAGACCCGGCCGCTTCGGATTATCAGCGGTTTAAGGACAAGTTCGATTCATTCCATTTTGAAGGCGAAATAAAAGAACTCGTTGAACAGGAACTTGAAAAGTTCTCCATCATGGAGCCGCAATCGCCCGAATATATGGTTACGAGAAACTACCTCGACGTGATAGCCAGTCTTCCGTGGCTGGAACCGGCTGCCGAAAACATAGACCTTGCGTATGCCCAGAAGACGCTTGAAAACGATCACTATGGGCTTCAAGACGTGAAAAGCCGCATTATCGAGTACCTTGCGGTGCGGAAGCTGCGGAACAGCCAGACGCACGGGGCGCGACGGACAAATGGGGCGAACACGCGGGACCGGAAAACCAGCGCGGCGTCAAACTCGATTATCTGCCTCGTAGGACCTCCGGGCGTTGGGAAAACCTCGGTGGGCAAGTCGATTGCCCGTGCGCTTAATAAGGAATTTTTCAGGTTTTCCGTGGGCGGCATGAGAGACGAAGCCGAAATCAAGGGACACCGCCGCACCTATATCGGCGCCATGCCGGGCAAGATACTTCAGGGGATCAAAATCACGAAAACCAAGGATCCGGTCTTTATGATAGACGAGATCGACAAAATGGGCGTGAGTTACCAGGGCGATCCGGCAAGCGCCCTGCTTGAAGTACTCGATCCGGAACAGAACGTCAATTTCCGCGATCATTACCTTGATCTGCCCTTTGACATTTCCGGCGTATTTTTCATTGTTACCGCCAATACGCTGGACACCATTCCCCATCCCCTGCTCGACCGCATGGAGATCATCGATCTGCCGGGGTACATCAACATAGAAAAACTAGAGATCGCAAAGCGCTATCTTGTGCCGAAAAGCCTTGAGAAAAACGGGTTAGAAAAGGGGCAAGCGAAATACGCCAAGGAATCCCTGCTGTACATTGCGAATTGCTATGCGCGGGAAGCGGGCGTGCGGAATTTTGAAAAGAATCTGGATAAGATACACAGAAAGCTGGCGAAGGAGATCGTAGAAGCGGACGATCAGAGAGAAAAACGCGGGGAAGAGGCGGAGAAAGGGAAACGGGGCAAAAGAGCCGCGGCGGATACAAAAAAAACAAACAAGGCAACGCGGAAACCCGTCTTTATAGTAGACAAAGCCGTCATTGAAAAACACCTTGGAAAACCGCTGTTTCCCGAAGACGATATTAAGAAGGCGAACAAGCCCGGCATGTCGATTGGGCTTGCGTGGACAAGCATGGGCGGCGATACGCTGGTGATTGAAGCCGTTTCAATGGCGGGAAAAGAAGGGTTTACCCTTACCGGCAATATGGGCGACACCATGAAGGAATCAGCCGCCATTGCCATGACCGTAGCCCAGAAAATTGGCGTTGAACGCTATGGAGTCGACGCCTCATGGTTTACGAAGAACCACATCCACCTGCATATTCCCGCGGGCGCAACGCCGAAAGACGGACCGTCCGCGGGCGTTACCATGGCGGTCGCGCTTTGTTCGCTGTTTAGCAACCGCGTTATTACGCATAAGCTCGTGATGACCGGCGAATTAAGCCTCACCGGACGGGTGCTTCCCATAGGCGGCTTAAAAGAAAAAACCATTGCCGCGGCGCGTAACAAGGCGCGGTACATCATCATTCCCAAGCAGAACCTGCGCGATCTTGATGACATTCCCGCTATTGTGAAGAAGGGGCTTACGTTCTATCCGGTGGAGTTTTTTGAAGAGGCGCTGGCTCTTGCGCTGCCGGATTAACCCCTGCGCCCGCGAGGCTTGAAGCCTTAACGATTCAACTGCCTCCCCGTTTACGGGGAGGCTTGATTATCGCTCATTCCGCTAAAGCAATGACATCAACTTCTCTTCCTTGTCCAATCCCTGCGGTCCAGTTTCAAATCCCTGTAGTACAGTGTTGACTCTCTGCGGTACAGTGTTGAATCCCTGTAGTACAGTGCTGACTCTCTGCGGTACAGTGCCGAATCCCTGTAGTACGGTGTTGACTCTCTGCGGTACAGTGCCGAATCCCTGTAGTACGGTGCTGACTCTCTGCGGTACAGTGTCCAATCCCTGCGGTACAGTGCCGAATCCCTGTAGTACGGTGTCCAATCCCTGCGGTACAGTGCCGAATCCCTGTAGTACGGTGTCCAATCCCTGCGGTACAGTGCCGAATCCCTGTAGTACGGTGTCCAATCTCTGCGGTACAGTGCCGAATCCCTGTAGTACGGTGTCCAATCTCTGCGGTACAGTGCTGAATCCCTGTAGTATGGAGTCGACTTCACGTTGTACGTAGTCGACTTCACACGATATGGAGTCGACTTCACGTTGTACGTAGTCGACTTCATGCGACTCGTAGTCG
>JAISMJ010000022.1 GCA_031276815.1 Treponema sp.
CGAGCGGGTTATTTCCGAAGCGGACTTCGCCTTTGCGCGTGGAAAACTCATGGGAACGCCCGCGGACGCCGCCGCCGTATCCTCCGCAGCCAAAACGGCGGAGGATATTCGCGGGTTCAAAACTATGGCTGACGAAGGGCTTATTACGCGGGAAGAATGCGCCCGCCATATCCAAGAACGTATCGGCAGACCGCCTGAGCCCGTGAAGAAAGCGCCCAAGAAGAAAGAGCTCAAAATCGTGTGGAGGAACGGCGGAGTCGAGGTGATCCGCGAATAGACGCCGGCGAAACGAGCGATGCTACAGCGCGCTTGAGCGTTGGATTCATGCGCCTCGCGCCGCGATGCCATCGCTCGATATGCTACGGCTTTAGAGCGGGCTGGCAGACTGCGCCAGCGCCGCAATCGTTTTCACGAGGTCTAATGCAGCCTCGTTAATATGGCGCTCCCAAAACAGAGCGTGGGATTTTCTTTTCCATATAATACGGTGGTCGTAGTTGTTTATGAGCTTAAAGGGCTTCTTCAACCGCTCATTACACGCAATAAGGAGGAAGTCCGCCTGTTTTTGAGCGTATGCCCGCATGGCGTCACATACCTCCCTTGAAAGATCGCCCATAGTACAGAGGGCGATGCGCTTTTCCTTATAGCGTAGTACCGCCTTAAAAGCCTTCGGATCCGCGCCTAATTGCGTTCTTGTCTCAATCACTTCCGCGCCGCTGCGTATAAGCTCATCATACACGTCATTAAGAACAGAGGTTTTGCCGCACCTGTGGGGTCCGGCCAGCATGAGTATATACATAATGCTACGTACTCCTCCGCCATATCCAATCGCTGCCGTTCTTCACAGAAGCGCCGGCTTTGCATCCGGCTTCATCATAGTAAGAGGAACCGTAGGTATCTCTAGCAGCATCCCGCACATTCGCGCCGATGATAACGCTCGATAGTGCGGAGAACTCAACGTAAGGTTCCGCCGGTTTGTGCGGCGGCGCTTGCGGCGTTTGCCCGGCTTGCTCCTGCATTTGAGCCGGCTGCGCCGCTTTTGTATCCGCGCTTTGCGGCTCCTCTTTGGCGCCCGCCCAGCACAAAGAGGACGGCAGCGCCAACATCCCGATAATAGGTACGATTTTCTTCATATATGATACTCCTTGATTGTATATGCTACTATAGGTGAGGAAGCTCGTCAAGAAGAAAAATGCGAGCATTGAACTATTACAGAGGAAAAGACTACTATGCTTAATTGGTTGCTGTCATGCGCTTATTGCATAGAGCGCCAAACGAGGAGCGGCTTGTCTCCGGTTGGTTCTTCTCTACAAAAGGTCGCCGTAAAGCCCCCACGCCTTAAAGGTTGTGGATATAAGGCGCAATAATAAAGATACGTAACAACAGAGGGATATAAGACTTGATAAGAAAAGTATGGGACGGATTAAAGATTCCTGCGGGGCGCAAGAATACAATGCTTGCGGAGACTGAAACCGCCGGATTGGCAGGGTTTGCTCTGCCGGTTTAAGTTTAGTCTGTGAAACAAGAAGCCCGCCGCTTTTGACTTGGGTAGCTCACAGATACGCCTTAAAACGCCGTTCTATGTCCATGATGATTTTGTATTCAATGGCGTCAGTCAAGGCGATATGGCTTGCGTCAATGATGTCCGTTGAGACGCCGACCGTTGTCCATGTGCGGACGCCGTCTGTGGATTCGATGAGCACGCGCACCTTCGCGGCGGTCGCGTCTTTTCCGTCAATGACGCGGACTTTATAGTCCGTGAGGCGCACCTGAGAGAGCTGCGGGTAGAAACGGGTGAGCGCACCGCGGAGCGCGCCGTCAAGGGCGTTGACCGGACCGTCTCCTTCAGCGGCGGCTATTTCCTGCTGCCCGTCAACCAGCACTTTCGCCCATGCGTGACAGTACGCCGCAACGTCCCGCGCCGGATGCTCGCTCACCACACGGTAGGCTGCAATGGCGAACAGTGGCTGGTATTTGCCGAGTTCCTGACGCGCCATGATTTCAAAACTGCCGTCCGCGCCTTCAAACTGCCAGCCTTCAGCCTCCAGCGCCTTGAGTTTTGCGGCAAGCGCCGCTATCGCCGGATGATCCTTCGTAACGAGCGGGTCGATTTTCCTAACCCGCTCGGCTATGGCGGAGCGTCCGCCGACTTCGCTCATGAGGAACCGGCGGCTGTTCCCCACCGTGTACGGTTCAACGTGTTCGAAAGAACGGCTGACTTTGAGGATGCCGTCCGCGTGCATACCCGCTTTATGCGAGAAAGCGGACGCGCCTATGTAGGGCATGGAATCGGGAACCGCGACATTGGAGATTTCAGCTACCGCGCGGGCTATGGAGAAGAGATGCTCAAGTTTGCCGTCCGCAATGCAGCGGTACATGAGTTTCAGTTCTATGCTGGGAATGATTTCCGCAAGAGCCGCATTGCCGCACCGCTCGCCGAAACCAAGAAGCGTTCCCTGTATATGGGAGCAGCCAGCTTTTATTGCCATGAGGGTGGAGGCGGTCGCCATGCCGGCGTCATTGTGGAGGTGCACGCCGAGTACGGCGCCGGGCGCTTCGACAGGCGGCGGTGAAGAACCCTTCTCGTGTTCCGCCTCCCGCGATCCTCCTCCTAATGCGTATAGGATCTCCTCCACAACGCGGGCTATGGCATCGGGAAACCCGCCGCCGTTGGTGTCGCACAGCACGATGCGGTCCGCGCCGGAAGCGAGCGCGGTTTTGACGGTGGAGAGCGCATAGCCGGGGTTTGCCGCGTAGCCGTCAAAAAAATGCTCGGCGTCGAATATAACGGCGCGGCCGTTTTGTTTGAGAAACGCGATGGTTTCGCCTATCATGGCGAGATTTTCTTCCAGCGTCACGCGAAGGATTTCGGTAACGTGAATGTCCCAGCTTTTGCCGAAAATCACTACGGCGCCCGTGTTTGCGGACAAGAGGCTCTGCACCTGCCTATCTTCGGCAACCGGAACGCCTTTCTTGCGGGTTGACCCAAAAGCGGCGAGTTCCGCGTGTTCAAGCTTCAGCTTTGCGGCGCGCTGAAAGAACTCCATGTCCTTGGGGTTGCTGCCCGGGTTTCCGGCTTCGATCCAGCGTACGCCGAGTTCGTCCAGCGCACGCACTATGGCGAGCTTATCCTGCACTGAGAAACTGATGCCCTCGCCCTGCGCCCCGTCCCGCAGGGTAGTGTCGAGGATTTCAATGCGTTTGTATGATGTAACCGTATTCATAGAATTGTATGCGCCGTACACGCCGGATTTTTATTCCCACGTGCAGTGCGCCTCGCGGCGTAACTATTTGCAATACTGCGGCGAAGAAGACTTGAACTTCCATACCTCTCGGCACTAGCACCTCAAGCTAGCGTGTCTACCAATTCCACCATCGCCGCGTAAACAGAGATACCATACTATATACGCTCATTTTTGTCAAGCGGGTACATGAAGATTTATTAGTAAGAAAGAATGTCCGATACGCTGGCGGTATGCGCCTGTCTCATGTCATCCCAGACCGGTGCGTGATTATATTTGGGCTACCCTTTTAGACCGGAAGTCGCCACTCCCTGTACAAAGTAACGCTGGAGAGAAAGAAACACCGCCAGCACAGGAAGGAGGGCTATCACGCTGGCAGCCATAATAAGTCCGTACTCGCTTGAATACTGGGAAATAAAGGAACGCAGTCCAATCTGAATCGTTTTTAAGTCCGTACGTGTCAAGTAGATGAGGGGACCTAAAAAATCATTCCATGTGTTTACAAAGGTGATGATCGTCAATGTGGAAAGGGCGGGTTTGGAAAGGGGCAGCATGATACGCAACCAGATACCATATTCACTCATTCCGTCTATACGAGCGGCTTCTCGCAGTTCGTCGGGAATGCTTTCATAAAACTGTTTCATCATAAAAACCCCGAATGCGGAAAAAGCCTGCAAAAAAATTATCGCCAAATGGGTATTGTTAAGTCCCATACTTCTCATCAGGATGAACTGGGGTACCATATACGCCTGCCATGGAACAGCAATGGTGGCGATATAGCCCAGAAACAAGGGACGCCGACCGGGAAAACGGAGCTTTGCAAATGCATATGCCGCAAAGCTGGAGCTTAATAACTGAAGTATGGTAACAATAATTGAGAGTTTTACGGTATTCAGGACAAACCTCAAAAGAGGGACTTTAGTCCATATATCGGAGTAATTTTGCCACCGAGGGTTTTCAGGAATCCACCGGATGGGAAAGGTAAATACATCTTTGTTAAGTTTGAGGGAAGCAGAAAGCATCCATGCAAAAGGGATAAGCATGGTAAAAGCAAGAATGATAAGTACAAGATATGTTGTGCCAGTAAGGGCGATTTTTTTTATCTGCATAAAGCGGTACTCCGTTACCCTATCTTTTTTTCCAGCCGGAACTGGACAAGGGTTATTCCAACTACCATAATAAAGAGTATCATTGACATAGCGCTGGCGTAGCCATATTCCAGAGAACGGAAGGCGGTATTGTATATTTGGTACACTAACACTCTGGTAGTGTTGGTAAGCTGATTATCCGCACCGGCAAAGATGTTGACAAAGATGTCGTAGACCTTAAACGAGCTGATGATGAGCATCATCAAAATAAAGAACGTAGTAGGCGCAATCTGGGGAATCGTAACATGAATAAAACGCTGCCACGCATTCGTGCCATCAAGGTTCGCCGCCTCATAGAGTTCCACATTCACCCCCTGGAGCGCCGCTAGATAGATGACCATATAATAGCCCATGTTTTTCCAGACCGTGAAAAATATGACGGTAGGGATAGCCCAGAATCGGTCCGCTGCCCAGCGGGGAAGGCTTTCCACCGGAATATTGAATAGAGATGAAAGAAGATTATTCACCGGTCCAAAAGTAGGGCTGAAAATAAAATTCCATACTGCCGCTACCGCAACGAGGGACGCAACATAGGGAAAAAAAGAAACGGTACGAAAGAAATTTCTCCCCTTGAGTTTTTGATTCAAAAGAACTGCAAGGAACAGAGCGCAGATTAAAGTAAGAGGAACTACCCCAATAGTATAGAGAATAGTGTTCGACATTGCCCGCCAAAAAATCGGATCCGTAAAAAGTCGGATAAAATTATCCAAACCTGCTATCTGAATGGGGTTCGCTCCATCCCAGTTCAGAAATGAAAGAAACAAGGCAAACGCCAAAGGTATCAGTGTGAAAATTGCAAAGCCGATAAAATTCGGCGCAATAAAACTATACGCAATAAGAGCGGTCTGCCTTTTCATACTTCTTTTCATACATATTCCTAGAAGGTTCTGTTCGGGAATGGTTTTTACGGAGAAAACACCCGTATTTCCCACTGTCTCAAAAAACGGTAGCAATGGCGGAGGGGAGAATTCAGTCTAAAAAGAAGAATTCACTGCCTCTGCCACCGCGATACGTTTACTTATTTCCCAAGAAGTCTTCCAACTCGAGTGTTCATATCCCGGATACCTTCCTCTACCGTGATAGTTCCGCCCATAATAGCATCATGATTTTCATTCAACACTAGTTCAATATCAGCGCTCTTATCATGGAGAGGCATCTCAAGGTAGGTTTTGTACACTCTGAGAGCTTCCTTGCTCGCTGCATCTTGGGGAAAGCCGGGTATAGATGCAAGAGAGGCGATAACTTGATCGTTCATGATCGCGGGAATGGTACCGGTCTTTGCCAGGATTGCCGCGCCTTCGGGTCCGCATATAAACTGTACAAAGGCAAGGGCAGCTTCCTTTTTCTTGGAATTCTTGTTCACCCCGACTGATGTAATGGTTCCCAAGGTAGTTCCCGCGCGAATGCTGACAGGATGAGGATATTTGACAATACCCCAGTTCTTTGCTAAAGATTCCCCGGATTTCACTTTGTCGATCTGGGTAGCAAGGAACCATGTTCCCATATTCACCATAGCGGCTTGATTATTAAAAAACACGCCGGAATAATGAGCGCCTGATGTCTTGATGGTAGTGAAATCCATGACCACTCCATCTCTCTGTTGTGCCAGTACCCGCTCGTAATGGGGCGCAAGGAAGTCATAGGTACCATCAACAATGGTGTGTTTCCCGTCAAGAATACCGAAGAGAGTTACGGCACTACGCCACGTATGATAGTGAGCGCCATAGGTCTTGCTGGCGCCGCTTCCTCGCACAAGGCTACGCGCTAAAGCATCGTATTGTTCCAGCGTCATATCGTTTGATGGATAGGGAACGCCTGCGGCATCAAATAAGTCTTTATTATAGAAGACAACCCAAAAATCGCTGCGGAACGGGAGCGCATAGACTTCTCCATTCACCGTGATCTGCTCAGTTGTACCACCGTAAAGAGCGGTATCTATCTTTGCGGATTTGATATAGCTGTTGAGTCCTTCAAGCCGGTTCTGTTTAACCAGATTCGAATAACCAGGAATATCCTTCACCATCACTACATCCAGATCCGCTCCACCTGCAAGCTGCGTACCTAATACGGTCATAAAGTCGGCGCTTCCAAGGTCTACAAGTTCAATCTTGATATTTGGATGAGCCGCTTCCCATGCCGTAATCAGGGGTTTATAGTACACTGTGAGATCAGCGTCCCACATTGCCCATTTTAAGGTTACCTGTCCGCTCGCCGCCGCTGCCGAACTGTCTGTCTTTCCTGTGGCGAATACCGGAGATACCGCTATAAGCGCTCCAATAAGGAGTGCCTCAATGACCACTGTCTTTTTCATTCTTTTCCTCCATTGAGTTATTAGTTTGTAGATTTATCATATATCTGTTTCTCCTGAAAAACCATGTAAATTATTATCCAGTTCATTCACTTTTTATTTATTTTATTGAAACGGTATTATGCGTAAACCTGTAAAGTTTTATGAAAAACATGGTAAAGTTTTATTTTTTCTTGTTTTTGCTTGCTATCACCGCTATTCTATGGTTAAATAACAAGATACTATGAAAAATAAACTCCAAATGGCGAAAAGCCGTGCAATGTTCCTCATGATCCTTTTTGCACTTTTTATCACTCTGTTGGTGTTTGTATTGAGTTCCAAAGTAATCTACGATTTCCAGCGCCGTGTAACGGTACAATCGGTAGCATTCAATTTGCGGCTCGTAGCAAGCCTCATAGGGCAGGATATGCGGGATCTTGAAAGCCTTGTGCGCTGGTGCGGGACGAATGAAACTATTGCTTCCTCTTTATTCAAAATTACCCCCCCCCCCCCCCAATGGAGAGACGGGATTGACGGCTGGCGGCGGCTTTCGGAGGAATTCTATAATAACCGGGCATCCCATTTTATAAACCGTCTCCTGATTTTTAATTATGAGTCCAAGCGGCTATTGCAAATAGGCAACCAGATCAACGCATCTCTCACTGTTTCAGAATGGAATGTGGATTTAGTATACAGCCGCGGGATTTCCAGCGATCCGGGATGGCAGGGCATCAGCCCCGATCCTTTTTATTTAACCCGGGATGTTCCGGTAATTCCTTTGGTCTATCCTCTTTATCATCCTAATCGCGGAACACCTGCCGGCTCGGTAGCGCTTGCCGCTTCTACCGCTATTATTACCGAGCGATTTACCGGTTACAACGCTCCGTCCGGCACGGAACTCTACTTTGCCATCCACGGAAAGTATTATGGAATTGATGGAACAAATCTGATACCCGCATATCCTGTGTGGACCCAGTTGAGCCGTACCATTAAGGATACTATACATCTTGAAACGGAAGTACTTACCATACGGGATGGGGAAGGCAGACTGCGGACAATGGTACGTAGCCGTATCTTAGACGGAATTTTCTTGGTACAGGTACTGCCTCGGTTGGGCATTTTTCCAATGGCGGGAGAATGGTCGATTTTGACGGCGGGACTTATTATACTACTTCTGCTTCTGGCGCTGCTTTGGTTGGGGATAAACCGGCAAACTGGCGAATTGGTCAGGCTCATGGAGGAACGGATTGCTGATGAAAAAAACGCCCGCGACTTGGAATACCGGATGCTCCTCAGTCAAATAAATCCCCATTTTTTGTACAACACCTTAAATTCAATTAAATGGATGGCAACAATTCAAAAGTCATCGGGCATAGCGGAGATGATCACCGCGCTCTCCAGGCTGCTCAGAAGTGTTACCAAGGATGTCCGACGGAGCGCATCGTTGCGGGAAGAGATCGCCCTGCTGGAAGATTATCTCGTGATCCAAAAATACCGTTACGGAAATTCGGTGTCCTTCAAAAAAATCATTGATGATGAAGATCTTCTGGATACGGCGATTCCTCGTTTTGTCCTTCAACCTCTGGTGGAGAACGCCATATTCCACGGACTTGAACCCAAAGGAGGAGGAACCATCACATTGCGGGTACAGGAAGATCATAACGTTTGTTCTCGCGTATTAGTTTCCATTGAAGATGACGGAATAGGCATGAGTGAAGAAACTATTGTTGCTATCCGGGTAACCGGATGCGAGAAAGGCGGAGTATTTCAGGAAGTGGGGATTCATAATGTAGAAGAACGGCTCCGCTATGCCGGCGCGGAGGGTATCAGCATCAAGAGCGAAGAAGGGAAGTGGACTGTGATGACCATTGCTCTGAAACGGGAGTCCGCGTATGACTAAACTCCTCATAGCCGATGATGAACCTCTGGTCTGCGTAGGACTTCGATCTATGATCCGATGGGAGGAATACGGCATTGAAATCGTCGGTACCGCCCGAAATGGGCAGCAGGCAATGGACATGATAGATGCCTTGCATCCAGAAATCGTGATCACAGATATTAAAATGCCCCGAAAATCCGGACTTGACGTGGCGGAAGAATGTTCCAGAAAATATGGGCATATCCCGCTTTTTATCATCCTCACGAGTTATGAGGAATTTGATTTTGTCCGTCGGGCATTGATGTTTCAAGCTGTGGACTACATGGTTAAGCTGGAAGTTTCCCCCGAATCTCTGGGCGCCGCTGTGTCGAAGGCGCTATCCATGCTGCGTGAACTTCACCGAATGGAAGATACCAAACATACCGCGCCTCTGCCGGGAACTATGGGAATAGAACATACCCAGCGATTACAGGATGCCTTTTTTCACGATCTGTATCATCAACGTATCAAGAGCACCGAAGAGTTCCGCCAAAGACGGGATCAGTTAGGGATGAGACTTAACACTCCTGTTATGACCGTAGTCGCTGCTACGATTGCGGTACCCACGCAAAAAGATGAAGTCGTTGACGGAACCACCGGTTCAGATGTAGCCATCGGCTCTTTATCCCTGTACCAGAGCGCCCTCTGGATGCTGCGGGAAATGCTGGAAAGTCTTTACCCTTGCTACGTTACCGCACCCTCTTCTGAACATGGATACTGTACCATTCTTTTCTGTCTTGAAAACAGCGATCCTTCGTCTTTCCGCAAGCAATACGAAGCAGGATTACTCAAAACCATTGGAATACTACATGACTATTTTAATGTTAGTATCCGCATGGCTGCGGGAAAGCCCGTAAATGACCCGTTGAATCTGCATGAAAGCTACGTGTCCGCCTGTGATGCTTTGACAGAGACTAGCTGCGCCAGTGCGCGGGAAAATCCCCTGCGGTTTTTTGAAAAATCCTTACAGCGGCAAAACTACCAGTCGCATCTCGTTTCCAAGGTGGAAAAATATATCAGAGAAAATCTGGACAAGCGTCTTTCCCTGTCCGAGGTGGCTGCGAAATTTAACGTGAGCCCTAACTATTTAAGCCAGCTTTTTACCCGCTATGGGGGGATGAATTTTCTGGAATATGTTACTGCTGCAAAGATATCCGAGGCTAAAACCATGCTCCTCAAAGGAGAAGGTGTGATATATGAGATCGCCGATAAGCTGGGCTATGAAGACGCATTCTATTTCAGCAAAGTCTTCAAGAAAGTGGAGGGAATCTCTCCAAGAGAATTTCTCCACCGCTACAAAGTTGCACAGGTACAAACGCCGCCGCCACAAGAAGAGGGGATGCCGTGAATATAGACAATCGGGACCTGTATACATCGCTCATACGGGAAAGCGCAGACGGATCGGCAGGGCACGCCTTGTTCAAAAAACTCATGCGGGACAGGACAAAAGACGAACTCCGGGATGCGCCCTTTCTTGCAGAAATAAGACGCTGTATCGCCGAAGAACGGAATCGTTTTCTGAAGCGGGAATCTCCGCTTCTCTCATGGAGCCTCTATAAACGATTCGATACCATGGGGGATCGCTCCGCTTTTGAAACCGTATATTTCGAGCGCCGCAGACGTCTCCTCATCTTGAGCCTTTCAGTGTGGTTATGGGAGCGCCCTGAAGACATTGCCGCGCTTGAAGACTGTATCTGGGCGATGTGCGATGAGTACTCATGGTGTCTTCCCGCTCATATGGGAGGAACAAGCCTCCTACCGCCCGCAACCGTGATAGATGCCGCCATAAGCGGCGAATTCGGTGAACTCGGAGTATCCGGCGGAGCGGAAAAAGGAGGCTGGATCATCGACAATCGTACCCGTCTTGACCTTTTTGCCTGTGAGACCGGATTTGCCTTGGCGGAATGCTGCGCCATGCTGGAAAATTTATTGGCATCCGCGGTTATTAACCGAGCCCGAAGCGAGACGTTGCGCCGCGTCATACAAAGCTACCGGAAACATGGAGGATTGTGGAATTGGGAAGTGATGAACAACAACTGGTGCGCCGTAACAGCCGGTTCCATAGCCGGAGCCGCCATGTATCTCATCAAGGACGACATGTTGCTGGCGGGACTTCTCTCAAAACTGCTCCCTGTTTTTGACCGGTACCTCCGCAGTTTTACTGATGAAGGCGTTTCTACCGAAGGGCTTTCCTACTGGACATACGGCATGTCCTTTTATGTGAGCGCGGCGGATTTGTTGCTGCTCCGTACTGGCGGCGCTGTTGATCTCTTCAAAACATCTCATTTTGAGCGCATCGCGGCGTTTCAACAGTATTGTTACTTTCCCGGAGGCGCATCGCTTCATTTTTCAGACGCCAACGATACGGATGCCTTTCGTCTTGGGTTAAGCTGCTATCTTGCGGATCATATCAATGGCATAAAGGTTCCGGCGCTCCCCTACCATCGGGCTTTGTCGAATAGTCCGGCGGATCCATGCGGCAGGTTCTGCGCTGGACTGCGGGACGTTCTCTGGACACGGGAACATGTCCCGCTTACGGGAGAAGAGCCGCGTTCCGTCCGCTTTCCCAAAGCCCAGTGGCTTCTCTGTACAGGCGCGGATGATACGGGCTTTGCCGCAAAAGGCGGAAACAACGACGAACCACACAACCACAACGACGTGGGGAGTTTTATTTATTACCGCAAAGGACACATGATCCTCTGCGATCTCGGCGCAGGAGAGTACAGCAAAGAATATTTCAGGAACGGACGCTACGACATTCTCTGCAACAGTTCTCTGGGACACAACGTTCCTATCGTGGACGGCAAAGCGCAGAAAGCAGGCGGAGAATACCGCGCCCGTTCCTGTGTCTTCGGCGCGGATTCCGAAATGCTCTTGGATATAGCGCCGGCGTATGGACAGAGCGGACTCGCCATCCTTGAGCGACATTTCCGCTTCGACGTACAGACCGGCGTTCTCTCCGTGCGGGATACTTTTGTTTTTTCCGGCGCTATTCTGCCGGTAATTGAGCGGCTGGTCAGCCTCATTGAACCACAGATCGATCATGGAAACATCTTCATACACTGTGAAGATCGAATGGTCTGCCTCAACCTTGCCGGAGATGAATGCGCGGAAAAAATCGCGCCGGAGATACGGCGGAACGTGCACCGGAAAAAAGGAGCGGATATACCGGTATATACCATTGATACCGCTTTTATTTCCAACACCGGACGTTTTACTGTTGAAATGACTATCGGAGAAACAATCCCGCCGTCGTAGTTAAGAAAAAATAAGGAAGGGGAGCGCTATTAAGGAATGGACGGACGCACATTATTCCCAATGCTACCCTTGAATGCGGCACATCCTCCATGAGTTGACAGGGGGAAGTCTGTCCTCTATCGCCGCGCCTCATTCGGCTCTATGCGTGTTCATCCGCACAGCTTTTGCAAAAATATCGGACATATACCTGCCTTCCCGTTCTGAAAGACCGGCGCGGGAGAAAACGTCGTGAAAAAACCGCTCCTGATATTCCCTGCCCTGCTGTTTGTAAAATCCCAGACTTTCCAGAGAATTGGTAATAGAACGCGCCAGTGCGCCGATTTGCTCGCTGTTCATGGGTATCCATTGCCCCGCGACAGGCTGAACGCCCGCGAGCGTCTTGAAAAGCTCATACCCATATATCTGCACCGCGTGGGAAAGATTAAGCGAGGGAAAAGCCGATGATGCGGGAATGTGGGAGGCAAGGGAACAAAGATCAAGCTCCACCTCTTCAAGTCCGGTGCGCTCATTGCCGAAAAGCAACGCGGCGTTTCCTTTGTGATCCTTCAAGAAGGCGGCGGCTTCATCAGGCGGCATGGTAACGGACTTGCGTTTATGTCCGCGCCGCCGCGTGGTTCCGATGATCAGCGAACAGTCCGCAACCGCCTTGTCAAGCGAGGTAAACTGTTCGGCGTTGAGCCATACATCTTCAGCATGTACGGCGCGGGCGCGGATCGTTCCTTCATGCAATTCAGCGGGATTCACCAGACGCAAACGCGAAAGCCCGCAGTTCTTCATGGCGCGGCATACCGCGCCCACATTGCCTGCTTCTTCAGGGCGGACAAGAATGATGATAACATCAGACAGTATCACCGGAGCGCGTCTCACATGACAAGCTGATCAACCCATGCGCTTATCGTGTCTGCAAGTTCTTTTTTATCTTGATGCAAAAGGTTTTGAAAGGCAGTTTCACCAATAACGGTGTTTTTGGAAAGGCAGGACTTCATCTTATCAAGACTCTGTCCTTTGTTTTTTCCATAGCAGCAGAAGACAGCGGTTTTCTTGCCGGTTACCGGAAGCAATGCAAGGAAGGCGATCATTGCAGGCGCGGGAGAGGACGCCCAGACCGGACAGCCGAATATCAAGAGATCATAACGATCAAAGTCTATAGTATACGGCTTCAAAACCGGCGTTTTTTTTGAAAAAACCTGTTTCACACCCCATACGTATTTGAAAAAACCTTTGAAATGTTTTTCATGATCACTTTCAATGCGGAATATATCCGTCTCCGTCCGCTGCGTATTACGAGGATGACACAGCAACTTCTCTTTGATACTATCCGCTGCCAATGCGGTATTTCCATCATACGAATAATACACAATAAGCGTTTTCATGTCAGGCTATCCCTGTCTAAAACCGTTACGGCTCGCCGCGGGCTTGCTATGTATAAAGCACATTGTGTTAGACAATCACCCCGTGCGCCTTATATCCCAAAGCTAAAGCATTGGGTGTTATGGCGGCTTCTTATAAAAAACCGGTTCCACCACCTGTGAAAGCTGCCGGCGAAACCGGTTTTTCTCCTTTTTAATAGGGCGAATATGTTACCAGTTACCACGCGATTTGCGATCGCCCGGCGCTTTCTCCATAGCTTCATTAACCCTAATTTGACGCCCTTCAAATTCTCGACCGTTGGTAGCGGTAATAGCGGCGGAAGCCGCCTCGTCGGTTTCCATTTCGACAAAACCGAATCCTTTAGAATTGCCCGTATCCCGATCATAAATGACCTTAACGGACACGACAGTTCCAAACTGCGAGAAGAGGTTGCGAAGACCGTCTTCAGTCGTATTGTAGGTAAGATTACCGACATACAATTTCTTAGCCATTAAAATATTCCTTCACCCGGAAACGCCGGGCGCGTTTTTATTCACGTCCGCAAACCGCAGACGGTTCCATTCCCCCAAGCTATCTTCGGGAAAAAGATACACCACCATAAGAGAAAGAGTCATATATATGAAAGAAATGCAAGAACGCCAAAAGAAAAATATACACAATTTTCAGAAAGCAAGTTTTCAAAAACAACTTTTCCCATCAACTAATACGTCAGAAATCCATATACCACCGGTATCGCATGAATTTCATACATAACATTATAAAGTATTAATTACTATAGCCATTTTTACATTTGTAGTCAAGGGCATTTTCTCAAATTTAGCCTTATAAAATTCATGAGTGGCGCATTTTTTCCCCCCTAATCGCCTATCTGTCCCGCCGCAACAGTGTAATCGTCAGTTTTTCAAGCATATTTCGCGCCGCCCCGCTGGGAAGCCGCGCGATCTCCCGCAGGGCGCGGTTCGTGTAGATTTCGGCATAGGATCGCGCCCCTTCAATGCCGCCGTTTTCACGCACAAGTTTGATGATCAGGTCAGGATCATCCACAGTAAAAGAAGGTTGTGAAAAAAAGGAGCGTAACATTCCAGAGGTATCCCGCATCACGGCGCAGATAAGCGGCAGCGTTACAAAGCCTTCTTTTATGTCGTTACCAAGGGGTTTGCCTACCGCGCCGGCATCGCCCGAATAATCCAGCATATCGTCAATGATCTGAAACGCCATACCGATGTTGTACCCTGTGCGGCGCAATGTTTCGGTTATCTGTCTGGACGCTTTCGCCTCGCTGCCTCCCACATGGCAGGCAAGGGAAAACAACATCGCGGACTTGCCCATGATCTTCTTGAGGTACCGGCGCAGATTCATGCCGGAGGAAAACCGGTCCGCGTTCTGCTCTATCTCCATGGCGCACATGCGGGAGAGGAGTTTTCCAAGGTTGACCGCATTCGCGGCAGACGTGTATTCCGCGGCGAGGAGAAAGCACCGCGACAAGAGGTAATCGCCGATAAGAACCGCATCCCTTTTTCCAAAACGCGCATGAGCCGCGGGTACGCCGCGCCGCAGGGGAGAATCATCGATCACATCATCATGAATCAAGGTCGCCATGTGGAGTATTTCGAGACATGCCGCAAGCTTGAGATGCTTGTCCTGTTTTTTGCCAAAATTCGCGGCAATAAGCAGCATACCCGGACGAAGGAGTTTGCCCTTGCCGTCAAACAGTGCGGAAACGCCTTCCGCGATAACGGGATTCTGCGAGGCGCAACTATCCTGTATAATGCGGGAAACCTTTTCAAGCGATTCCGCTATTGCAGGAAATTCCTGCCAAAATGTATTCACGTCGTTCTCATTGCCGGAAGATCGGGGGGCGGGAACAACCGCGCTCCCCGATCTTCACTATTCTTTACTGCAAGCGTTTTAATAGGCGCTATTTTGAATTGCCGTCAAAATACAGATAGAATTTTCTGGCAATCGCGGTACCGTTCCACCACCTCTTGAAGAAGGGGATCGCCCAGCAATCAAGACCAAACGCGCGTCCCGCGCCGCCTAACAGCAGGAATCCGGTGAAGATAAACCAGACCTTGTACCATTCAAACATACCGGACAGGGTGAAGACAAGACACATGGCAATGGAGACGGCTCCCGCCAGCCACGTGAAAAGACCGCCGAGCATACACAGCCCGATGCCGATTTCAACAAGCACCACCATTAACTGAAAACCTTGAAACGGTATGTGGGACATGATACTGTCCATAAACGTCGTTCTGAACCATGTCGCAACCGCGCCCTGTGCATCAAAAATGGGCATTGTCAGATCCCACACGGCTTTGAACTGGGATGCGGCGGCACTCACTGCGGTACCTGCCGCGCCGGATACGGCGCCGGATGCGGCGCTTACCGTCTCTGCCGCTCCCGACGCCGCAGTCGCCGCATCTCCCGTACCGCTTGCCGCCGAAACCGCCTGCGCCGCGGCCGAACCCGCCTGAATCACCCACGGCGAGAACATCCACGTTGATTTGGAACCGCTGCTCCACGCAAGCCAGCCTTCACCTATCTTGTTGACGCCTTCAAACACCCACATAAGTCCCACCCACAGGCGCAGCGGCAGTACCCAGTAGCCCCGCATTTTATACGAGCCAAAGCCGCGTACAAAAGAACGGTGCGTTTTAATATCCAGAAATTCATGTTTAATGTATTCCCAGCACTGATTGACGCCCGCAACGCCGATAAGGTAGTGCAGGTTCACAAAGTGTTTCATTGCCTGGGCAAAAATACCCGACATCTTGATGCCCATAGCATTGGAAACAGCGTATTTGCCGCCCACCGATACCATGAAGCCGTGATAATCCGATTTGAATTGCTTCGCGCCGCGCGTTCCTTCAATATCCGCGATGATGTTTTCGGCGGCAGTCGCGCCCGTCTGTAGGGCGGTTTCCACAATTTGCGGCAGCGGTTTTTCGTTTTCGATGAACCAGAGGTTATCTCCCACCGGAAACACATCAGGATAATCAACTGAACGCATCTCACCGGTAACAAGAAGCCGCCCCTGTCGGTTCTTTTTCGCGGGATCGGGCGGGTTCTTACCGTATGGACCCGCGCTTAACCCAAGCGAACCGGCGAAACTATTGCCGGTTACTCCGGCGGTCCAGATAAAAGTGGCGGTTTCAAGCGTCGCGCCCGTCTTGAGCTTCACAACGCCCGGCTCCGCTCCGGTTATGGCGGCGCCCGTCATCAGTTCCACGTTATGTTTCTTGAGATATGCGGCGACCTTATCCGCGAGGTCTTTTTCAAATATGGGGAGGATCGCCGGCATAGCTTCCACGATGACGATACGTACCTTGTCCGCGCCGGTAAGCCATTTGTTGCACATCTCATCACGCCATTCAAGCAGTTCGCCCGCCATTTCAATGCCGGTAAAACCCGCGCCCGCAACCACAAACGTCAGCATCTTTTTCTGTTTCTCCGCATCCGGCTCCGCAACCGCTTTTTCAAAGACCTCTTCAAGGTGGTACCGGAGTTTCATCGCGTCATCGTATGACCACAAGGTGAAACTGTTTTCCTTAATTCCCGGTATGCCGAAAAATTCAGGTTCCGCGCCTGCGCCCAGCACAAGGTAATCGTAGGGATACACCGCGGTTTCAGACGCCGCCTGTTTTTTGGTAAAATCAACGGACGTAATGGCGTCCAGTTTCACCGTTACTTTGGATGCGCCGAAAATTTTGGAATACGGGATACGCACCGAATCGGGTTCAACGCGGCGTCCCGCAACCTCATGCAGTTCGGTCATTAACGTATGAAACGGATGTTTATCAACCAGCGTGATGGTAATATCATCCCGTTTCTTGAATTGTTTCGCCAATTTCTTGGCTGCGGCGATACCTGCATATCCGCCGCCTATAATAAGAATATGTTTGCCAGCCATAGGCCTCTTTCTCCTTTTCCCGATCAAACCGGTTTCAACGCCGGTTGTGACCTGATGGATTGCTCATTATCCGCTAAAATAAAGCCCTCTGTCAAGGGGAAAACGGGGCGCTCTATGAACCGTCAAAGGCTGAACGCCGGACGCCGCTTCCTGTCTTTTCCCCTCTAACCGGAACGATTCGCTTCCGTTTGGCAACAACCCGCCGGAGTGCAATCACGATACCGGCGTCCAGCCCGCGCGCTACCGGAAGATACGCGGCGTACCTGATTGCGGCTCAGACGCTTCCGTTTGCGCCGCCCGCTTGCGAAAGCCGGCGTAAACGCGCTACTTTCAACACAATCGCTTGACAAAACAAAGCCCCATTCTTATACTTACACCCATGAATACTAAACGTACCGCGCTGGTTCTTTCATGCGCCGCGCCCGAAGAAATGACTCGGCACGCCTCAAAAGAAAGAGGCGCTATACCCCCCCCCCCCCCCGTATATTTCATCGTATACAGCAGGGTAATTTTTCCCGCATGTTTTTCCGCATGTTTCAGACCACGATCCGCGGACGCATCCGGCTTTAGCCGGCGTACCGGTTTTCGTAACGGAGAGGGCGGGCGTACCGTTTCCTCCGTCTCCGTTCTTCCGTATACCATGCGTTATGCTTTCTGTACCTCAAGGTATACTATGTTTAACATAAGATATATCTTTTCTAACTCGAGTTATAACTTTTGTACCTCAAGTTATAACTTTTCTAACTCGAGAAATCTTTTTTCTAACCCGAGTCATACTTTTTCTAACCCGAGTCATTTTTTTTCTAACTCGAGTTATACTTTTTCTAACTCGAGAAATTTTTTTTCTAACTCGAGTTATAACTTTTCTAACTCGAGAAATTTTTTTTCTAACTCGAGTCATACTTTTTCTAACTCAAGTTATTTTTTTTCTAACTCGAGTTATACTTTTTCTAACTCGAGAAATTTTTTTTCTAACCCGAGTTATACTTTTTCTAACTCGAGAAATTTTTTTTCTAACTCGAGTCATACTTTTTCTAACTCAAGTTATTTTTTCTCTAACTCAAGTCATACTTTTTCTAACCCGAGTCATATTTTCTCTAACTCGAGTCATACTTTTTCTAACTCGATATATAACTTTCGTATATCATTTAATACGCTTTCTAACTCATGTAAAAACACGCGCGGGGCAGGGTTTGCGCCTTGTAACCGGACGTATCGCGGGTATGCCCCCGCGAAGTATCGCGGCATCAACCGGAGCGGCG
>JAISMJ010000031.1 GCA_031276815.1 Treponema sp.
TAATTAACTTAATAGCAAACACAAAAACCCGTGGAGGTTTGAAAATAATGGCCGGCTTGGATACCGGCCATTATGAGACAGGTAAGAAAGTCAGCGATGAAGAATTACGGAAGATAAAACTGAAACAATCATCATTTCATGGCGATTGGAATTATTCCATTTCTCCTTATATCTAAATATGTCATGTTGTTTTTGCGCAATTACTTAGTATAGAAAAAATATTAGAACCTGAACCAACACAAGAATTTAAGGAAAAATTACCGGAAACGTATGAACGGCTATTAAAAAGGCCCAATTTTTTATTTATAAAAGCAAGGAAGATAAAATAGTCAAATGGAGTCGGGCGGAACTTCGTATAACGAGACTGTTTACGCGCCCCGGCATAGCTGGGGATGCCGCCGGTAGGCGGCTTGGCCTCCGCAACGGGTAGGTTATTACGCTACGCTCCTTTCTATGGCGCATTTTGGCGGCACGAAACCTACGCTTGATAGTGCCGCTAAAATGCCGTAAACCGCCGGAACATCAGGCGATATACCGCCGCCCGCAATGCTGTAAAAAATACCGGCATACGTATTGACAATAAAAAATAGATACTATATACTAAAATTATATGAAGAATATAATGCTTTCTAAAGCAGTGAGAACAGCGGTTCTTGTATTGCTTGCCGCATTAGTATATAATTGTATTCATACAAAATCGGGCAATTCAAATTTTAACAGAGATATAGCGATACGGATAGCGTCAGGCAATGCCTATATATATATTTCCGGGCATATAAGTGAAAATATATATGTAAATGTTTCAAAGAATAATAAAGAAAATATGCATACTGTAATAGAAACGCCCATTGTTGAACAGGGAACAGAAACAATCAATCAGTATATCATTCTCAATGAAGGCCAAACATTTCGATATACTTTAACAATTTCCGAAGTCGTGGTTATGAACATTAGGTCTGTTGATGGCAACGATGTTCAAATGGTGGTTTCTGAATATGGGAAAGATAAGAAATATGTAATAAAAGGTAAAAATTCAGTGGGACGCATGATTTCTTTTAAAAATTAAGTACCAACATAGTTGTATAGCCCGCCGCCGAATTTATAATAACAAACGTAATTGTGTGTTTACGTAGACAGACAACGCCTTCATCAATAGACGCGAAAACCGGCGCGAATCACGCGCTACGTAGCGCACGGCTATCCTAAAGAACGATTTTACCTATTTTTTACATAACGATCACATACATTACACACGCTATGGGTAGTATCACTGTAATTCCAAAACCAAATCACCCGTTGGGCGCGCTCGTTGGGCGTGTTTTGGCAAGGAATTTTACAGAATGAGGAGTTTATATGAAAAGGAGAATGAAAGGAATAGCCGCCACCGTTCTTTTAATGGCGGCGGTTGGAACGGTTTGCGCTAAGGGCGCCGGAGAACCAGCTGGCTTTGATCCGCAACGGAATATCAGCGTGGTATCTCGCGAAGACGGCTCGGGAACGCGCGGGGCGTTTATCGAATTGTTCGGCATTGAGGCGCGGGGCGCGGACGGTAGCCGCAGGGATATGACGACACAAGAAGCCGTCATCGCCAAACAAACCGACGTGATGATGATGAACATTGCCGGGGATACATACGCCATCGGCTATATTTCACTCGGCTCGCTTAACGAGACGGTCAAGGCTGTACCCATAAACGGAGCGGTGGCAAGTACCGCGAATGTGAAGAACGGTACCTATACGATTTCACGACCGTTTTACATCGCCACAAAAGGCGAAGTATCGGAACTGGCGCGGGATTTCACCGGCTTTATCCTCTCGGCTGAAGGGCAGTCCGTTATCGCAAAAAGCTATATTCCGGTGAGTAGCAATGCGCCAGCCTATGCGGGAAGCAAGCCGTCGGGTAGAATCGTTATCGCGGGATCGTCTTCCGTAACGCCGGTCATGGAGAAACTGAAAGAAGCGTATCTTGCGCTGAACTCTTCCGCGGTTATTGAAATACAGCAGAGCGATTCTTCCGCTGGCATGACCGCGGCGATGAACGGTACATGCGACATCGGTATGTCGAGCCGCGACTTAAAGGAAAGCGAATTGGCGCAGCTTACTCCGGTGAAGATAGCCATTGACGGTATCGCGGTTATTGTGAATAAAGAAAACCCTATAGCGAATATAACGAAAGATGATGTAAAAGACATCTTTACCGGTAAAACAACGCGCTGGAATCAGGTAAACAAATGAAATACATGCGGAAGAAACGGCAAAGCGATACGGTCCCGGCGATGTCCGTTGCGCCGGTATCCGCTGGACAAATGAAGAAACTGCTGCTGGAGAAATGTATGCGCGCGGTATTTTTCTTCTCGGCGGCGGCGTCCATACTGGCGCTCGCGCTGATCTGTTTCTTTCTGCTGGTGAACGGTCTTCCCGTGATTGGGAAGATCGGTCCCATCGCCTTCATGCTGGGAACGGAGTGGCGGCCGTCAGACATACCGCCGTCATTCGGCATCCTGCCTATGATTGTGGGCAGCTTGTATGTAACCGCGGGCGCCATTATCATCGGCGTTCCTATCGGCGTGCTAACCGCCGTATTTCTTGCGCGGGTCTGTCCCCAAAAGCTCTACCGCGTTGTAAAACCCACAGTGGATTTGCTTGCCGGCATACCTTCGGTTATCTACGGCTTTTTCGGCATGGCGGCGATTGTCCCGCTTACGGGCAACAGCATCGTATCGGCGTGTCTCCTGCTCGGCATTATGATCCTTCCGACCGTTATCGTTATTGCCGAAAGCGCGCTACGCGCGGTGCCGGAGCAGTACTATGAAGGCGCTCTGGCGCTGGGCGCGGGTCATTACCGCGCGGTGTTCGCGGTTGTACTGCCCGCCGCGAGATCCGGCGTGCTTGCCGCAATCGTGTTGAGCATCGGACGCGCAATCGGCGAGACCATGGCGGTCATCATGGTTGCGGGTAATCAGGCGCGTATGCCCGTCTCCCTGCTGAAAGGGGCGCGTACATTAACGGCGAACATCGTTATTGAAATGGGGTATGCGGCGGAACTGCACCGTGAAGCGCTCATAGCGACCGGCGTGGTACTGTTTGTATTCATTCTCTTGATAAACATGAGTTTCTCCGCTCTGATAAGACGGGGACCATCATAACTGTTATTTTTATATGTAGGAAGGAAACAATATGCGGAAGATACGACATTCAGAAGCGTTATTACGCTGCATATCATGGGGCGCGGCAGGCGTAACCGCCGGCGTGCTATGCTACCTCATCGGTTTTATGCTGGTGAAAGGCATCCCGCACATTAAACCATCGCTCTTTTCACCGGCGTATACGAGTGAAAACGTCTCCTTGATGCCCGCGCTTACGTCTACCGTTATCATAACCGCGCTGTCGCTTGCGATAGCGGTACCTCTCGGCGTTTCCGCAGCGATTTGGTTGGCGGAATATGCCCCGCGCGGAAGTAAAGCTGTCGCCGTTATCCGCATAACAACGGAAACATTGGCGGGCATCCCCTCCATTGTCTATGGACTCTTTGGTCTGTTGTTTTTCGTTACGTTTCTCGGCTGGGGGTTCTCCGTGCTTGCGGGCGCTTGTACCTTATCGGTGATGATACTTCCGCTCATTCTGCGCTCTACAGAAGAGGCGCTGCGATCCGTTCCAGATATATGGCGCGAAGGGGCGTTTGGACTCGGCGCGGGTCGGCTCAGGACGGTTTTTCGTGTGGTACTGCCCGCAGCGGCGCCCGGCATATCCGCAGGCGTCATCCTTGCAATAGGGCGCATTGCCGGCGAAACCGCCGCGCTCATCTATACCGCCGGAACCGTCGCCCAAGTTCCTCCAAGCCCGCTCCATTCGGCGCGGACGTTAGCGGTGCATATATACGCCTTATCAAGCGAAGGGCTCCATACAGGCGAAGGGTACGCAACGTCCGTCGTCCTGCTCCTTGTAGTCATACTGATAAATGCAGCCTCCGCCGCCATATCGAAACGCATTGGAGTAAACCATGAATTGTTTTGAAATTAACGCGCTGAATGTACGCTACGGCGCTTTTCATGCGCTCAAAGACATAACTATGGAGATCGCTTCCCATACCATAACGGCATGTATCGGTCCTTCCGGATGCGGAAAAAGCACGCTTCTTAAAACCCTCAACCGTATGAACGATCTCGTGGAGGGCTGCGTTGTTTCCGGCGGCGTACGGCTTTTTGACGAAGACATCTACGCCTATCAAGACGTCAGCGTACTGCGTAAACGGGTGGGCATGGTATTTCAAAAACCGAATCCCTTTCCTATGAGCGTTTACGACAATATAGCCTTTGGACCGCGGACGCACGGAGTCGCATCGCGGCGTGATCTGGACGATGCCGTTGAACGCTCTCTACGCGATGCGGCTATCTGGGATGAGGTGAAGGACCGGTTAAGAAAACCGGCGCTGGGACTCTCCGGCGGACAGCAGCAGCGCCTGTGCATAGCGCGCGCCCTGGCGGTTGCTCCTGACGTCCTGTTATTAGACGAGCCGACCAGCGCGCTTGATCCGATTTCCACCGGAAAGATTGAGGAGCTGCTCCTCACCTTAAAGGACAAGTACAGCATTATTATTGTAACGCACAATATGCAGCAAGCGGCGCGTATAAGCGGCAGTACGGTATTTTTCTTACTAGGCGAAGTCATCGAATACGGAGATACCGGACGGTTATTTGCCATGCCGAAGGACAAGCGCACGGAAGACTATATTACAGGGAGGTTTGGATAATGCGTGGACGATTTGACGAACAGCTTTCGGAACTGAACAACACGTTGATTGAGATGGGCGCATTGATTGAGCAAGCTATCGCCAGAGCAACGTGCGCCTTGATGACGCAAGATGCGGACGAAGCGCGCGCCGTCATTGAGAACGATGCGATTATCAATGCCATGGAACGGGACATTGAGTCCGCATGCCTAAAACTGATTCTTATGCAGCAGCCTGTGGCGCGGGATTTGGGGCAGGTTTCCACCGCTTTGAAAATGATCACGGATATGGAGCGTATCGGCGACCATGCGGCGGACATTTCAGAGTTGTGCGTGTATCTTGCGAATCAGAACTATATCAAAAAGCTGGAACATATCCAAGAAATGGCGGATGCGGCGGGCGCAATGGTAACAGAAAGTATTGATGCGTTTGTGAAAAAGGATATGGCATTGGCGCAGGCGGTCATTGCCCGTGATGATGTGGTTGACGGTCTTTTTTCAACGGTGAAAAAAGACCTGATCGCCTTAGTACACGAGAATACGGAGAACGGCGAACAAGCGCTCGATCTGCTGCAAATAGCGAAATACTACGAGCGTATCGGCGATCATGCGGTCAACATTGCCGAATGGGTGATTTTTTCCATAACGGGTACGCACAAAGATACACAGGTTTGGGTAGACCCATTCTCACACACTGGGTAAACGCATATCTCACGCAGCGGCGAAGCGCAAAACAAGCGGCTGACACCCGCCCACCCGTGCGGCTGACACCCGCCCGGGTGTTATGTGCAATTAGTTTTGAATTTGGTTGACAAAAATATTGGAAAATATTATAATAAAAAAATTGGAGGAGGTTGAGGTTTTCATGGAAATTAAACTCGCAAAAGATTTTGGTGGAAATATAAATGAGAAAATTAGCGCATTATTTGTTGAGGCATTTGGGAAAGAGTTGAAAATAATTTCAAATGATTCAAATAAATTAACAAAGGCATTTTTACATATGTTTGTATTGGATTATTTTTATATCGGTATAATTGATAATGAAATTGCCGGAATGATGGTTTGTACTGATAAGGAACATTATTGTATAAAACATGATAAAAAGATATTGGTGAATAATTTAGGTTTAGTAAAAGGTTTATTGGCGAATATGATATTTAAAATTTATTTCAATAAATATCCCAAATATCCAGTGAAAATAGATGAAAAGACAGGATCTATTGAATTTGTGGCGACGAATAAAAAATATAGGAGAATGGGAATGGCGACATTGATAATGGAATATATTTTTTCATTAAAACTTTATGAAAAATATATTTTAGAAGTTGCCGACACAAATGAGAGGGCGTATAATTTATATAAAAAATTAGGATATAAGGAAATATATAGAATAAAACAGCGGTTTCCAAAGCAAATAGGAATAAACTATCTTGTGTATATGATAAAAGAAATGAATTAGGATATTGAAGCAAAATCAACTCTGTACATAACAGGGCTGTTTACGTTTCGGGCTAAAAGCCATTCGGACTCCAAAACGACTAGGTCGGTCGTTGCGCTCCATTCCCACGCTACCTCCACCCACTTTTTTGCAGCTCAACAGGCTGCAAAAAGTCGTAAACAGCCGGAGTGTTATGTGCAATAAACCACAAATTTATTGTAAAATATATTGCAAATTATATGGATGATAAATATATTGTAATAATAATGGAGTATAAAACAATGAGAAATAATAACATTTGGAATGATGCATTCCAAAGAGAAAATATGATTTGGGGAGTTGAAGCAAGTAATGTGGCGAAAATAACATAAAAATATTTTTAGAAAATGGTATAAAAAAATATTGGTAATAGGGGCAGGTTATGGAAGAAACGCAAAATATTTTCTGATAAAAATTATATTGTTGATGGGATTGAATATTCAAAGGATGCAATAGAAATAGGAAAAACGTTTGCGCCGAAAGTAAATTTTATATGTAGTTCAATATTGGATTATAATAATACAGATAAAAAATACGATGGGATATTTTGCCATAGTTTTATTCACCTATTTAAAAAGAATGAAAGAGAAAATATAATAAAAAAATGTATGGAGAATATAAATGAAAATGGAATAATAATGGTTTCGTGCTGTACCAAGGAACACAGGGCGTATGGCGCTGGAAAATTAATAGAAGAAAACACATTTGAAATAAAAGACGGCTTAATTTTACACTTTTATGACGAAGAAGAACTTGAATATATTCACGATAAATTAGAACCAGTTAAGATTGGAAGTTTAAGTGAAGAATATAAATTTATTTATGGAGTATTTAAAATAAGAAAATAGAATTGGCAAATGTGGTTTACTGCGCCTAACAGGACTGTTTACGCTTCGCCGCCAGTAGGCGGCTCGGGCTACGGTTTTGCTAGGTCATTCCGCTATGCTCCATTCCCACGCAAAACCTCCGCCACATTTTTGCAGCCCTAGTCTTGCTATGCAAGCCCTTATTCCGGGCTGCAAAAACGTCGTAAACAGCGCCAGAACGGCTGTTTACGACAGTTTGTCGAAGCAACGGCGGGGGAATGGAGCGTTGCTGAGGCTGAGCCACCTACTGGCGGCATCTCTAGCTATGCTGTCCCTTGGGACAGCATAGCTGGGGCACGTAAAAACGGTCCTGGTTATGCGCCGTTTGCCCGTACCTTTTATTTTCAATAATAATTTATTCATAATTTTAATATTTTTGACATTTTTAAGGCACATAAGAATACACTTATAGTATTTGCACAAAAAAATCTAAAAACATATTTTCTTAAAGGCTTTCTTAAATATTAATTTTAATGAAAAACTTTCAATAACGGTATTACACAGAATAGCCAATAAAAATTTAGTATCCAATGAGAAATATGAAAACTTCCAAGTTCCGCGATTTCACTCCCTCCATCACGCTTCACGGGTATGCGTTTTATGGACTGCGCGCGTCCGTATCAAGACGCTAGCCGTAGCGTAGCGGAAGTTGTGTCCCGCAACCAGAAACCGGAGGTTCCCTTGTGATACAGTTTCGAATTCCTGCGGTACATAGTCGACTTCCTGCGATAGCGGAACGACATAACGATATATGCACATATATCAGCGATATCGGCGCACAAATAAACGCCCTATCGATAGCGTGCGGAACACTGTGCGGAAAGCGGCATACAGTATGGCTTCTTATGAAGAAGAAGGAACAGGCTTGATAACAACCGTATTAAAACCAGGGTTTTTATGCGGACGGTAAATCCACGAAAAACGTCGTTCCCAGATTGACGTGTGAGTTAAACCAGATAGCGCCGCCGTGATCGCTGATAATACGTTCCACGATGGGAAGCCCAAGACCGGTTCCTTCTTTCTTGGTAGTAACATAGGGGATAAAGATTTTTTCTCTAATATCGGAGGGAATACCACGCCCTGTATCCGTGATGCTGATCCGGCAAAAAACGGCGCCCTGTTTCTTTATCGTATCGGTTTGTATCTCAATTCTTTTTACATCTGATGGATGAATCGCGTCCGCAGCGTCCATTGCGTTGACCGCATCAATACTATTGACAACAAGATTCGTTATAATCTGGGTAAACCTACATTCATCGATCTTTACCGCGGCCGTGAGATCGAGGGCGTTGACAGTGAACGTAATGGCAGGGTAGGAGAAGCGATAGGATGCGATAAGCGGGTCAATGACGGCGGAGACCGCGGTATTTGATACGGACGGTTCTATAGGACGGAAGAGGGTACGGAATTCGCTCAGCATAGTTGAAAGCCTTTCGGTTTCCTGTATGATGGAAAGCATAGACGACGCCACTATTTCGCCTGTGTTTTCAGGGTTGTTTTGCCAGCGCCGCAGCACCCGCTCTGCGGATAATTTTATCGGAGTAAGGGGGTTCTTTATCTCATGGGCAAGCTGTTCAGCCATCCGCTGCTGAATGGAACGTGTTTCCGCCTCAATGAGAGCCTTGCGCGTCTTTTCCAAATCCCGCACCATAGTATTAAACGAGTGGATTAAAAGACCTAGCTCGTCGTTCTTTTTTGCCGTAATATGAACGGAGAAATCTCCGGTTGCGACTTTACGGGTCGCTTCGGTAAGGTCGAGGATCGGTTTCGTAATGGTCTCTGTGAACGATACGGCAAGAATCAGGACTACTAATACGACCGGAAGGAAGAATACCGCAAAAAACAGGAGCACAATGTGTTTAAACTGGATATTCAGCGTCTTTATCACCTCAAATCGTGAGCTCTGAATATTAAATGTGTCGATTGCCGCATCAAAACCTTCTCCCAGATCGTACGTGATGACCCGTACGGTTGTAGCATGTATCACCATGAGATAGCGGATAACGTCAATATCGCGGTTTTTATTTCGGGTAACAACGCCTTGAAACTGCGCGGGCGGCGTATCAAGCATCTGATCCGCCTTTCCCCAGAAGCGGGAGCTTACCCAGCGCGGTTCATCTTCCCTTGCGGGCGCCGTTACCATCTTAAAATCTTGAACCGCGATCAAACCGCGGGGAATTTCTGTGGGCTGATTAGCAAGCAGCCGGTCAAAATCAGTGGTATCCGCCACATGTTGAACCTTCTCAAGATGCAATGCGTACGCGTCCACGATAAATCGCTGGGCGTACTCTACGGTAGATTCCATATCCAGCGTGTTCCAGAAACGCATGATTTCAGCTGTGGATAGATTTGTAATAAGGACAAGGGGAATGACGGAAAAGAGGAGTACAATGGTGAAATAGGCAAGGAGTTTGACTTGAAATCTTCTTCCGGTTCTTCGCGTAATAAAGTCTTGAACAAGCCGGACAAGAGAAATTATCAAAAATATGAATGATACCGCCGGCGTGCTAAAGAAAACGGCAAGCATGAGCCAGTCCGTGATGATACCGCCCTGTAAAATAATGGAGAAGAAAAATTTTGATAAGAAAAGGGTTACGATACAGAGGAGAATATAGATAAAAATAATTCCCCATACGCCAATTATAGGAACTGGGGTTTCATGCTTCTTCAAGAAATTTTGATTCCAATAAATGTACTATTTTTTCTACTGCCTGTACTTCATCATCGCCATCCGCGATGATCTTTAACGTGGTTCCGTAGGTTGCGCCGAGTGTAAGCAGTCCCATAATAGATTTTGCATTTATTCTATCGTCATCTTTTTCAAAATATATGTTAGACTTGAAGTTTTTAGTAAGGCTAACAATCATGGCTGATGGACGGGCATGAATCCCCGCACGGTTTGTAACGGTTATTATGCGTTCAATCATATAATATCCTCTCCGAAAAAAACAAATTGGTCGGAATAACTCATTTCCTGCCATTTCATAATGTTTTGATTAAATTCTTTAGCCGCATCATAGCCCATCTTTCTCAGCCGTTCATTCATGGCTGCGGTCTCAACAATAGCCGGTATGTTCCGACCCGGTTTAACGGCAATTTCTATTTTAGGTACGCTAACGCCCAAAAGCTCCATATATTTTCGATCAATACCCAGTCTGTCATAGATTTTATCCGGTTTCTCTTCTTCCAACTGTATAATAAGCTGCACCTGTTTCTGATCCCGCACGGAGCCTATGCCGAATAGGTGGGTAATGTTGATGATGCCGAGTCCGCGTATCTCCATGTGGTGCCCGATGATCTTATTTGCGCCGGCGCCAAGCAGAATATTCCCGCTGATACACTGAATGTCAACCATGTCATCCGCGACAAGCCGGTGTCCGTGTTTGATAAGCTCCAACGCGGCTTCGCTCTTTCCCACGCCCGACTCGCCTATGATAAGCACGCCGAGTCCGTACACTTCCATCAAAACGCCATGAATACCCTTACGCGGCGAGAATATATTCGACAATATGCGGATTAAGCGGGCACTGAATTCGGCGGTGGTTAGGTCTGTTTGCAAAATGGGGCAGTGGACTTTTCCCGCCGTTACCATAAAATCTTTGTTGGGGGTTAAGTTATGGGTGAAGATGCAGCAAGGAATTAAATATGAAAAGAATTGCTGAATTGACTCCGGCTTTCCTTCCCGAATCAATTTTTCCAGATAGGCGTATTCTCCGCGTCCGAATATCTGTATACGCTGATACGCAAACGAGTCGAAAAAACCGGATAAGGCAAGTCCCGGACGATTCAGTTCGGGGTTGACTATTTCTCTGCTCAACCCTTTTCTGTCCCCAATGCTGGTAAGATTGAGTGAATTGTGTTCTTTGAAATCAAGGTCTATAAGGTCAAGCACCGTAAATTTTGACTTTGCCATGAGTAAGAAAGTATATAATAAAAGGAAAAATATTTCAAGAAAGAGGCGAATAGCTCACAGCGGTACTACCGTTACACAGAGCCGATTCTACCACGCGAGATTTGCTTTGGTATGCATTATTAAGGTAAGAGGGGCAGCGCGGGCTTTGGGAACATGTCCGCACTGCCGACTGTAAGCCGCTTGAAATCCTTTTTCGTTAGTATTGGGCAATAAGATCACGCAGCTTTAAGATACTAGAAGGCTCCACTGAAAGCTCATCCAGTCCCATCTCAACAAAGGTTTCAGTCAGGGTGGGATCCGCGCCTAATTGACCGCAAATGCCCGCCCAGATGCCCGCTTTGTGCGCGTTCTCACAGGTCATCCTGATAAGCCGCAGCACCGCCTCGTGGTGCGTATCGCAAAATTCCGCCGCAGCCTCGTTCTGCCGGTCAACGGCAAGGGTGTATTGCGTAAGATCATTGGTGCCTAGGCTGAAAAAGTCCGACTCCTTTGCCAGCACATCGCTTATAATTGCGGACGCTGGAGTTTCTATCATAATGCCGATGGGAACGTCCCTCTTGAAGGGGATGTTATGAGCCGCAAGGTCTTCCCGTACCGCCTTTGCCGCTTCTTTTGCCCGAAGCAGTTCATCCAGAGAACTTATCATGGGAAACATGATAGCCGCATTGCCGTAAAGAGACGCCCGGTATATCGCTCGAAGCTGGGTTTTGAACAGATCAGGACGGTACAGGCAGAGCCTAATAGCTCGTATACCCAACGCAGGATTTTCTTCTTTTGGCAGATTAAGGTAATCTACTTGCTTGTCCGCGCCAATGTCCAGCGTGCGGATAATAACCTGCCGGTCTCCCATCTTTTCCAGCACTTTGCGATAGCACTGGTACTGATATTCCTCATCAGGATGACTATCCCTGCCCAGATACAGAAATTCACTGCGGAACAAGCCGATTCCTTCAGCATCCCCGGACAGCACGGATTCCACATCTCCCACTGAACCGATATTTGCGTAGAGTTTCATCCGCCGTCCGTCTTTGGTAAGCGTAGGCTTTCCCCGTAGTTTTTCCAGACGTTCTTTTTCCTGCCGCAAAGATTCCTTTTTTTGCTCAAGCTTCTGGATTATCTCTACCTCCGGCTCAATATACAACGTTCCGGTTTCCCCGTCCAGAATCGCCTGTTTTCCTGACATGTCTCCAGACAAGAAGGCGCCGAAGCCGATAATCGCCGGAATACCCATAGTGCGGGCGAAAATCGCGGTATGGGAATTGGCAGAACCTTGACGGGAGACGAGAGCCAGTACCTTTCCGCGGTCAAGCTGGGCGGTTTCGCTGGGGGTAAAATCATCAGCGGCAAGAATCACCGGCTCATCGCTACGGGTAAGGTCATCCTCAACTCCTGATAATATGCGTATCACCCGTTTGGAAACATCGTACACATCAACCGCGCGGGCTTTCATGTACTCATCGTCCATGTCGGCGAATTCCTGCGCTAACCGCGAACCCGCAGTATTAACCGCATATTCGGCGCAGACCTTTTCCTGCTTTATGATATTGATGATGGGATTAGTATAGTCCTCATCTTCCAACAGCATCCGGTGAACCTCAAAGAGCACGGCATTTTCTTCGCCGATCTTACCTGCCATCTTCTTTGACAATTCGTCAAGCTGATCCGCCGCAGTGTTCCGCGCGGCTTCAAAACGCTCCGCTTCTTTTTCCGCGTCAGCCACAGGACGCTTTTCCACCGAGAGACTTTTCCGTTTCAGGAATACTATTACGCCGGATGCTATACCCGCGCTTACTCCTTTACCTTGCAAAGTAATCATTTCACAACTCCTTAATTACTATGTACTCAAACCTACTTATTGTAGTTCTAATGTTATTTCTATACATGACGAAGCCAGATCAGCGCCGCCATCTCAGCCTATTCATCCAAATAATTTTTCTTGAATAGTATTATATTTCAAAATAGCAGTTATTCTTCCGGGCTGCGCCCAACTCATCGTTCCTTCCATTTTTGAAGACCGCAAGTATGTTTCAATGAGCGGATTTGATAATTGCGCTAATAGCTGTTCCGCCCTATCACGGCTTGAACACGGGATAAAAGCCTGTAATGATTGATTTGCCTGCCATCTGCCGGAAAATAAACGCGGATTAAACGTGCGTTTACCATACGCTTCCCATACAATTTTATAATTGACAAAATTATACGCTCCTACTCCCAGTAAAGCCCACCACATACCGCGTTTAATATAACCCTGTATCAATGTTCCTTTTCTGTTTGTTAGCATTGATTGGTACTCTTGCAAATAATTAAGCAACTCTGTTTCATTATTCAATTCCGTAGCCGTTAAAGGCTTGCCGGTATGCTCATTGTAGGGCAATAACACCCATTTGAGCGGGGTTTCGTTTGCGTCAACTTTTGACGCGCCGAAATTCGGCGATGTTATGAGCGGATAAACATATTTCTTCGGGAGCGTATATGTGTTATTCACCCTACAGTAGTAGTCATCTACTCTTTCATAGTGCTTGAACACAAACACATCTATTGTCCCGCAGGGGTTAATTCCCTGCCGGGGTTTCGTCCCACGCGACACGAGTATCTCCGGAATAGTAACAACGTCATGCAGCCCGTCGGGTATGAGCAGAGGTCCTCCCGTTTTTTGTGAAATACCGCGATATTGTACCCATGTGTATCCGTCAAACCGGTAATACGGAATTTCCGTCCGCGTCCGTCTTGTCTTCATAGCGTTTCTTTCAAATGCGGCAAGACCATATCGTGTCGCGATATTCGGAAAAGCGTCAACGCCCTTAAAATCATATATTGACGAGACGGAATATGTTATATTTTTTGCGGAATATTCTCTGAACATAGTATGCGCTCCCTCGTTTAGGAAAAGCGACAGCGGCAAGAAGAAGACCGCTTTGCCATTTTCGGACAAATTGTCAACAATGGTTTTTTGGATGATGAGAGCGGCTATGTCAATACGGGAATTACCAAGCAGTACTTTTCGCGCGTTTTTAATTAAACCATATTCGTAGAAAAACGATTTTATATGTTTCTTGTATGCTTCAGGCAGATCAACATAATTACACCATGGGGGATTCCCAAACAACGTATCGGCTGAAAAATCTTTAAGCGCAAGAACATCGCCAAGAAAGAAATTGTTTCTCATATCAATGGCATAGTCAGATTTGAATGTCTCAAGCGCTTTATTATAATAGCCTTCATGTAATTCCATGCCGTAGAGACGATCAAACGGCAGTTGTGAAACCGTATATCCCTTTTTTATAGCCACATTCACAAGAGACACAAGCAAACTGCCGTCACCCATAGTCGGATCAAAAATGGTTTTGCCGGAAAGCCATGAATCAAGCAGCCCAAATTCATTAACGGCGAATTCCGCCCATTCCGCGGGCGTAAAAACCGCGCCTATAGTTAACGTACCGAATGAATTTGAAGCGCTTGCATCCATTCTCAAGAAACTCCATAATGGCTCAATAAAATATGCTCCGCCTCCGCGTTCCAAAGCCCTTGATGGGCGGCGCAGCTTTTGTGCAGAGCCGTAAAGAGCGGGTCCCGGTTCCCCAATGATTCAAAATCGGCAATGGCTGTCAGGGGCAGATTGATGTGGGTATAGGTGAGGATTTTTCCCGCCCGCAGTTCCGGCAAATGGGCTACCGCGCCGCCGACCGCGTCAAGACCGCAAATGTGGGTTACCATTACCGCGGGGCGCAGTTTCTTTTGAGAGGAAAGCTCCAGCGCCTCTTTAAGATCACCGGTATTGCCGCCGGTACTTCCGAGTATGTGGGTACTGGTGTAATGGCAGTTGTAGAGGTTTATCATGGCGGAAAATGCGCTGTCTTGCGGACCGGCAAAGAAATTCATACAGCCGTCAAATGCCATAAGCCGGTCTCCCAGTTCCGCCAATTCCCGAATCGGGGCATAGACGAACACGTCGTCATACCCTTTCCCGCCGCTCAATGCCATAAGCGCCGCATACTGATCCGCGCAGTTGCGGGGATTCACGTAGTGAAGGTCTACGCCGTGCTTCTTCGCCAGCTCTGGGGAGATGAGTTCTTGCGCCCGCCCCAGCCGTCCGTCATCCACATCGGTAACAACGATGCGCCCCGGACGGTTGCCCCCGTAGAGGGGATATTCCACCGCGCCCAGCCCCATAGGACCCGCGCCCCCAAGGATCAGCACGGTACCGCCGCTCTTAATATCCATAGCGTGGAGGTAGTTTTGTTTGTTGGTGTGGTACATGCTATGGTAGCCGCCGATGATGCAGCTTACCGGTTCAGCCAGCGATGCGTAGAAATAGGCGTCCCCATCGTAGTGGAGCAGACAACCCAGTTCCATGACTTCCGGCGGGAATATACAATAGGTGGCGTCCCCGCCGAAGAATTCGTAGGAATAGCCCGGAGAGGCAAGACTGCCCTTGTAATTCAAGGCGGGCTGCTGCGCGAACTTTTCGCCTTCTTTGAATTCATGCCGCCATTTGGCGCCTACTTTGATAATATCGCCGGCAAACTCGTGTCCGATGATGATGGGGTTGGTATCCACATTCTGGGGACACCGTTTGTGTTTTTTCCCCTGTTTCAGTAGTTTATACGTGGACATGCAGATGCTGTCGCTTACAATTCTGACCAGAATCTCATCGTCCTGTATGTCAGGAAGCTCGAATTCCTCAAGTCTTACATCATCGGCTCCGTAAAGCCGTACCGCTTTTGTTTTTTGTCCCATAATGTTCTCCTTATAGCCTTATGTTCCTAACGCCGCTACCGTATTTTTTCCAGCTGCGCGTGTTTAAGCAAAACGTCTACCAGCACCGGTTCCGGAGGATTGGTTCCGGCGGTGGTACACGCGCCGGCGGAAGCGGCGATGGACAGGGCGAAACAGGCTTCGGCGTCCAGTCCCTGTTCAAGTCCGTACGCCAAAGCGCCCACCATGCTGTCCCCTGCGCCCACGGTTGAACGCACCGGCACATCCATGCCCGAAGCGCGCCACGCGCCTTCTCGATTTACAAAGAGCGCGCCCTCCGCCCCCATAGAAAGGGCGCAGAGCGCCGGTCCCCGCTCAAGCAGCTTTCCCGCCAGATTCAACAACAGTTCCTCCGTTACCGTTTCATCATCGTTGATACCGAAGAAGGTAAGCAGCTCGTACCGGTTGGGCTTGATATAATCGGGAGTCGCGGCGGGTTCCGCTTCCAGCGCCGCCTTCAGGGCTTCCCCGTCGGCGTCCAGAAAAACCCGCGCCCCCTTGGCGCGCAACGCGCCGCAGAGGTTCCGGTACGCGGAACTCGCTACGCCCCGGCACAGGCTGCCTGAAATCACAAAGACCGCGTTCTTTCCGGCGCAACGGAACAGGCGCCTTTCAAGCTCGCGCCATTCTTCGGCGCATACCTCCGGTCCCGGTTCGTTCAGCTCGGTCAAGCGCCCTTCCCGGTCAATCACTTTAAGATTAGTGCGGGTCGGATTCTTGATCCGAACAAAATCACTTCGCAGTCCCTTTGCCTCGATGCGCTCAAGCAGTTCCTCCCCGGCGCCGCCTCCGGCAAAACCCGTGGCGATGCTGTTCCCTCCCAGCGCATGGATCATGGCGGAAACGTTGACCCCTTTGCCGCCGCAGTCAACAACCACGTCTTCCAAGCGGTTCAGGGCGTTTGCCCGCATCACATCCACGCGGGCGGTTTTATCCAACGCGGGATTCACGGTTACCGTAACGATCACGCGGCTTCTCCGCAGAGCGTCGCGTACACCGCGTCCACATCGCCGGTCTTGACCAGCTTGATAACATCATCGCCGGTCTCCAACTTATCCACCACGTTTCCCATAATGTCCAAATGCTCGTCTCCCTTGGCGGCAATCCCGATCACGAGATACACCGGCTGTCCATGCCAATCAATCCCGTCAGGATAGGTCAGCACCACGATTCCGGTGGAACGTATGTCCGCTTTGTACGCTTCCTCCCCGTGGGGCAACGCGATAAAGTTCCCTATACCGGTACTAAAGGAATTATCCCGTTTGATCATCCCTTCAATGTACCGTTCACCGGCATAGCCGGAATCAACCAGCAGACGCCCGCACCGGCGGATCACGTCTTCCCTTTCGGCTTTGGGCTGGTTTAAGATAATATTTTCTTTTTTCAACAATGGTATCATAGCGTACAGTCGGCTGATATAACAGCCGCGGGTGTTACCCCGACCTCCTCTGGTATAATAACCCCCGCATGGGGGCGCGTGTCTGTCCAGCGTCAAGCGTCTTTCCGCTTTGCCCCAATCCCGCGCGGGATTGCTCCGGCGCTTTGCGCGCGTTGTCTGATCGCTTCAAACAGCGCTGTTTAATCACTTCCAACAGCACTGCTTAATCACCTTCAACAACGTTGTCTGATCACTTCAAACAATACTGTTGAATCACTTCCAACAATACGGTTGAATCACCTTCAACAGCGCGGTTGAATCACTTCCAACAATACTTATTTCTTTAATTTCTCATCGCAGTACAGCGAAAGGCTGCCTGAAAGTTCCGTTTCAAGGGCGGAACGTATCTTCTCTCTGTTTCCTGTCTTGATGGCTTCCAGAAAAAACGGCATATCAATAATGGCGCTGGAAATGCCGCCCATGATGTTCCCCAAATCCTTTTGCGCCTTCTCCGGCAGCAGCATGAGCATACAGCTTGTTGTGTTCTTGAAATACTCTTTAACGAATACGCCTCCTTCGGGAACGATGACCGCAAAGACCGGCGCTGTTTTTACGGCGGTCCGGGCATGCAGCAGCACGATCCCTAATTCATGTACTACTTGGGTAACCAACGCTTCCCTGTTCATAAAGGCGCGGTACACCGCCGGAGGGTTCTCCGGGGCGAAACGCCGCGCGGCGAAACCGGCAAGTTCCTCGAAAGAACAGTCCCCCGCAATTGATTCTACCGAAAAATCACGCAGCAACGCCAGTATATGCCGTATCATGTCATCAATGTCCGCGAGGTTTTTCTCCAGCGTCGGACAACTGACGGATCGCTCGGAAGCGCGCTCAATAAACCCATAGGCAATAATAACGTCTTGAATCTTCTTAAAATCCTCCTCCCCAAGAATGGTTTGAACCCGGACATACGGTATATCCGTATCTTCAATCGGTATGGTGGAGATGAGAAAATCATCCTCCGCCCATGAGGACCGGTCGTTCACGCCCGCTATGTCCACGTCCAGTTCCCCCTTGAACCGTTTCCGAAGCTGGTACGCCAGCATATACGACATGCCGATGCCCGCCGCGCATACAACGCCCGCGCGAAGCACCCTCCGCCGGACGCTCTGTTCGCCCAACGCGGCAAGCGCGGCAAGAAAGTGTATCTCCAGAAAGGAAACCTCGCTGGAAGGCACCGGAATACCGAGGTATTCCTCAAGAACCCGCGCCGCGCGGCAGGTTTTCCGGTACACATCAGGATACTTCCGCACCAAGTCTTCTTCCAAAGGGTTCGGCAGTTCTATCCCTTCCTTGAGCCGCGTCAGGGCGGGAATGAGGTGCTGGGACAGAAGCCGCGCCAGCTCATCGTTGGTCTTCAATATTGCGGCGATGGGAGGATCAAAGCGATCTATCATGCTGATCACGAGCCTTTCCGCGGCTTCCCGTTCCCCAAGGCTTCCAACCATGAGCGGGCTATCCTGCTTTGCGCGACAGGCTCCGATCCATGTTGTCAAGAGCTGCCGTTCCGTGTCCGGAAACGAGAGGGAAAACTGTTTTTCTATTTCCTCTAAAAGGTATGCGGCAAGAGACAGCGGGAAACCCTCCGGCGCGGCGGCGTCAGACGCTTTGGAGGTAACGATATTACCGCGCATGAAACGCTCCGTCATCACCAGAAGATAAAAGGTCATCATGGCGCAGGATTCCGCTGTCATCCACGCTATCCGTTCTCCGGCAGCCCGCAGCGCCGTACGCACGCCCCGTTCAATCCGGTCGCCCGGATACCCAAACGCCGCGCTATACGATCTCCCCCCTGAATCGCCGTCCGTTATGAAACGGCTCACCAGCGCCGCGCGCAGGGCTTCTTCGCTTCCCCTACAGACAATCCCCAGCCCGCTTTTGCGGATAAGGGTTATGCCGTGAGTAGCCAGCCACGGTTCAAGCTCATCAAGGTCGTTGCTTATGGTTGACTCGCTCACGGAAAGATTGGCGGCATAATAATATAATTTTTGTACCACCCCCGTATTGGCAATCAGTTCAGTGAGCAGCCTGATCAGCCGTTCCCGCCTTGAAACGGGATTGACACGGCGTTCACTCAGGGCGCGCATCACTCTTTCCCGTTCATCGCTCCCGCCGGAAAAGACTATTCCCTTTCCCGGGACTGACGCCACCGCGCCCCCAAAGGGAGAGAGCAGCGCGGCGGCGTTTTCCAGTTCCCGGAAAACCGTACGACGGCTGGTTTCGAGGACGACCGCCATATCATCGACTTTCACCGGCTCCTGACTGCGGAGCAGTATCTCAAGCAGCCGGTGAAGCCGGGGAGAGGTTTCAAGCCTCCCTATCGTGTGTGGCATGCCTTCCGTCATGAACCCAACCGCCTCTATTACAGATTCGCTTGCAGGAATTCCCGCGCCGCTTCAATCGCGGCAGCCTCATCCTCGCCTTCGGCTTTAACGATAAAGGTCTGCCCGCATTTCAAACGCATCTTCATCATGCTGATAAGCGCCTTCGCATTGGCGCTCTGTTCGTCACGGTTGACGGTAACAGCGCTCGTAAACTCCTGCATTTTCTGCGCGAAGCGTCCCGCGGGACGCGCGTGGATGCCATTCGGATCGGTAATAGTATAAGAAAATTCCTGCATACTCATGTCCGCCTTATAACCCGTACTCACCCCTACTCATTGTTTCAGGGTAACGGTCTATCATTGATTTCCTGCTTGTTCTACGCCGGTTTCATGCCGGCGCTGCCGCCGGCGCCGGCGTATCCGCAGGGTGTCCGCCAACGGCGGGTTTTGCTCTGACCGGACGGCGCTCTGATGCCGCGGTCCTGAACCGCATATAGCTAGAGCGGCGCTTTCATCACGGTTAAGACCGCCGGATACGCCGGCGATCGGTCTCTACGCGGCAACGTCCGCGCCGGTATACCCGTATCTTCCTCACGGCGTCTTTCATATACCAACCTGAGCGCGTCTCCGTCGCTCCATACCATCGCTCGCCACGCCGCGCGTCTCCCGCCGTATACTCAAGCCGCCGCTCTATTTGCTCCTAGCTACGCTTTCCTTACTTTTTAAGGCTTTTGATGACTTCTTCATATTCCGGCGCGTTAAGGAAATCGGTGATCGTTACAAGCCGCGCGCTGGAATTAGCTTTACGCGCTCGCTCGCCAAGCTCCTTGTGGCAGATAATAAGGTCTACGTCCGCCGGAATCTCTCCAACTGGAGAATGCGCCACAGTAATATCCGTGAACCCGGCAGCCTGTATTTTCTTACGCAGTTTAGTCGCGCCCATGGCGCTGGAGCCCATACCGGCGTCACATGCAAAGATGATTTTCTTTATAGCGCCGCCTTCGCGTCCCCATGCTACTGATGTTTCCGCTATGGACATGCCCTTTGATTCAGCCTTATTCGCCCGGGTCTTTTCCTTTGCCGCATCCAGATCCGCATCGTCTTTTCCAAACGCCTTGAGCAAGAGCATGGAAAGGAAGAAGGTTACGGCTCCGCCCGCGAGAATACCCAGAATATTGGCGACATGAGCGCCTTTCGGGGTCATCATAAGTTCCGCGAAAATAGAACCCGGAGAAGCGGGAGCGATGAGTCCGCCGCCAAAGAGTCCCAGCACCAGCACGCCGGTAAAGCCGCCGCCTATCATGGCGAGGATCAGCACGGGGTTCATCAGCACGTAGGGGAAATAGATTTCATGAATACCGCCCAAGAAGTGAATAATAGCCGCGCCGGGCGCGCTGCTCTTTGCGCTTCCCTTTCCGATGAGACAGTACGCCAGAAGCAGACCGAGTCCGGGACCGGGGTTCGATTCTATCATATAGTAAATTGAACGCCCAATCTCTTGCGACTGCTGCGTGCCGAGTGGCGTGAATACGCCGTGGTTTATGGCGTTATTCAAGAACAGCACTTTTGCCGGCTCAACGAGAATTGACGCGAAGGGCAGCATTTTGCGGTCGACGAGCCATTGAACGCCGGCGCCGAGTCCGTTGGTTGCGGCTTCGGCAAGGGGTCCGATGACAAGGTAAAAGAGAATCGACAGTATTGCGCCGATGATGCCCGCCGAGAAATTGTTTACCAACATCTCGAAGCCCGCGGGAATTTTCCCTTCAGCCGATTCGTCAAACTTCTTGATGCACCAGCCGCCGAGAGGACCCGCAGCCATTGCTCCCAAGAACATAGGGATGCTTGCGCCCATGATGACGCCGATAGTGGCGATAGCGCCAACCACGCCGCCGCGCACCTTGTATACCATGAAGCCGCCCGTATACCCTATCAAGAGCGGCAGCAGGTACTTGAGCATGGGATCAACCATCGCGCTGAGCTTTGCGTTCGGTATCCAACCGGTCGGAATAAAAAGAGCCGTAATAAGCCCCCACGCGATAAACGCTCCCAAGTTCGGCATGACCATAGCTGATAGGGAACGCCCTACCTTTTGTACAGCCTGTTTCATTTGTAACCTCCAAAGACAAATAAAAGTATTGGGATTCACGCCATTCATATACTAAATTGTATGTAATAACGATTCCCAATCTTGCTTCAGTATATACCTGAAAATTTATAGAAGCAAGCGAAAGATATACGGCTTTGGCATTATGCGACTGTGCCAAAAGTGCGGAACGATACAAAACGGCGCATCCGCGCGCCGGCGCAGCTCAACCGGGCGTCTCGCCGCCGCCGCGTCTCAAGACAACGCTCCGCTGTCTTTAGACAATACTCTGTTGTCTTTAGACAATGCCTCGTTGTCTCAAGACAATACTCCGTTGTCTAAAGACAATGACCTGTTGTCTTTAGACAATGCTCCGTTGTCTCAAGACAATGACCTGTTGTCTTTAGACAATGCCTCGTTGTCTTTAGACAATGCTCCGTTGTCTCAAGACAATGACCCGCTGTCTTTAGACAATGCTCCGTTGTCTTGAGACAATGCCTCGTTGTCTTTAGACAATACTCCGTTGTCTCAAGACAATGACCTGTTGTCTTTAGACAATGCCTCGTTGTCTTTAGACAATGCTCCGTTGTCTCAAGACAATGACCTGTTGTCTTTAGACAATGCCTCGTTGTCTCAAGACAATGACCCGCTGTCTTTAGACAATGACCTGTTGTCTTTAGACAATGACCTGTTGTCTTTAGACAATGCTCCGTTGTCTCAAGACAATGCCTCGTTGTCTCAAGACAATGACCTGTTGTCTTTAGACAATGCCTCGTTGTCTCAAGACAATGACCCGCCGTCTTTAGATTATAATACAAAATCTTGCAATTTTTTCCCGCCGGCTATAGACAACGCTTCGTTTTATCGTTATTATACTTTTATATCGATCATAAGGAGGTATCTAACTTTGAATCACAGATCGGATTGGCTTCCCGGAACGCGGGATGGACAATTAGCAATGGCGAAGAATTGGAATGTCATCATACCCGCTCACGCCGCGGCATGGGGCATACCAAACGCCACAGCGCAGGAACTCGCAGCCCTCACGGCGGCGGCTGAAACCGCGCTTAACACGGCAAAAAATGAGACCACGCGCACGCCGGTGGCGACAGCTCAATGCCGCGCAAGCTTTGATGCGCTCGTCGCGGCCATGCGGGACATCAAAAAACGCTATTTCTATATACCGCCCTTGACGGAAGCGGACCTCGTGAGCTTGGGGCTGAAGGTACCTGATCCAACCCTGACCCCCAGCGGAAAGCCCGCCGCCCAGGTTATGGTGGAAACGTATTTGGTGGGACGCCACGAGTTAGGGATAAAGATCGTCTACGTTACGGGAAGCGCCGCGGATCCCGCGAACAAGGGGTACCGGATATGGTACAGCGTGGTTGCCCCGGGAGAAACGCCGCCGGCAAACCCTGCCGAGTTACGGAAATCGTTTTTCACGAAGCGGAAGAAAGACGTGATAGCGTTTGACTATGGGGAGAGCGGGAAAACCGCGCATTTTGCGGTGCAGGTAGAGAATGACGGAAAGAAAGGCGAGTGGGGTCCGCTGGTTTCCGCGCTCATACCGTAAATGCGGGAAGAAGCGAACCGTGAAACGGAGCTACGCATGAAGCGGCGTGGCGGAAACGCCGATGCCGCTCAAAACCGGCTCCGGCTTTGAACGCGGCGTACCGTTTGGCGTCTCTTTTGAGAAGGAGCGTGAGCGCGTACCCCTGAACAAAGCGCCGCGCTCCTTGTTTCTTTCACGATGTCCCGCATACGCTCTATACATCAGCCCTTCGCGTGTCCCCCGTTCCCCGCGCCCCTTTATGGCGGAGCCGCACGGGCTACGTTCCTTCATTATCAGGGAGCTGATACGCCTCCCCTGTCCAGCGCCCCGCAAGATGACCGTCCGCAACCCGTAGCGCCGCCTTTCCTTTCCGTCACATCCGCTCTCCCTTCAGCACCCTCCTCCCTTATCCAAGAGGGGTACGCGCATCCCTCGCTCTTATAAAGCGTGAACAGAGCGTTTATTAATGACAATACGATAAAAAGCGCTTGACAAGAAAAGAACTCATGGTATAATAATACATGTGGACGTTCACGCCATGTGCAATGGTGAAGAACACAAGGAGACCAGAAGAGTATGAACGAATCTATACAACAGGCGATTGTTGAAGGAAGAACCGCGCTCGGCATTGAACTTGGCTCCACCCGCATCAAGGCTGCGCTGATAGATGAGCGGTATGCGCCGGTCGCAACGGGCAGCCATGAGTGGGAGAGCCGGCTTGTAGACGGCGTGTGGACCTATCATCTTAACGAGGCGTGGCGTGGGATTCAAGGTTGCGTTTGCAACCTGATGGCGGACATAGAGACCCGTTACGGTATACCGCTTACGACTGTGGGGACAATCGGCGTTTCCGCCATGATGCACGGATACCTCGTGTTTGACGAAAGCGGAACGCAGCTTGTCCCGTTCCGTACATGGCGCAATACCATGACTGAACGGGCGGCTTCGGAGCTTACGCGGATATTCCAATTCAATATCCCGCAGCGGTGGAGTATTGCCCATCTGTATCACGCGATAGTGAACAACGAAGAACACGTACAAGATATCGCCTCTATGACTACCCTCGCCGGTTATGTGCATTGGAAACTGACCGGCGAAAGAGTCCTCGGGATAGGCGATGCGTCCGGTATGTTCCCTATTGATAGCGTAACGAATACCTATAATCAGCGGATGATGGAGCGGTTCAACGCCCTGATTGGCAGTAAAAGCTTCGGCTGGCAGCTTGAACATATTCTGCCCCGCATTGCAACGGCGGGAGAAAACGCCGGCTTCCTTACCGGACAGGGGGCGAAGCTGCTCGATCCGTCCGGCGCTTTGAAAGCGGGCATCCCGCTTTGTCCGCCGGAAGGGGACGCCGGAACGGGCATGGTCGCCACAAACAGCGTCGCTGAACGTACGGGCAACGTTTCAGCCGGTACATCGGTCTTTGCAATGATCGTACTGGAAAAGGAGCTGTCGCATGTGTGGACGGAAATTGATATGGTAACGACGCCCGCCGGAAAGCCCGCGGCTATGGTACACTGCAATAACTGTACGTCTGACCTTGACGCATGGATACATCTGTTTAGGGAAATAACCGGACTGTTCGGTGTAACGATAGATAAAGGCGCTTTCTACGACGCCCTGTATTACAAGGCGCTGGAAGGCGATGCGGACTGCGGCGGTCTCCTCTCGTACAACTATTACAGCGGCGAACCTATTACGGGCTTGAAAGAGGGGCGCCCCTTGTTTGCGCGTATGCCGGACAGCGCGTTTACCGCGGCGAACTTCATGCGTACCCTTTTGGTTTCCACAATGGGTACGCTGAAGCTCGGCATGGATATTCTGACCGGAAAAGAACAGGCGCGTCTTGACCGGCTTTTTGGACACGGCGGGTTATTCAAAACAAAAGGCGTTGGGCAACGGCTCATGGCGGCGGCGCTGAACGTCCCGGTTGCGGTGATGGATTCGGCGGGCGAAGGAGGCGCATGGGGCATCGCGCTTCTTGCGGCGTATAGGCATTGTAAACAAGAAGGCGAAACGCTTGAAACCTTTCTTGCGGAAAAAGTGTTTGCCGGAAACGCGGGAATTTGCGTTGAGCCGGACGCTCTTGATGTGAAGGGCTTTGCAACAGCTATGGAACGCTACATCGAAGGGCTTGCCATCGAAAAAGCGGCTGTGGAGCGTTTGAAGCGCAGCGCGAGAGACCGTTGACGCTTCAGCGCGGAGCGCCGCTTCCGCGAACATAAAGGAAAACAGTATAGATTATAAGAGGGGCTAACGCCATGAGGCATGAGATGAAATAGTGATGTATATAACCGCTCTATATGAGTCACTATACTATAAGACATGCCAATAGAAACAAGGATATACCGGCGCGGGCGTTGCGGTTTAGAGACGGATCGCGATGAGAACGCCGCTATACATATACTTCGGTCTGAGACCGAAGCCCGCCGTTGGCGGGAAGCCTGTGGATACGGCGGCGCTGGCTGCCGGCGGCGCCGGTAGCGAACCGGGCGTAGATGAAGCAGGAAATACACTTAAACCGTTACTCTGAAACAGAGAGGAGGTTTGAGTACGTGTTATAAGGCAGGTATGAACATGACTGCTCTAAAAAAATACGAGTTCTGGTTTGTTGTAGGAAGCCAGAAACTCTACGGAGACGAGACGTTGAAACAGGTCGAGGCAAACGCCCGAATCATCGCTCACGAACTCGCCAATGACCCGTTGCTGCCCGGTACGCTGGTACTAAAACCGGTTGCGATTACCTCGTCCATGATTCGAAATCTGTTTGCCGAGGCAAACGCGGATACAAAGTGCGCGGGTATTATAACATGGATGCATACGTTTTCACCATCGAAGATGTGGATACAGGGGCTTGCGGAAAACCGGAAACCCCTGCTTCACCTGCATACCCAGTATAACCGCGATATTCCGTGGGCTTCGATAGATATGGATTTTATGAATCTCAATCAATCCGCTCACGGGGATCGGGAACACGGCTATATCTTTACGCGGATGCGCGTACCGCGCAAGGTTGTCGCCGGTTTTTGGCAGGATAGGGAGGTTCGGCGGCGTATCGGCGTGTGGATGCGCGCCGCTGCGGCTCGGAGCGCCGGCATTGAGTCGCCGGTTATGCGGTTCGGCGACAATATGCGGGAGGTTGCCGTTACCGAAGGCGATAAAGTGGAAGCGCAGATCGCGTTTGGCTGGCAGGTGAATACGTGGGGTATAGGCGATCTTGCGGTCCGTTACGGGAATGTGAGCGACAAGGAAGCGGAAAAGCTCGTCCGTGAATACGAGCGTGTTTACGAGTTCGCGCCGGAACTCACGGCTGCCGGAACAGCGCGTAACGCCGTATTGGAACAGGCGAAGATAGAGATCGCGCTCAAGGACATGCTTAATTCGGAAGGAGCGGGAGCGTTCACCACGACATTTCAAGATTTGCATGGGCTTCCCCAGCTTCCGGGACTCGCCGTACAGCGATTGATGGAACAGGGCTACGGCTTCGGCGCTGAAGGGGACTGGAAACAGTCCATGCTGCTCCATTGCGCCAAAGTCATGGCAAAAGGATTGCCCGGCGGCGTTTCCTTTATTGAGGATTATACGTATCACTTTGAGGCGGGGAAAGAAGCCGCGCTGGGAGCGCACATGCTTGAAGTCTGTCCGTCCATTGCGGATGGCAAACCCCGCGTGGAGGTACATCCGCTGGGTATAGGCGGTAAAGCCGCCCCCGCGCGACTGGTCTTTGACGCCGCTCCTGGGGAAGCGGTGCTGGCTACGCTGATCGATATGGGGAACCGTTTCCGTATGATTGTGAACGAGATTACCACGATTAAGATCGAGCATAGCATGTCCCGCCTTCCGGTGGCGCGGGCGCTGTGGCAGCCAAAGCCGTCTTTGCGGGGAGCGGCGGAGGCGTGGATACTTGCAGGCGGAACCCACCATTCAGTATATGCGTCCGCATTAACTACAGAGTATTTCCGGGACTGGGCTGAAATCATGGGTATTGAGTGCGTGGTTATTAATGCGGCTACCGTGCCGGAACGTCTACGTGATGAACTGCGCTGGAGTGAAGCCTATTGGGGCGGTTCATCATGGGCAGCTACAAGACGTTAAAGGAAGAGGCGTGGGAAGCGAATCTGGAAATTCCCCGCCGCAACCTCGCGATCTATACATGGGGCAATGTTTCAGCGCTTGACCGGCAGAAGGGAGTGTTTGCTATAAAGCCATCCGGGGTCGCATATACGGCGTTGACGCCCGAATCAATGGTCGTCGTGGATATGGAGGGGACCGTGGTAGACGGCTCGTTACGTCCTTCATCGGATATGGAGACGCACCGGATACTGTATCGTGATTTTTCCAGCGCCTGCGGCATTACCCACACCCATTCGGCGTATGCGGTCGCATGGGCGCAGGCGCGGCGGGCGGTTCCCGTATTCGGCACAACCCACGCGGATCACGGCGCGGAGCGTATCCCTTGTACGGCGGTGATGGATGAGGCTGCGGTACGGAACAATTACGAACGAGAAACCGGCAACCTTATTGTGCAAACGTTCCGTGATCAGAAAAAAGATTCCGCCCTCATGCCCATGGTTCTGGTAGCGGGACATGGACCCTTTACTTGGGGGGAAACCGCTTCCCAATCGGTATACCATGCGGCGGCGCTGGAGGAAATCTGTAAAATGGCTTTGCTTACTCTACAGGTGAATCCACACGCGGAACCGCTCCCGGAACATCTTATTATAAAACATTGGGAACGCAAACACGGAATAAACGCCTATTATGGACAAAAAAAGAACGAAAGCTGATACGTCCCGAAGTACCCGCATGATGTTAACATACGGTAAGAATAAGGTAAAGAGGGAGCGCATGTCTGAACGCCGCTCCTCCCTCCTCGCTCTTTATCTCGGCAAACCCCGAAAAGAGTCGTCCTAATGGA
>JAISMJ010000079.1 GCA_031276815.1 Treponema sp.
ATTACTTTTATCCGTCCGGCTGGCTTACAAAGTCTGATAGTTACAAAATAGCTGCATACTGTATCCTTGGTGAGACAATTTTCACAGCTTCCGGTTTTATTGCACGGAGTGGCAATGCCGGGGAAACGTTGTATGTTCACCGGTGCGGCGATAGTTCTTGCCCGAACCATTGCATCTTCAACAGTCTTTACTACTTTGTTGATTCCTGCCGCTACAATCACCTGTTTTGGCCCAAAAATCATCGCCGCAGTCCTGTTACCATAATTGTCAATATTTACAAGCTGTCCATCCTCGCTTATGGCATTACTGCTACAGAGAAAAGTGTCGCATAATAAAGCCTTACGCATGAGTTCCATCCGTTCTTCAGAATCAAGCGGAGCTTTGTCTCTATCAATCAAATTGTATCCTTCTTTCGCCAGCCGTTCCTGAATACCTAATTCTACAACCGTCATAGAGCCGCCCCAAGAAACCAAATGTTCTTTTGGAATAAGAGATAAAACCATATCCGCCGCTTCCAATGGATCATCAAAATACCATGCGTCAAAATATCGCCTTTTTAGTGCATCGACCACCCGTGGCCCAAGTTTTGAATTTCTCAATTCGTATGCCGTTTCCATAATAAACCTGCCTTATTCATTCTTTAATGCGGATATTCGAACCGCCGCGCTATGCGGAACGGGATAATGCGGATATGCGAGCCGGCGCGCGCCGCTCGTATCTCTAGTGTGAATCATATCATTGACTGCGGGGGGAAGGGGGGGCAGACGGTCTTAATGGGGCAATGCCGCTGTTTCCCGCTTTGCCCAACGCCGGCATGAGCGGCGGTATCCTCGCTAACGGCGATTATATATGACATCTTTATACGCGCTCCTGACTTTTTATGTACGTCTAAAGCTTGCGGCTTTAGACGGTATGTATTCTATAATACCGGACGTTTTTTATCAAGCGGTGTTGCGCTTGGTTATGCGTACCAATTTCCAGACTATCCTATCCGCAATGCGGCGCGTACTGCTTTTAAGTATATGACGCGGCGTATACCCCTTGCCTAAACAGCCAAAAACCGCTATGATTTTTCTATACTTTCACATTGAGGTTTGTTTTGTATGGAAATTAATCAAGAATTTATTGATAATCTAAAAATTGATGAAAACGCGCTGATGAAGCGCATAGCGGAATCGCTCGCGATCAATCAGGGGCAGGTCATAGCCGTTGTAGAGCTTTTGCATGAAGGGGCGACCGTACCGTTCATCGCCCGCTACCGGAAAGAAAAGCATGGCGGTCTTGACGAAGTACAGGTGCGGAATATAGAACACGGGTACAATGCGGGTAGAAATCTTGAGGAACGGCGCACTGAGATCGTCAGGCTCATTTTTGAGCAGGGAAAGTTGACGGGCGCCCTGTACGGCAACATTGCCAAAGCCGCGACGCTTGCGGAATTGGAAGACCTCTACGCGCCGTATAAAAGAAAGAAAAAGACCCGCGGCATGGCGGCTGTTGAGAAAGGGCTCGAACCCCTTGCGGAGGCGATGCGGGAGCTTGAAACGGAACGGCTTGTGGCTAAGGCGGCGGAATTTGTGCGAGAAGATGCGGAACATCCCGAACTCAGCGTGGCGTCCGTTGCGGACGCCTTGCAGGGCGCTATGGATATTATCGCGGAACAGACGGCTCAAACGCCGGAACACCGCGCCGCGGTCAAGGCGTTCTACCATGCGGACGGCGTACTAATCGTAAAGGCGTCACAGAAGCCCGGGGTGGGAGACGATGAGGCGAAGAAAACCTCTCCCTATCAGATGTACTGGGATTACACGGAGAAACTTTCCCAGATAAAACCTCACCGGATTCTGGCGATAAACCGGGGCGAGCGTGAAAAGGCGCTTGAAACGCGCGTTGATGTTGATGAAAACGCGGCGGTTGACATGCTGCAAAAGAAGTGCCTCATTCATAACGAGTACCATAAAACCGCCATAGAGGACGGGCTTAAACGGCTGCTCTCCCCCGCGGTGATTCGGGAAATCCGGGGCGATCAGGGAGACGTCGCCGATGATCACGGTATTTCCGTGTTCAGTACGAATCTCAAGCATTTGCTTATGCAGCAGCCCATCAAAGGCACCCGCGTATTGGGCATTGATCCGGGCATCCGCACCGGTACAAAATGCGCGTGTCTTGACGAGACGGGGAAATTCCTCCACTACTTTACGTTTATGAACAATCAGACCGGCACGGCAAAGGCGCTGCTCCTGAAGAATATGAAAGAATACCATATTCGGCTTGTAGCGGTAGGCGGCGGGACCGGCACGAAAGACGTACAGGAATTGGTAACGCAGGTTATTGCTGAAAACGGTCTTGATGTGCTGTATACGGTGGTTGATGAAGACGGCGCATCCGTATACTCGGCGAGCGATATTGCCCGCGAGGAATTCCCCGATCTTGATTTGACTATCCGCGGCGCTATCTCCATAGGCAGGCGGTTACAAGACCCGCTTGCCGAATTGGTGAAAATCGATCCAAAATCTATCGGCGTGGGGCTGTACCAGCATGACATCAATCAGAAAAAACTCTCCGATACCCTTGATGAGGTGGTTTCCAGCGTGGTGAACAATGTCGGCGTCAACTTGAACACCGCAAGCGTCTCGCTGCTCAAATACGTCTCCGGTATAAACGCGAGCCTTGCCAAGAAAATCGTGAAGCATCGTGATGAAAAAGGCAAAATCACAAGCCGCGATGAACTCAACGGTATTCAGGGTATGGGACCGAAAACGTTTGAGCAGTGCGCCGGATTCCTCAAAATACCGGAAGGCGCGGAACCGCTTGACAATACGTGGGTTCACCCCGAAAACTACGCCATTGCCCGCGCCATTCGGAACACCATTACCATAACCGGCGGTATCAGCTCGGAAACCGCGAAATCTCTGAAAGAACAATTCGGCGTTGGAGACGCTACTATCAACGATATTATTGATGAACTCAAAAAGCCCGGACGCGATCCGCGTGAAGAGTATCCCAAGCCTATCATGCGTTCAGGCGTGGTAACGTTTGAAGACCTCAAAGAGGGTATGACAGTTACCGGCAAAATTAAGAATGTGGTTGATTTCGGCGCGTTTGTCGATGTCGGCATAAAAGAGACCGCGCTCGTCCATATTTCCGAATTAAGCGATCATTTTGTTCAAGACCCAATGGATGTCGTGAAAGTAGGCGAGGTATACGAATTCCACATCATCGGTTTGGACACGGACAGGCGGCGCATTAGCCTGTCCCGCCGCAGCGGACAATCCGCGCCGTTGTCCGGCGCGCCGCAGCGCGAACTTGAGAGACCCGCCGCCAAGAGCGGCGCTGCTGACGGTAAGAAACGGGTCGTCATCGCGAAAAAAGCGGGCGGCGCGCCAAGCGGTTCCGGCGACCACGCAAAAGCGTCGCGATCCTCCCGCTATGCGTCAGAGGATGACGGCGCCATGTACAACCCGTTTGCAGCCGCATTCCAAAAGATGGAGAAAAAGCGCGTAAAGTAACGCCGCCTTAAGGCGGCGTGAAAAAGAGCGCCGAATGAAAAGCTGTTTGAGGCAAGGGACGCGCATGAATCCTATACAAGAAAAAAGTCTCGTTATGTACAAGAATAAGCCCGCTGTGGTAACGGAAGCGGCTGAGAAAATAAGCATATCCGTTGCGGGCGGGGATACGATCAAAGTACGCGAAAAGGACATAGAGCTTATCCATCCGGGACCCTGCGCATTAGCCGATCTTGCTGAACTGCCGAAAGGCGATGTACGCGGTATATGGGAACTGCTGGAAGGCGAACAAATCGCCTTCAAAGAACTCGTGGAACTCGTATACGGTGACTATACGCCGAAAACCGCCTTCGCCTTGTACACGGAACTGCTTGACGGCTTTTACTTTTCAGGAAATTCGGCTGGGATCACAATCCGTACGCCGGAAGAAGTCTCTGCGGAAGAAAAGAGACGGAGCGAAAAACAACAAGGGCAAGCGGAACGGGATGCGTTTCTTAAGCGCTTCAAGACAAAAACCCTCATATTTCCTGATGATAAGAAATTTCTACAAGACATTGAAGCCCTTGCCTATGGACAGACAGCCAAGAGCCGCACCTTAAAAGACCTGCATAAGCCGGAAACACCGGAAGAAGCCCACAGAGTCCTTCTTGATTCGGGAGCGTGGACTCTGTTCGTCAATCCGCATCCCCAAAGGAACGGTTGTTCTCTTGCCTCCGCTCAGATACCCATTTCCCCGCCACCCGAAGAAACGCGCGCGGATCTCACGCATTTGTCAAGTTTCGCCATTGACAATGCGTGGTCAACGGACCCTGATGATGCCATGTCCATAGAGGGTAATGTCCTCTATGTGCATATTGCGGATCCCGCCGCGTCAATCGCGCCGGACAGTCCTGCGGACAAGGAAGCGCGCGCACGGGGCGCTACCCTATACCTTCCGGAAGGCGCGAGCCGTATGCTCTGCGAGAACAGTCTCCCTCTTTTCGCGCTGGGCTACCACAGCCATGATATACCCGCAATTTCGCCCGCGCTTACCTTCAAAATGATATTGAACGAAGATTCTTCTATTGCCGACACCGAAATTTTCCCTTCCTTCGTGAATATTACCCGTTTGACATACGAAGAGGCCGATAAGAAAGCCGCTTCGCCGGAATTTGCCCCTCTATTATCGTCGTTATGTACCGTTGCGGAAGCCAATTTCAAGCGAAGGCAACAAAACGGCGCGGTTTCTATAGACCTTCCCGAAGTACATATCTCGGTTTACGGAGAAAGCGTTTCCATAGAGCCGGTCAAACCCTCACGCGCGGCGTTTATGGTACAGGAATGTATGCTGATAGCCGGTGAAGCTGCGGCGCGGTGGGCTATGCAGCGCAAAATCGCCTTCCCCTTTGTGAGTCAGGATGCGAGCGAGCTTCCCAAAAAGCTGCTGCCGGGATTTGCCGGTTCTTACCAACTCCGCCGCTGTATGCGTCCTCGCGCGCTTTCCACAAAGCCTGCGGATCACTTCGGACTTGGGCTCGCCGTGTATACGCAAGTTACCAGTCCGTTGCGGCGTTACACCGATCTTCTGGCGCATCAGCAGATTCGCCTGTTTTTGCGAGGGGAACACCCCCTCTCTGAAGAAGAAGTTCTGATGCGGCTTGCCGCATCAGAAGCCGCCGCGCTTGCTACAGTTCGTGCGGAACGGGCTTCCCGCGCACACTGGACCGCGGTCTATCTGTTTGATAAAAAACAATCGGTTTGGGAAGGGGTACTAGTAGAGAAAAAAGACAACAAATCGGTCGTCTTAATCCCCGATCTAGGTGTGGAAACGCAGGTGAGTATACGTTCTGACTTTGAACCGAATGAAAAAATACGCCTGTCCCTTTCATCCGTTAGGGCGCCAAAAGCAGAAATTTTGTTTAATCAGTGAAAAATCCCTCTTTGACCCCTTGACGTTCTTTGAATTCTATATAAGAATAGCAATATGAGTGATTACCTTGATCCTAATAATGAGGAACTTCTCAAAGACTTTTTTAGCGAAGCTCAGATGCAGGTTGACACATTAGAGCAAAACATTCTCGTTCTCGAAACGGAAGGCGCTAATAAAGATGCGGTTGATGAAATTTTCCGTGCCGCTCATACCTTGAAAGGCGGTTCCGCAACCGTTGAGTTTATGGAGCTTTCCCATTTTACCCACATGGTTGAAGACGTGCTTGATGCTATTCGGTCCGATCAACTTCAGGTTAATGAAGATGTTGTTGATACGCTTCTCACCGGTATTGACGTTATCAAAGCGATGCTTGAACAGCGGATGAATGGCTCCGTATATCAGGAAAACACCGCAACTATAGAAGAAAAGCTTGAGGCGCTGATACCCAAAAGCAAGAAAGGAGAGGCGAAATCAAAACCGGCTCCAGTTCCTGTTGCCGTTCCTGCGCCTACGCCTCTGGTAATCCATGATGCTGCAAGTAAAAAATTCACTGCGCTTACAGAAGAAGAGCTTAACGAACTCAAGGAGTCTGCAAAAGCAGGTTGGTCTATCTTCCAGGTCTCGGTTAAATTTGATGAAAAAGGTCTGATGAATACCGTAGGCGGTATTCAGATATACGCAGCGCTTAAAGGCGATGGTACCATTTTGAAAACCGTGCCGGATTTTGAAGCTCTGTATGAGGATAATTTTTTCCCGGTTGTTGATTATTATGTTTCAACCAATAAGAACCCCGATGAATTGAAACGCCACGTTATTCTTCCTGATGTAACTCTTGATGCTGAAATTACTAATATTAATGATCTGAAGCTTGCAGGAAAGGCAAAAAGTGTGTCTGCGTCCAAACCCGTAGCAGTTGCTCCCGTTGTTGCGCCTACGCTGCCGGTAACAGCGGCTTCTGTCTCGTCCGTTCCACCAGTTGTATCTACTCCGCCGGTGTTGAGCGCAGCGCAGAGCGGTGCGGCTGCAGACGCGAAAAAAGCCGGTAAAGAGGCTGGTTCTATACTTCGTGTTGATTCTAAACGTATTGACGACTTGTTAAATCTTGTTTCTGAGACGGTCATTACCAAGGCGACATTCAACCAGATCAACAATCAGTTTAACGATCTCCTCTCTGAACTGCACACGCTGGAAGGTACGTATCGCGACAAGATCAAAACCCTTTTCGATAAACTGCCTGATTACCTTGAAAGTATACAACAGGGTGGAAAAACCGTTAAAGATATCCGTAAAGAAATCAGTGAAGAATACGGTGATACGTTTACTTTGTTTGATGGTTTTGAAACGTCGGTCAAGAATAATATTGCCAAATTCCGTTCAACGTCCCAAAACCTTGGGCGTATTACTGGGGAATTGCAGGAAGGCGTCATGCGTATCCGCATGGTTCCCATCAGCCAGATATTCAATCGGTTCCCTCGTCTTGTACGCGACCTTTCCAAGTCTCTTAACAAAAAGATCAATTTGGTTATTGAGGGTGAAGAGACCGAGCTTGATAAATCCGTCGTTGAGGATCTCCTTGACCCTATCATGCACTCGGTACGTAACTCCATAGATCACGGTATTGAATCGCCTGCGGAACGCAAGGCGGCAGGCAAACCCGAAGAAGGCATGGTACTCCTCAAGGCAACCAACGAAGGCAATATGATTGTTATCGAAATTGCCGATGATGGAAAGGGTATTGATGTTGAAAGCGTTAAGGCGAAAGCCATTGAGAAAGGCATTATCAATCCGAACAAAATTTTGAGCGATGTGGAAGCCTTTAATCTGATCTTTGAACCGGGGTTCTCTACCGCAAAGTCTATTACCTCTATATCGGGACGCGGAGTGGGACTTGATGTAGTGCGCCGTTCTATTGAAAAACTCAATGGTAGTGTAACAGTTAATTCTGAACGCGGTAAGGGTACCAAATTCACCATCAAACTACCGCTCACGCTGGCTATTATTCAGGGACTCTTGGTCCGTGTTGGTACGGAAATTTACTCAATTCCCATTACAAGCGTTATTGAAAGCCTGCGTATAAAACCCGAAGATATCAAGATGATCGATAATTATGAAGTATTTAACATTCGTAATGATGTGGTATCATTGCTCCGGTTGAACCGGCTTTTCGGTATCAAAACCGAAGAAAAACAAGAGTATAACTTCATCGTTATTGTTGGCACTGCAGAAAAAAAGATGGGTTTTATGGTGGATAGCCTTATTGGTGAAGAAGATGTGGTTATCAAACCTTTACGTGATCAATTTACTAATTCGCCCGGTATTGCGGGCGCCTCTATTCTGGGAGATGGTTCCGTTTCGCTCATTATTGATGTCAGTCAGCTTTTGGAGCTTGGATTGCGTAAGGAAATGGAACAGCGGCAGATACGGGAAGCATCAATGATGTAAGGAAAAGAGAGTATTATGGCAGCAACAGAAATCAAAGATTTAGCAAAAGTAAACGCCGACCTGCAACTCCAAAAAGAGCGAGTTGAAATGGTAGATTTTAAGATTATAACTTTTTCACTTGGTGGAAAAGATTATGGCGTTGATATTATGAATGTCAAAGAAATTGCAAAGGCTGATAAATTTACTTACGTGCCGAATGCGGCTTCTTTTGTCAAAGGCGTATATAATCTTCGGGGTGATATTATTCCGATTATAGATTTGCGTTTGTTCTTCCACTTACCTATAGAGAAGAAAAGTGATGGGCTTGAAAATATGCTTATCCTCCGCATTGAAGACAGGGTATATGGGACGGTTGTTGATAAGATTGATAAGGTAATTGGTATCAATTCATCTTCTGTACAGCCGCCACATCCTATATTTGGGGATATTAACATCAAGTACATTAATGGAGTTGTGGAAAAAGACGGAAATCTCTATGTTATTCTTGATGTTATTCGTATTTTCAGTCAACACGAAGATGACAAGCAAAAGGTACGAATGTCAATACAGGAAAATACGACCGATAACTTTGTGCCTGCGCCAGCTTCTGTAGCGCGGGATCCTGAACAAAAAGCTGCGGCAGCTGATACTGCGCTTGGTTTTATTAAAGAAAGCCTCATTGCCTTGAAACATTTTTACGCAAGTGGTATAAATGATACATGGGTACATAAACGGTTTATTGACTGGAGCGCAACTCATAGAGAATCAGATATCCAGCTTAAAAATAATTCAGATGCGGAAGAATTTCTGGCTGATTTTTCGTCTCCCTGTACGAATATGTTTTGGGATGATGAATATGCCGACATGATTAAAAATATCCTGCCCGATATGCCATCGAATAGTATTCAGATATGGAACCCCGGATGCGGTAAGGGATATGAGACATATTCATTTGCGTGTGTACTTAAGAACCGTTATCCTGATGCACGTATCAAGATTTGGGCGAGTGATAACGATATTTTAGCTATATCAAACGCTCCTAATATGAGTTTTGACTTAAATGAATTGCCAGAATACTGCCGTTCCTTTACGGCTAATGGAAAGAATGGTTATGTTTTTAAGCCGGTAATCAAGGATACAATTATTTTTGAATATCATGATATTGTAAACGAGATACAGTTACCAGATTTGGATATTATTTTAATGCGTGATCTTTTATCGTACTTCCCGGTGTCAGGTCAAGATAAACAGATTGCCTATTTTAGTGAAAAACTCAAAAAGACCGGTGTAGTTATTTTGGGTAAAAATGAGACCATATCCGATAATTGGCGGTCTATTGGTCAGACGCCTGTTTCCGCATTTATGCGCAATGAATGAATAGGGAGTAACTTACAGGTATTATCATTAGCGCGTTGCGTTAATGCTTGATAAATAAGCGGTGTATTGCCGCTTGTAAATAGGAGTTTGTATGAGAGTGGAATATATTAACCCTTTTGTCGAAGCAGCTTTTAACGTTCTCAAAGAAGTTCTCAACATGATGGGAGGAGATTTTATTGATGTTAAACGCGGCGATCTCTACTTGAAGCCATCGAACATGTCTATCATGGGCGTTGCGGCTTTGGTGGGTTTGGCCGGCGATGTAGAAGGACGTGTGCTTTTTGATATGTCTAAAGAGACGGCTTTGTTTGTTGCCGGCAGTATGAATGGCGAAGAGTTTTCTACCATTGATGATATGGTTAAAGCTACCATTACCGAACTTGCAAATATGATTACTGCACAAGCTGTTACTAAGCTGCATGATTTGGGATACAAGTTCGATCTTACCCCGCCCGCTCTTTTTACCGGTGAAAACATGGAAATCTCGAATAACCTTGACATTGAAGCGTTAATCGTTCCTATGGAGTTAGGAGAGAAGGGTGCTAGTGGAAATATCGAAATCAATGTCGTTATCCGAGAGCGTTCTTAATTAACTGTCAACCCCGAGGGGTTGACAGTTAGACACATTTTGTGTATATTACTACTATTCATGGGTGGTTAGCTCAGTTGGTTAGAGCGTCGGTATGACACGCCGAAGGTCACAAGTTCGATTCTTGTATCGCCCATTATATTGTAAATATCGGTAATAAACCTCAAGGCATCGGATGCTCTCTAATTCCCCATTCTTTTCCCATTTGCGTAAATCAGTCAGAATTAGCGTTATTTCAAATAGTGTTGTTACGTACTTTATCATAATACTGTATTAATGCTTCAATAGCATTACTTTGCAATAGAGGTATAACTTTACAAATATGTTCATCGGACCAATCCCACCATTTTATCTCCTCTAATTTTTTTATTATTTTGTCAGAAAATCTTTGTTTAATTATTTTAGCCGGTATTCCGCCACATATTGAATAATAAGGCATGTCTTTTGTTACAACCGCATTGGCGGCAATGACGCATCCGTTTCCAATAGTTACGCCCGACATTATTTTAGAATTACTTGCTATCCAAACATCATTGCCTATTATTATATTCCCTTTTGTATGCGGATGACCTTTAATATATTTATAATTTTCTATAAATGCGTTAAAAGGATAGGTGCTTATCCAATCCGTTCTATGTTCTCCACCTAACAGTATTTCTACCCCTCCGGCTATCGAACAAAATTTCCCTATTTTTAATGTTGTTTTATCGTCCCAGTATGAAATAAGTGGAGTGCCGTATGTAAAATCGTCTATTTGTATAAAGTCTTCGTGATAATTATTCCTATGATTTTGTCTTAATCTTTCACGTAATTTCCGCAGTTCCGCTACGGCTGCGGTATTGTCCGTGTCGGGGGGGGGGGGGGGCATTTTTTCAAATGCCTCCAAGTAAAAACAATTTTACAATTTTTCAGAAATAAGTGTATACTGTTTATCGCTGCCTGTCAATCGGTTTTATTACAATTTTGAGGATTCGCATCTCCGAGCCTTGAATCGAACTGGATGGGATACGTGTTGTTTCTTGACTCTTTGTGTATATTTTTACTCAACGCTCCGCATTTCGAGGGCAACGGCGGTTTCAAAGGACAGTTGTATCATGCGCTCAAGCGTTACGCCTATGAGAAAAACTAGTTTGCCTATGCCGTTTTTTCCCGCACGAGCCTTGTAAGCCGTTTCCGCATCTTCCCATACCTCAAAAAAGCGAGGCATGAATCCAAGCATCAACGTAATGCCCAGCGTAAAGTTGGAAATAAGGTGGGCAAGCACCGGAATGGGGGGGCGGAGACTGTCGAGAGATGCCTGCAACTCCGTCATGGCAGTAACGGTAAAGAACAGGGCGCAGCTGGCGAAGGCGGCGAAAAGACCGAGCGCAAAGCGCAACCCTTCACGAAAACCCACGTCTGAAAACCCAAGCGGTTCCCATGAGATTGAATGAAAGACGAGCATCATCAGCGCCATAAAGAAGATAAAGCGAGAACCGCGATACAAATGCCGAAGCGGGATGTGCGCCGCAACAGAAGCCGCAGCTATAAAAACAAATGAAACTATAACGCCTGCCGGAAAAAAGACAAACGCCGCCGTAGAAATCACGAGCAAGCCCGCCAGCTTGATGCCTGCCGGCAGATGGTGGAGAAACGAATCGCCCGCTTTATATGCGTAGGGCGTCAATCCAGCCATGTACAATCCGCCGCACACGTGTAGGTTTTACGGGGATCGCGGACGCCGTAAGACGGAACAAGCCGATCAAGCGTCTCATCCGCCCTTCCCTGATCTCGAATCCTGCCTTTGTCGAGAATAACGAGCCTGTCCGCATAGGCAAGCGCCTTTTCCAATTCATGAGTCAGAATGATAATCGTTTTTTCTTCAGTTTTCATGTGTTTTATAATATCAAGCACTTGTACAACGCCGTGATAATCAAGATTCGCAAAGGGTTCATCCATGATAATAGCGGAACAGCCCATCGCTAAAATGCCCGCAACCGCCAGCCGCCGCTTTTCTCCGCCGGACAACCGTCTGGGAGGATAGTCCCGTTTCTCCGTCAATCCCATGGCGGATAGGGCGGAATGTACCCGCTCCGCAATCTCGTCTTTCGGCAAACGCAGGTTTTTCGGACCAAATGCAATGTCTTCGGCAACCGTTTCTCCGACAATCTGAGAGTCCGCATCCTGAAACACCATGCCGACCGATGAACGCACATCCCGCGCCCTATCAAGCGGAATGCCGTGGAAAAACACGTCTCCGCATGACGGCTCAACCAGTCCGCAGGCTATGCGTATGAGGAGCGTCTTACCCGATCCGTTGGAACCGGTAATAAAAAGACACTCCTCTTCGTGAATATCAAGCGTAATATCAGAAAGCGCTTTGTTCCCATTGGGAAAAACATGAGAAATACCGCGCAGTGAAAACAGCGGCGCTGACGGCGAGGCTGACCCTAGCGGAGCGTCCATTCAATACCCTTTGATCTTTTTGCCGAAAAGCATGTTTTGATAACAGCGGAGGCAGCCCGGAAACATGCCACCTTCGCTTTCGCGAATCGCTTTTCTAAAACGGTTTGCCCGATCTCCGTTGTATATTTCGGTAAACGATTGGGTCTTTATGGAACCGAGAATGTAATCAGGGTAATCCGCGCAAAAATGAACGTCTCCGTTATAGTTGATATTCGTTTGACACCAGGGGACTATGCAGTGGTTACGGACGGGCGTTTCTAAATCCGCGTAATAGGTATGCGTTTTTTCCGGATTCAGCGCTGGTACGGTAATGATGGGATGACCGTAGTCGGTGTTGTGCATTCTTTTCAAGATGGCGTGTAACTTTTCACCGTCAATATTGAGATTATAACCAGTATTATACGCGGCAAGGCAGTCAACATCCGTGTCGAGCTTTTCCTTCATATACTGTTTTTGCCGTGCGACTATGCTGTCGTTGGTGTACGTACCAAGATTAAAGATATGGACATCCAGTCCAAAGGAGCGGCTCGCTTCGGCAAGCTGATCGAGGACGAGGTAGTTCATGTTCGTAACGACCGTTACAATACCCATAATTGGGTATTGTGAATCCTGCTTCTTTTTCTCACGGTTTATAGCCTCAAAGCCTCGAACAACTCGTTGGTACCCCCCCCCCCCCCACGCATAGCGTCATTCGTCTCTTCAAAAGCGTCAAGGGATACGAAGATCGTACTCCACCGATCGCGGACTATTTGTTCCGCATATTCTTCAAGAAATGTTCCGTTGGTATTTACGCTTACATAGAGTCCCTTATCCATCATGTATTTTGCAAGCGGCATGAGGTCCGGATAGAGAAACGGCTCTCCTCCCCAAATATACGTCACCGGATGGCAGGGCGCTATCTCATCAATGATCTCTTTGTACCGTTCAAGCGGCACCAACGTCTTGACTTCTTCGGCGATACGCCCGTTTTTCATTCTGCCTTTATCGCCCCACTGACCGCACATGCGGCAGCGCAGATTACATAGCGGCGTTATATTGAAATACACAAGCGCCAGATTCTTCATGTGATTATAGTGGTAATCGCGCTTTGGCCAAAGCCTTGTTTTACCCATTTTTGTAAAGCCATAGAGCATTTTCGCTGAAAGTTCTCTGTCTTTCTTGAAAAGCATAGGAACAACATCTATGTTTTCTTTCATAATACGGATAGTATACGGCAATTTTGAAATACATACAAGGGAGTCATACGCAATGCGGCGCTTTACACGCGCACTGGACGATCATAGCAAAGCCCATGTCCATGAAGCGCGTAAATTTCGTTTACGCGCATCGAAGATTTCCGTCCGATACGGCGTAAGCCATAACCTACGGCATGTATAAACGCAAATTTTCTGAAAATGGGGACGCCGTCGTCCTTTACGGCGCTAAAACAATACATTGTGTGAAAATAGAGCCGACACACGTTTTGAGGTTTGAACTATGATACTTCATAAAGCGAGGTATGTATGTCTCTCCGCTGGACGTACGCCCTTTATGCGATTTCTCTCCGCCGCATTTGTGCGGACGCACAAACGTCATAAACACCCGAAACGTTAACCGCTGCTATTCAGGGACACAAAGAGCGAGTATGGAATGATACAAATCACCATAGAAATTACGTGTCCCTGTGCATACCTTCACTATACCTTGTACCAGTATTTTAAACCAATTTCTTAAATACAAACGTTTCGGAAATTCGACTTTGGGGATCGCTAGTGCAATGATCACCATGTATTTCCAGTGGATAACAATTATTTTCACGGGCTATTTTCAAGATTTCACTTTGAGGCAGCATGTGCATTTCCATTGTAGTACAGTCATTCATTTGAGAAATGTAATCATCAACTGAAAATGTATATCCTGCTATTTGAACCGGAACCTGAAATATTACTATCCCATCTTTTTTCAATAATTTGAAAAAAGATTCAATGAGTATTGCAATAATCGGCGGCGGATTATGTTGTAAAACGATAACCGTAAAGATAAAATCATATTTCGGCAAACGCGCAATATCTTCTAAACGATCTATTTTCTGTACGTTTATATTTTTTATTAATAATGCGTTTATGTGTTGCCGCGCTAATTCAAGATGTCCCTGTGAAATATCCAGTCCCGTTACCTGTTCAAATATATTCGCTAATTGAATGGTTACACGTCCAACACCGCATCCATATTCCATACAGGCATTACGGTTTAATCTTTCCCACTCACCGCACCTACGTAATGTAGCTTCTATTTGGCGCATTGTATCTTTTCCCGATGCATAAAATGTCTCAATAGCATCATTAGTAAGATTTTCTCTTAAAAACATACTATGGGTAAGTACTGACCAATAAGCTTCATCTTTCCCATAATTGCTCCAAACCGTTTCTATATGAGATACTATTTTCTGAATGTTTTCAGGTGAAGATTTGTATTCCACGTTATAAGGTGGAAAAGCGCAATCAAATCTAAAATCATAAAATGAATTAAGACGTCCTGTTTTAAACTCTGGGCAATTCCATAGCTCATCATGAAATTGTTTAAATGTCATATTTGAGCGTAAACGTCCATCAATAACTTTCTCAGATTCCGGAAGCCTATTCAGCATAAACCGATAGCCGTCAATAATCTCTTGTTTGGTAACAGGCGCGTTTTTGTCCGGATTATTTGTCATTGGTATTCTCCTTATTTGTAATATAAAGATACGAAACCCTGCTAGTTAATCTGGCTACATCTTCTGTTAATGAGATAATCCCGATATACACGCTTTCCCGCCATGTACCGCCGCCGCTATCACCGCCTCCACCGGAAATCCAGTCAATAAAAATAATCCGAATACCAGCGTTGCGCCGGATATTCCTAAAACTGACAGTGTACATTTTATACTCGTCCTCCTCATTATCAAAAGAGGACTACACACATTGAAACTCCGCCCAAATACGCAGTATACTGACAATGCGTGTAGCGCACCCTCACAACCAGTCGTTCCGCCAAGAATTGAGCCGATGGTGAAGGTTCTCTTTGTTATAAATAACCGCCCATACGGGCGGGTTATGCCTGTTTCACCAGAGGTCTCTCCGAGATCCCTCGCTCTTCCTATGAAATAACCGCGCTGATAATCTCGCCCTAGTTCTGTAAATGGAACTGGACAAAGAGCTTTTCCTTGTCAACAAGCGTGGATTTCAATTTGTTTTTCGCCTGCACGTCAAGCGTGGTATGGGGCGGCATTTGACATTTTTTGTAAAGCGCCGTGAAGTGAGTTCGGAGGATTTCAAGCTCTGTAATCCGCACTTCCGGCAGATTCCACACGTTGATATTCGCCTTGACACGGCAATCAGGGTACCGCTCCACTCGACACATTTCGCTTTTTGGGGAATATAATACTTCATGTAAACCCCCACCCCCACACGCCGCGTTAGCCGCTTGTATGAGGCTATAACACCTGTATAAAACACTATAAAATGATTATAGAACACGCTACAAGGGATGTACGGACTGAAAATGCCGCGCAGCGCAGAAGATACAGCAACGCTACGAATGTGAAAATCTATAGAAAAGAAAAGGGAATAAGGGGCATATACCGCCGCGCATAACGCGAAACGTTGCGCCGGTTTAGAGAGAATATACGGGGGGGGGGGGGGCATGATTACTACTCCTTATGTACTTGTAAAACATAAACGGTTTCACACTCAGAGCTTTTTGAACCGCTTGAGAGCTAGTATATCACCTTCTTACATTAAATTCAAGCCCTCCGCGCCGTCTTTTCGTGTGAGAAACGCCGCTTGTTTTCCATTATCACCAATTAAGGAATAGAAGGGAATGAGAATATTTGCTCCACTTTGCATACGGTATTTTTCTTGTACCTCAAGTTAGTTTTCTTGTAACTTAAGGTATATTTTTATATCTCAAGTTATAATCTTTGTACCTCAAGTTAGTTTTCTTATAATCCACGTTATACTTTCTATAACTCAAGTATAACTTTTATAACTCGAGTTAGTTTTTTGTAACTTGAGTTATATTTTTATGTCTCAAGTTACAATCTTTGTACCTCAAGTTAGTTTTCTTGCAACCCGCGTTATACTTTATATAACTCAGTTATATCTTTGTACTTCAAGGCATAACCCCTGCAACCCGCGTTATAACCTTCGCAGGACAGGATATACCTCCTGTAAACCGGAGTATCGCGGTTATACCATGGGACATAGAGGCATGAACCAGAGCTGTGGCCGCTTCCAGCAACTATATTGTAATTGCTATAACTCTACCCATATCCCGAAACGGGAAAAAGCAACGATAGACAAACTATCTCTGCATCCGTTGCGGACGGTATATGAGATATCAGCGCCGCCATAGTCTTAAAAGTGATCAGAGTGTCCAAATATCGAATACACCTGAAAAAGATGCGCTATGATTGTCTTGAAATAGACAAGTTTTGGGGACGTATGCAGGAAAAAAGCAGACAAGGTATGACGTATCTATGCGTATCATAGGGAAAGTGGGGAAATTGCGGTATATGTATGGGGAAACGAGACATGAAAGAAGCTAAAATGGCGGGGATACGAGAGCGCTAGAAAGGAATAATTGCCGTTTGAGACATCGGTTAGACAGGTATTTTGTGGCTGATTTGTTGTTTTCAAAGAACTTCAAGCGCTGGAAAGCGTTTGACATGGCTTTCTTTTTCATCGCGTATAGCTTTGTTTGAGGCTTATCCTACTTTGTGGATCGCCTCCCCTTTCCTGTACCCCGCTCCTTGCACTATTATTACGCATTACCCATATCAGTATGAGACGTTTCCTGATTTTGTCTCCACAATGTCAGCGCCGTACCCATAAGCGCATGAATGTACGGCTTTTCCCCTATATGTTCCAGTACTTCTTCAATGGGTACCAATTCCATATCAACGTACTCATCTTCATCAAGGCGTTGAGAAGGGAGCGGGGACAGTTCTTCCGCCAGAAAAAAATGAATGTGGTTGTTCATAATGGCGGGATTGGGGCTCATTTCACCGAGTTTGGCGATCTTCTTTGCGGTATACGCGGTTTCTTCTTCCAGTTCCCGGAGCGCGGCGCGATGCGCGTCTTCGTCCGCTTCAAGAACGCCGCCCGGGAATTCAAGGCTTAAGTCCTGCACGCCATGCCGCCACTGCCGCACCATAACAAAAAAACGGCGTCCGTCCTTTTCCAGAACAGGCACTACCATCGCCCAATCCGCCGCATCTAACACCATAAAAACGCTGCTGTGTTTCTCATCGGGAGAACGGCACACGCTTTCATGGATAGAAAAAACGCGGCAGGTGTACACATCCTTCCGATCTTCTTCCCGCCATGCGAGGCGGTCGTAATTATCCGGCATGTTTTGCAGCGGCTTGTTCGTACATAGAGACGTATTGTTGCGCCGATTTTTCCCACGAGAAATTGAGTTTCATACCGCGAATTCGCATCTTATCAATCTGATCGGGCCGATTATAATACGCCCAGTTTGCCCATCCGACCGTGTCGTAAATGGAACGCGGGTTCAACTGATCAAACATAAAGCCAGTGCCTTCGCCGGTATTCTGATTGAAGTTTTCGACTGTATCGGCTAGACCGCCGGTATTCCTGACAATGGGGAGGGTGCCGTACGCGAGGGAGTACATCTGGTTAAGACCGGATGGCTCATACCGGCTCGGCATGAGGAAGAAATCACTACCAGCTTCAATGAGATGACTCGCGTACTCGCTGTATTCGATTTTAGCCTTGAAATTGGAAAGGCGGGACGCAAGGCTGCGAATTTCGTTTTCGCACCATGCATCGCCGGTTCCGACAAGCACCAACTGCAACTTCATATCACGGCAGATACTCCACGCAGAGCCGTAAGAAGGTCCGAAAAGTTCGCCTACGCCCTTTTGTTCGGTAAGGCGGGTAGCCATACCGATAACCGGTACACTGGGGTTTTGAGGCAGTCCGAATTCACGCTGAAGCGATTCTTTTGCCTTTGCCTTACCGGACTTCATGTTTTTGACACCGTACTGCATCGGAATATACGGGTCTTTTTTGGGATTCCAGACTCGCGTGTCGATGCCGTTCAATATCCCGATATAATCGGCTGCCCGGTACCGCAGAGAACTATCCAAACGGAACCCGAATGCTTGGGTTTGAGTTTCCTGTGCATAGCGTGGTGAAACCGTGTTGAGCTTATCCGCACTGAGAATTCCCGCTTTAAGGAAATTCATCATATTCCAGTCTTCAAAACCAGCTTGATAGAAAACATCCCAGCTAAGATCGGTAAAAGGGTAGTTTTCCTTATGGTAAATTCCCTGATACCCCAAGTTATGAATGGTCAAAATTGACGCTGTTTTTTCAAAACCGTCACGCCGTTCGCCGTATTTCAGGAAAACCGGTGCCAAAGCCGTCTGCCAATCGTGTGCATGCAGTATATCGGGATACCATTCAAGTTTTCGGCAGAGTTCAAATATAATCTTGCTGAAGAAAATAAAACGCTTTGGATTATCAGCGTAATCCGGCTCGTGCTGTTCTCCGTAAATACCGAGTTTACTACCGAAGAAATCGTTGTGATCAATAAAATAAACATGGATCGGATTCTTTTTGGACGATCCGTCCAAATCGGTTGTATAGACGGCGCTTTTTACCTCTCCATTATTCATAGTTGTAGCAAGCGGCATTTCAAGATCGCGCAAACCGCATTTTACTACATCAACTCTGTAATACCGAGGGATGACAATACGAACTTCATGCCCCATTTTTGCAAGAGTAAGAGCCAACGCCGAGACGGCATCGGCTAAACCGCCGGTTTTTACAAAAGGCGCCGCTTCGCTTGCGGCTATTAGAATTTTCACGTAACACCTCACTTCTAAAACTTAAAACCCCATTTTAAACGTCCTGTTTTTCGTAAAAAACCTGACGCTCCGCACGACGGCGGGGGTAGTTCATTTGCAAAACTAAAAATAATCTATTATCGAAAGCCCGTTATCTTTCAGAATTTGAAGCCCTTTCTCGTGATCCGCGAGTTTAAAAATGACTACAGCTTTTCCTTCTTTACTTTCAAGCGACGCATACAAGTACTCAATGTTTACCTGCGATTTCTGGAAGAGTTCCATAATATGGGCAAGACTACCGGGTTTATCCTCTATTTCTACTGCCGCAATAGGGGTGATACGGGTAGTAAAATCGGCATCTCCCAGAGCTTTTAATGCAACGGCATCTTGATCAACGATAAGCCGCAAAATCCCAAAATCCGCCGTGTCGGCTATGCTTATGGCGCGCATGTTAACACCCGCATCCGCGAGAACACGAGTAACTTCACCGAGTCTGCCCACCTTGTTTTCAAGAAAGACGGTAATTTGTTTTAATTCCATCTGATTCCTCCTATATTTCTCTTCGGTCAATTACCCGTTTCGACTTACCCATTGAACGCTCAATAGTTTTTGGCTCGACGAGTTTGACTTTGAGACCGACTTGTAGTTTGGATCTCATCACACTCTCAATACGGTGACGCAGCCCTTCAAGGTCTTTGGTTTCATCACTGAAGAAATCCTGTTTTACCTCAACCTGAAGCTCTATTTCGTCAAGATGAGAAGGTCCGCGATCAACAATAATAAGATAATGCGGTTCGGTTCCTTCTATTTCAATAAGCGCATGTTCTATTTGACTGGGGAATACATTTACGCCGCGGATAATAAGCATATCATCCGTGCGCCCGAAGAGGCGATGCATCTTGCGAGTAGTACGTCCACAGGAACACGGTTCGGTGATAAAGTAGGTGATGTCCCGCGTACGGTACCGTATGAGCGGCGTACCTTCTTTCGTAAGCGTAGTAAACACTAGTTCGCCTTTTTCACCTTCGGGAAGTACCTGACCGGTTTCAGGATCGATTATTTCCGGGTAAAAAAGGTCTTCGTTTATGTGCAGTCCGTCTTGGGTTTCACATTCAAAGGCAACGCCCGGTCCAATGATTTCGGTCAGCCCGTAAATATCGTAGGCTTTCATGTTGTAGCGGGCTTCGATTTCTTTCCTCATGTTCTCGCTCCACGGCTCCGCGCCGAAACATCCCTTGCAGATGGGTAGTTTCTTGAGATCGATACCCCGTTCCCTGGCTTCCTCCGCCATATAGAGCGCATAAGACGGGGTACAGGTCAGCATGGTTGAACCGAAAGCCTCCATCACCATGAGCTGCCGTTCCGTGTTGCCGGAAGACATCGGCAGCACATTCGCGCCGATGGTTCGTGCCCCGTAATGAGCGCCCGGACCACCGGTAAATAGCCCGTATCCGTAACAGTTCTGTACCGTATCTTCTTGGGTACAGCCTCCGCCTGCAAGCGTACGCGCCATTGCTTCACACCAAATCTCAACATCTTTGCGGGTATACGCATCGACAACAGGGATACCTGTGGTACCGGATGATAGATGAATTTCTTCGATCATTGACTTAGGACACGCCAAGAAACCATAGGGAAAATTTTCCCGCATATCATCTTTAGTAGTAAATGGAAGTTTCTCTATATCCGCAAGCGTGTGAATGTCTCTTGATGTAATGCTTCGTTCATCCATTTTCTTTCTGTAAAAAGAAATAGTTTCGTAGAGTTTTTCTACGAGGTTTTTCAGTCGCGCTAGTTGCAGCTTCTTACGTGTATTCACGTCCATACATTCATATTCAGGATTGAATATCATACTTCCTCCTTTGTGTATAGTATTTCATAACTTTTAATAGAAAGTAAGCAAAAAAGTAACTTCTTCAGTGTATCGTCTGCATGGTTCTTTGCATGTCCTTAATCCACTATTGTTGCCTTATTGAATTCCTCTTGAATTTCCACCGACGGCGCTTTGGTAAGCAAACTCACAACGAAAATAACGACGCTGGAAAGGATAAAAGAAGGAAGCAGTTCGTATACGGCAAAAGCTCCGCCGAACGTGCTGATACCGTTTTTCCAAAGAATAACCATGATGCCGCCGGTCAACATACCGGCAGTCGCCGCAGGGAACGTCGTACGTTTCCAAAACAGAGAAAAGAGGATAAGCGGTCCAAACGCCGCGCCGAATCCTGCCCATGCATAGGAAACGATTCGGAATATAGATTGATTTCCCGAAAGGGCAATTACTGTTGCAAAGATGGTAACGAGCAGAATTGTGAGCCGCGCTACCCACATGATCGTAACTTCACTCGCTTTCTTGAAAAACGTTTTGAAGAGGTCATTTGCAAGGGAAGATGAGGCTGCCAGCATATAAGAATCTGAAGAACTCATGGACGCTGCAAGGATGCCGGAAAGCACAAAACCTGCAACGAGAGGTGGAAAGAAATCCGTAGTTAAATATAAAAATATCTTTTCAGAGTCACTTGCCGTGGTAAGAAGAGCGGAGAAGTAGGCGCGTCCGATAAGCCCAATGGCGACTGCGGCAAAAAGAGAGATGAAGCACCATATAATGGCGATATATTTTGATTTCTGTATTTTTGATGCTTTTTCAATAGCCATGAATCTGATTAACACTTGCGGCATACCGAAATAGCCGAGTCCCCACGCAAGACATGAGAAGATACTGAGGAGCGAATAATCAGCGCCGCCACCGAATTGCGGCGCTCCTTTGATGACTACTTGAACGCCCTCCTGCATAGACGGCGTTGCAATGCCGAATATATCCAAGAATCGTGGAATATCGCCTATTCGTAATCCAACGCCATCGAACCCGCCAGTAAACACGAAACCAAAGATAAGTACGACTATAAGGGAAAAGAACATCAGGATACCTTGAATGAGGTCGGTCATACAAACGGCAAGGAAGCCGCCGAGCAGGGTGTATACCAACAAGACGCCTGCGCCGAATACCACCATAACCGTATAATAGCTTTCCGCGTTAAACACATATGTAAACAGTTTACCGAAAGTAACGAATTGTGAAGCGACATATATAGAAAAAAACACAAGGATAATGATCGCTGCAATAATTTTCAGGATGTTCTTTTTATCATGGAAACGGTTGCTGAAAAATTCAGGCAAGGTGATGGCATTACCCGCAATTTGGGAATAGTTTCTGAGGGGTTTAGCGACCATCTGCCAGTTGATCCAAGTTCCCACGAACAGACCTACGGCAGTCCAGAACGCCTCGCCGATACCAGTAAAGTACGCGACACCCGGCAAACCCATAAGCAGCCAGCCAGACATGTCCGACGCCTCGGCGCTCATTGCCGCAACCCACGGTCCAAGCCCCCGTTTTCCTATAAAATATTCCTCAATGCCGGTATTGCTCCTACGCGCATACCATAAACCTACCGCGATTATTAATAACAAGTATACAAATATACCTATGAGTGTTTGTATGTTTGCAGCGGTCATTGCTCCTCCTTTTTTAATAGCAGTAGATAACATAATAAAGTTACAATTTATGTTACTATACAAAAAATCGAAAAAATAATCAAGATGGTATACAGTACTATTATCTCGTTTCCCGCCGTCATTTTTCCATTTGATACCTTGTCATACTGCGTAATTTTTAATACTATCATATACAGACATATTTCTACTGCGGCGTGCGCCGCAGGTATTCAGAGGAATTGCGCGAACCGTTGGTTCGCTTCCGAATAGCAGCCCGCAGCAGACGCTACGGGAATTTCAGGAGTATTCATGAACATACAAAATTTGAAACATTCCGGTTTGAAAAAATGGGTCGAAGAGGCGGTGAGCCTTATGACTCCGGATGCGGTTGAGGTCTGCGATGGTTCGCAGGAAGAATACAATCGCATGATTAAGATCACTATTGATACAGGGCTTGCGACGCCGCTTAATCCGTGGCTCTTGCCCGGGTGCGTGCTTTTCCGCTCGGATCCTTCGGACGTCGCCCGCGTTGAAGCCCGAACCTATATAGCGTCTAAGAGTCAGGACGATGCGGGTCCCACCAATAACTGGATCGATCCTGATGAGCTCAAGAAGACCATGACGGAACTGTACAGAGGCTGCATGAAAGGGCGTACTATGTACGTGATACCATTCTCAATGGGACCGGTCGGTTCGGACATTGCCAAGATCGGCGTGGAAATCACCGATTCCCCCTATGTCGTCGCCAATATGCACATCATGGCGCGTGTCGGCGTGAAAGTCCTCGACGTGCTTGGCGCCGATGGGTTCTATGTACCGTGCTTCCACTCGGTTGGTAAGCCGCTTGCCGCAGGCGAACAAGACAACGGCGCCTGGCCATGCGCTCCACTTGACAAGAAATATATTTCCCACTTTCCTGAAACTCGTGAAATTTGGTCGTACGGTTCCGGCTATGGCGGAAACGCCCTGCTCGGCAAGAAATGCCTTGCGCTCCGCATTGCGTCCGTGCTTGCCCGCGACGAGGGCTGGCTCGCCGAACACATGCTCATCCTCAAGATCACCAATCCCAAGGGCGACGTGAAATACATCACCGGCGCATTCCCCTCCGCATGTGGCAAGACCAATCTCGCCATGCTTGTTCCAACGTTGCCCGGCTGGAAAGTCGAGACAGTAGGCGATGACATCGCATGGATGAAATTCGGCAAAGACGGCAGACTCTACGCCATCAATCCGGAAGCGGGCTTTTTCGGCGTCGCGCCCGGTACCAACATGCAGTCCAATAAAAACGCGATGGAAACTATCCGCAGGAATACCATTTTCACCAACGTTGCGCTTACCGAAGACAGTACCGTGTGGTGGGAGATGATCGGATATGACGCGCCCGGAAAACTCATCGACTGGACCGGAAAGGAATGGATCCAGGATAAAGGCAACAAAGAGCAGAAACCCGCAGCTCATCCGAATTCGCGTTTTACGGGTCCCGCCAAGCAATGCCCGGCAATCGCCCCGGAATGGGAAGACCCCAAAGGCGTTCCGATTTCCGCGTTCCTGTTCGGCGGACGCCGTCCCAAGACGATCCCTCTTGTCAACGAGGCGAAGAGCTGGTCTCATGGCGTATTCATGGGTTCAATCGTTGGATCGGAAGTTACGGCCGCCGCGCTTGACGTTAAAGCCGGTACCATCCGCCGCGATCCTTTCGCCATGCTTCCGTTCTGCGGCTACCACATGGGCGATTACTTCAAACACTGGCTTTCCATCGGCGCCAAGAACGATCCGGACAAACTGCCGAAAATATTTTTTGTGAACTGGTTCCGTAAGAACGAAGCGGGTAAATTTATATGGCCCGGCTACGGTGAAAACTCCCGTGTGCTGGCGTGGATATTCGACCGGTGTAACGGCGTTACGGACAACGCGGTTGAAACCGCCATCGGGTTCCTGCCTAAAGCCGACGCGATCAGCCGCCCGGACGGCGTAAGCGAAGCGGACATGCGGGAACTCCTCAAAGTCGATATTGAAGGGTGGAAAAAGGAAATTGCGGACGTACGCGAGCGCCACTATCCCAAATTCGGCGCGAAGCTTCCGAAAGAACTGTACGATGAGCTTGACGCTATTGAGAAGCGGTTGAACGCTTAACTAGTTTGATTATGGCGTCCATATACGCGGCGCATATTATGCAATGCGTATATGGACGGTGCGTCATCGGCGTTTTCTACACATTCGCCTTCTGCTTCATTACCGTCCGCACTCTTTCTTATCGCCTCGAACTTCAGTAGTACCTCGTTTATACGAGCAAGCAGTTTTTTTAGGCATCCGCCACCCTCTCTATAAATTAATGCCTCCGCTTTCGCATAAAACACCCGTTGTGAATTATGCGTGGCGTAAGCGTCTTGATGAAACGTAATAGCAATCTTTGGAATACAATAGCGCCGCTACGGAACGCGCTAACGTCTTTATAGAGGTAATACTGCTTTGAAGCATGTACGTTTGCGTAGGATACCCCTAAATGTATAGGGGGGAAGGTAAATCATATATCCCTTACGCATACGGGAACAGCGGCAGAGCGCGGGAAAGTCCGCGGTTCAACATAGGGTCGGCGTATATTCCCAAGCTAGTCTTGGGAATATACGCCGCAGCGATAAGGATACGTAACAACACTAGGTGAAATAACGCTTGACAAAAATAATGAATAAAAGTATACTCCCCCCCAAAAGACTTAAAATTCGCGCGTGCGCGAATCCAATGCGTGCGGGAGACTTCGGACTTATACGTGAGTCCGTCATCGCCGGATTGGCAGAGTGCGCTCTACTGGTCTTACCGCAGTCTTGTGCGGCAAGAAGCTCGACGCTAAAGTCCTTTAGCGTTGGTATAGATCACAATAGGAGGATACATTATGACCATTGGAGAGATGTTCGAGCAGAGCGGGGTACTGACCCTGCTCGGCATGGGAACCGTGTTCGGCTTTTTGATAATTCTCATTATCAGCGTAACATTGGTTGGAAAAATAATTCATACGTTAGGTTTGGATACAGAAGCGCCAACGGCGCAAAAGCCGAAGAGCGCATCAACCGGCGCGTCCGGCGCCGCGGTTACCGCGGCTATTACCGCGGCCGTTACCGAATACCGTAAAACACATTAAGGAGGATTTTATGGCTAACATTAAACTTACTGATTTGGCATTGAGAGATGCCCATCAATCCCTGTTTGCGACCCGCATGGTTACGGCGGATATGCTTCCTATTTGCGATAAACTCGACAAAGTGGGCTATTTTGCGCTTGAAGCATGGGGCGGCGCGACCTTTGATACCGCGATGCGCTTTCTGAACGAAGACCCGTGGGACCGCCTCCGCAAACTCAAGTCGGCGCTTCCCAACACTCCTATCATGATGCTGCTGCGCGGTCAAAACTTATTGGGCTACCGGCACTATGCGGATGACGTGGTAACAAAGTTCGTGGAAGCCGCGGCAAAAAACGGCGTTGGGATATTCCGTATTTTTGACGCCTTAAACGACCCCAGAAATTTCAAAACCGCTATCGAAGCCGCAAAGAAAACCGGCAAACACATTCAGGCGGCTATTTCGTATGCGACGACCCCGTTTCACACCCGCGAAAAATATGTGGAGCTTGCCAAAGAATACGAAAAGATCGGCGCGAACAGCCTCGCGATAAAAGATATGGCGGGTCTTCTGAAACCCTATGAGGCGTATGAACTCGTCAAAGCCCTCAAGAAAGCGATTTCTATCCCGATAGAGATTCATTCTCACTCCACAACGGGCATGTCCGTAGCGGCTTTGGCGAAAGCCGCCGAAGCGGGCGCGGAAATCCTTGATACGGTTATTTCCCCGCTTGCTATGGGAACGAGCCACAGCCCCACTGAAACCATGGTGGAAATCTTCAAGGGTACGGAATACGATACGGGTCTTGATACGAATTTGCTTCTTGAAATCGCCGCGTATTTCCGCGAAATCAAGAAGAACTACAAGAAATTCGAGTCCGGCTTCCTTGGCGCGGACACGCGGATACTCGTGTCTCAGGTGCCGGGCGGTATGCTTTCCAACATGGAAGGGCAGCTCAAAGAACAAGGCGCGCTAGACAAGCTGGACGATGTTCTCAAGGAGATTCCCCTTGTGCAGAAAGATTTCGGGTATCCGTCCTTAGTAACGCCTACCAGCCAGATTGTGGGAATACAGGCCGTGCTGAACGTCCTTCAGGGTAGGTATGTGAACCTCACCGCCGAGTCAAAAGACCTTTTGGCGGGTAAATACGGCGCGTGTCCCGCGCCCAAGAACCCCGCTTTGGTGAAAAAAGCCCTCGAAGCCCTCAAGCTTGAGAAGGAGGTTACCTACCGTCCTGCGGACGACATTCCGCCCGAATTCGAAAAACTCGAAGCTGAAGTCAAAAAACTTCTGGGAACCGATACGCCTTCTGTGGAGGATGTGCTTTCCTACGCCATGTTTCCGAAGATCGCGCCGGATTTCTTCAAAAAACGTTCACAGGGACCGGTGGTGTTCAAACCGGAGCCGGATGCTCCTTCGGCGCCCGCGCCGGCAGGCAAGAACGAAGCCGCCAAGTATGTGGTCAACGTAAACGGCGCGAACTACAACGTCGTCGTAGCGCCCGCCGGTACTGTTATCACGGCTGGCGTTGCGGCAGGCGCCGCTCCCGCGCCAGAGGCTGCGGCGGGAGTCCCGTCCGGAGGCGGAACCGTTGTACCCGCGCCGGTTGCGGGGACCATTATCCGCTATGCGGTTGACGAAGGCGGGAATGTTGCCGCCGGCGAGACGGTGATCATTATTGAATCCATGAAGATGGAATTGGAAATAAAGGCGACCGCGGGAGGAAAGGTACATTTCCTCGTATCCGCGGGAGCGAAAGTAACGGCGCGGCAGCCTGTGGCTGAGATCGGGTAAGGAACGGATATGTTGTATCTTAACCAAAAAAAGGACCCTGTTTTTGTTACAAAAATATGTCTTATAGTGCTTGTCGGGGCGTTTGTTTTTTCTTTCATGTCTAACGTCTTCGCGCAGGATAGCGCGCCGGCGAAAGAATACGCTTCTATTATGAATCCCACAGGGATCATCGAAGGCAGCGAAGGAATCCCTACGATTTCACTGGGCGGCTTTTTGGGGCAGCTTGTAAAAACAACGGGCATATACGCCTTTATTACCGATATGAAAGACGCGGAAACTCCCGCCGGACTTCCTATAAAAGTTCCGGGCTGGCAGGAACTCTTGATGCTCATCGTCGGGTTTATCGTCATATACCTCGGAGCCGTTAAAGGCTTTGAGCCGCTGCTGCTTATCCCTATTGGGTTTGGCGTTGTGTTTGTCAACGTGCCGCTTGCCGGCATGGGAGACGCCGGACGCCTCATCATTGAAGAAGGTATGCGCGAACATCAAGGTTTTCTTGATGTTATTTATAGAGCCGGTGTGGGCAACGAGTTTTTCCCCCTGCTTATTTTCATGGGTATCGGCGCGATGACGGACTTTGGCCCGCTTATTGCTAATCCCAAGACTGCCCTCCTCGGCGCAGCCGCCCAGTTCGGCGTTTTCGGTACGCTTTTTGCCATTACCGCGATGAATCTTATCCCCGGTGTTGACTTTAACCTGAAAGAAGCCTGCGCCGTGGCTATTATCGGCGGCGCGGACGGTCCCACGACGATTTACATTGCCGCAAAACTGGCGCCGCAACTCCTGGCGACCGTTGCGGTCGCGGCGTATTCCTATATGGCGCTTGTGCCGGTGATTCAGCCGCCTATTATGCGGGCTTTGACAACCAAAAAGGAAAAACTCATCAAGATGAATCAGCTCCGCGAAGTTCCCAAAGTCGAGAAGGTGTTGTTCCCCATGGTGGTATTTGTACTGTGCGTGCTTTTCATTCCCTCTGCGGCGCCGCTTATCGGCTGTCTCATGTTCGGCAACTTCCTCAAGGAAACTGGCGTTGTTGACCGGCTTTCCAATACGCTCCAGAATGAGCTTATGAACATCGTTACGATTTTTCTATCCCTTGGCGTGGGAAGCCAAATGACTCCCGAAAAATTCCTTAATCCCCGCTCAATATCAATCGTTGTCGTTGGTCTTGTGGCGTTCGCTATTGCGACGGCTACGGGGGTTTTTGTGGCGAAGTTTATGAACCTCTTCCTCAAAGAGAAAATAAACCCGCTCATCGGTTCCGCAGGCGTATCCGCTGTGCCTATGGCGTCCCGCGTTTCCAATAAAGTCGGTCTTGAGTATGATCCCGGCAATTTCTTGCTCATGCACGCCATGGGTCCGAATGTCGCCGGCGTTATTGGTACCGCCATTGCCGCGGGCGTTATGATCGCGACATACGGAGGCGGCTGATAGTTATAAGCGGCGGGGAAGTCCTCGCCGCTTTTTTTATAAAAAGTTAGGAGATATTTCCGTGGCAATTATTACTATTTCCCGCGAACTCGCGGCATTAGGCGATGAAACCGCCTCTGAATTGACAAAAAAACTTAATTACCGGCTTGTGGATAAGAATACGCTGGAGCGGAAGATCAAGTCTTATGGGATTGACAGCGGCAAGTTGGAAAAATATGACGAGCGGAAGCCGTCTTTGTGGGCGTCCCTGTCCCAGGACAAAGATAATTACCTTCATTTTCTTAAAACCGCCATGCTTGCCGAAGCCAAAGTGGGAAACGCCGTGTTCATCGGCAGAGGCGCGGGCGCTATGTTCAAACATATTCCCGGCGTGTTGTCTGTTTTTTTGGTTGCGCCTTTGGAAATCCGCGTTGAGCGGGTTAAAAGTTATTTTCATTGTGATGAGAAAAAGGCGAAGCAGATCATAGAAAAAAGCGATAACGACAGGATTGGCTTTCATCATTATTTTTTTGATATAGAGTGGAAAGCGCCGGAAAACTATTTTTTAATAATGAATATGGGATATACGCATCCTTCGGTTTGCGCGGAAATGATAAAACGTCTGGCGGATTATTATATCACCGAAGAAATGCAATCCCTGCATGAGGCGCGTATCAAGGAAGCCATACTGGCTCAGGAGATCAAGCATTTTGTGCTGTATGAAAAAGGAGTGCCGATTCATTTTCTTGAAGTTATTGCTTCGAGTGATAAAATTGTACTGTACGGGGTTACGAATTCCCAAGCGCTGATTGATGCGGCAATCTCGGCTGTGATAGAGAAAATGGGAGGGACTGTTTCTCTTACGGTAGTATCCGAAATCCAAGTAGTACAGGAATATAGCATTGTTCTGTGATACGTCTGTTTTGTATGAATAGAACCTATGTTTTACGCTCCGGACGCATGACCGATGCCCAGCGGAGATCGTATGAGACGCTGCTTCCGCAGTATTCCGTTCCTTTTGAAGAAAAAACTCTTGATTTTTCCCGCGTTTTCCGCAATAACAACCCTACTATTATTGAAATCGGCTTTGGTATGGGCATCGCTACTGCCCAAATCGCGGAAGAGAACCCGCATATTAACTACCTGGGTATAGAGGTTCATAAACCGGGCGTTGGAAAACTAGCGGGGGAGATCGAGCGCCGGCAATTACGCAACATCCGCATCATCGAACATGACGCTGTGGAAGTCGTTGAAACAATGGTGAACGCCGGTTCGGTAGATGGTTTTCATATCTTCTTCCCCGATCCGTGGCGCAAGAAACGCCACCACAAGCGCAGACTCATCCAAAAGCCCTTTACGTCCGAACTCGCCGCGAAACTCAAGCCGGACGGCTATGTGTACATGGTAACGGACTGGGCGGAATATGGAGACTGGGCGCTTGCGGAACTGTCCGCAACTCCCGCCCTCATAAACGCCTATCCGTCTGGTTTTGCGGAGCCCCAACCATGGAGACCGCGCACAAAGTTTGAGGAGAAAGGGCTTTTGCAGAACCGGGAGATACGGGAGCTTTTTTTCAAGAAAGAGACGCGCTTCACGTCAGCGTGAGGCGCATCTCCGTTTATTGCGGAGAGCTGGCGGCGAAGAACCGTGCGCTGTTCACGCGCGTTTTCCAAGCGCAGTATGCCCCGCCTCCGCATATAAAGACGAGGCTTGCCGCAAACGCCGCCGTGTCCGGCAGGTAGAAGATTCGGAGCAAAGCTGTTTTCCGGCTGAAACAATCATCCGTAAATACGGCGCTTATAGAGCCCCGCCCATTCAGAAAAGCCGTCAAGATATGCGGCATAAACCAAAGGGCGGCGGATGCCGCAATACAAAACAGGATGCCTCGCGCCGCGATTTTTATGAGCGCGGCGCGGTTTTTGTACAGAAGCTCCGGCAAGTAGTACCGCCGCATCCAGCTTTTATACCGGCGCGCTACGCCCTTGCACCGTAGCCACGCCCCGTACGCCGCCACAAAAAACGCCGCGCAATACAGCGCTTTTAAGGACGTCCGCAACCGCTCCCAATACATTCGTTCTATGTCCGATACACCGGTAACGCTGAAGTGCGCCGCCTGAATACCGAGCGCCTTGAGCGCATGTTCGGCATACGCTTTCGTAACGCCGCGTTCCGCGCTGAGTAACGCCATGAACGAAGAGGCGGTTCGTTCCGTGCCGGAGGAATCCTCGACGCTTGAAGGAAGATAGATGATCTCCTCATCACTTTCATCGTCAATCGCGCCGGTAACAAGGAATCTTTCGCCATTTATGGCGATACTTTTTCCGGCAATAGCGGTACTGCCGAATAGCGCCCACGCCGCCGCTTCGTTCAAAACCGCGTGCCGTTCCCCATTGTCCCACGCGCGGGCAGTGAAAAACGCCCCGCGTATCATCCGGTAGCCCATGATGAGCGGGTAGTGGCTGTTCGTTGCAATGGCTGTCCCTTGTTTTTCTATCTGTTCTGTCTGTTCGATTTGTTCGAGCGTACCTCTCATCACGGACACGGGTATTTCTATCATATATGTCATGAGAAAAGCGTCTTTGCAGAACCGTTCTACGCTGCGGACGCTGAATTGCGGGCTGTGCAGGTCGAGCGGGCTTATAAGGAGGCGCCCGTCATAGCCTCCCCGTCCGGCAAGCACGGCAAGCGCAAGCAGCATAGCCTGACAGATCAAGGCGGGAAGGAAAACCGCGGCGCAGTCCGCGCCGCAAGCAGCGCCGCCTATGCTCCAGCGACCGCGATACGTACCACGCCCCGCATCGTGCGCCCCTCTTACGCAAGACGCGCATGTAAAAAATTTAAAAAACAAAAAAGTCCTCCGCATTTTGTAGGACGATGGTTTGACCTTCGCACAAGGGTTTGTCGCTTACTGAAGCGATAGGCTCAAAGAAGGTAACGCCGCCGGTAATAGCCGTATGGCGGTAATCCGAGTCCCCAATGTACACGTCAAGCCGCGCGACATAGTATTCATTGCCCATGATGCCCTTGCGCCGCTTTATCTGATTGAGAAAGTACCCGTCAGCGTCCTGATTGAGCGCGCTGTTGGGAACTAGAATATAGCTTGCGGTGCTCTGTTTTTCAAACGTTACTTCAAACGTCTCGCCGGCGCTTACGTCTAATGAAGAAATCACGATGCTTACGGTCTTGCCGCGGCCGGAAGGTTTCACTCTGGTAACCGTGCCGTCAAGGACATGGGCGGCGTTGTCCAGCGTACAGACGTCCCCGCGAATAACAAAGTTATTATTGAGTGAAACGGTACACTCAACAGTGAACGCGCTTCCCGCGCCTATAGACACGATATGGCTGTCTTTGTTGACAAACATGCCTTCTGTAACGGTAAGGCTTTCGATAACGCCGCCGCACGGCGCGGTTACCGCCGCAAAAGTCCTGAAATCATCAAGCGTCTTGGCGTACCGCGCTTCCTGCAAGAGGAGGTTCTCCTCATCAAGTCTTTTTACGGCAAGGCTGTACTGCAAATCCGCCTTCTGTTCCTGATAGTTCAAGAGCAGCGCCTGCAGGGTGTTTCTCGCATGATCGACGTCCCTGCCGCTTACGGCGCCGGCTGGATACATAAGTTCGGCGTCATGCAGCGCCCTCATCGCCGCGCTGATTTCGAGGTGTATGCTGTTCCCGCCTGATGCGCCGTTTTCAGAAACCGCGAGCGCCTGATCAATGGCTGCGATTTTCGACGCGGTATAGCCGATGTCGTGCCGTGTTTTCTCAAGGGCGTTCCTGATCTCCTGCAGGTTTCTATCCGCTTCGTCATGATCAAACGTGAATTGAACGAGCAGCTGCCCTTCCGCTACCGTATCGCCTTCCTTGACGTACACTGTTTCCACACTGCCCGCCACGCGGGCGTAGATGGTTTCAATGTCCGCCCACGCCGCAATGCCGGTTACGGTTTCCCGTTTAGTAAGCGCGCCCCGGCTTGGCTGTACCGCGTGTACGGCGGGCATATTGTAGGTATATATGGTCCTTGAACAGAAGATCAGCGCGGTAAGAGTCCCGAATAAAAGCGCGCCGGCTGTCTTTTTATTCATGGTTGTATGCGTACCCATCACTTTACCCCCGATAATTCGATGCCTTTTTCCAGATGTTCCTGTCCGGAAAACAGAAACCACAGGGGCGGCGCCATATATACGCAAGAAGCGGCAAAAATAAGCCCCATGGCAGTATCCGCAATACGGGAAAGGTAGATAGAAAGCGGCTCCTTGGTGTAATCGTCAATAAACACAATCGCCTGTTCCACGGTGTTCCAGTATTCAATAAAAGTGAGCATACACAACGCGGCAATCGAAGACTTCATATTCGGCATGATGATCCGTATCAGGATAGTGATGTCATTCGCGCCGTCCATACGCGCGGCTTCGATATAGGCAAAGGGAAGAGCTTTCATGTTCTGCCTCATCAAAAATACGCCGAAGGGGGAAAAGACGCCGGGAAGGATAATGGCAAGATAACTACGCGGTATGCCCAGCAGCTCCGCAATGATGTAATTGGGTACGATAACCGCCTGTAAGGGCATGAGCATAACCACGATGTACGCCATAAACGCTTTTTCCTTGTGTTTCCACTCACTCACCGTGAACCCGTAGGCGGTAAGAAGCGCGATGATGAGGGTTCCGGCCGTAACGGGCGCGGTGATTTTAAGGGAATTGAGGAGCAGAAGAAGAAACGAAGGCTGATATACCAACACCGCGGCATATTGGGAGAGCGTTACGGGATTCGGTATAAACGTTATTTTCCTGAAAGTCTCGTTCATGGCGTCATCCAGATCAAAGTACGTCAGCTTCGCCGAATAGTTCAGAGCGATCTCCCGCTCGGTCATATAAGAGTTGGTAATGGTGGTAATCAGGGGCAGCATAACAAACGCGCCCATAAGAACAAGCGCGCCTCCGGTTTTCCCTTTTTTGCTTTTTTTCATGGTTTTTCCTTCTCAAAGAGGGGTTGAAGACCCCTCCCGTACGCGGAGTGTTGCAAAAGCGTATGCGTCCGGCACAACTCCGAAAATAGGCGCTCCGCTAGGGCGGGGCAGCGCAAACACGACATAGGTTGTCGACAGTGTACTGTAGGTTGTCGACAGTGTACAACAGATTGTCGACAACGTACCACAGATTGTCGACAACGTATCGCAGACTGTCGACAACGTACCGCAGATTGTCGACAACGTACCGCAGATTGTCGACAACGTACCGCAGATTGTCGACAGTGTACCACAGATTGTCGACAGCGTATGATAGATTGTCGACAGCGTACAGCAGATTGTCGACAGTGTACCACAGGTTGTCGACAGTGTACTGTAGGTTGTCGACAGCGTACCGCAGGTTGCCGGCAGCGTACTACAGAGTGTCGAACACATGCCATAATCGAATATTCCGCTTTTCTTCCCGCCCGCTATCCGGTGCGATACGGGTTCTTACCTTCTTCATACCCATATATAACGCCCTACAGGGTGACCTTCCTCTCTCTATACAGTAAAAATTGGGTCATTGCCGCTATGATGATCACGAGTATCGAAGTTGCGGCGGTAAGCCGCGGGTAATTCAGCGACAGAAACATATTGTTCATAAAGTGCTGCAAGGTATAGACGCTTTCATGCGGGTAACCGCCGGTGATAAGGTATATTTCCCGAAAAATCTTGAACGAGTTACTGATCGACATGATGAATACCACCACCGATACGGGCATGAGACAGGGAATCGTAATATGCAGAAACCGCCGCAACGGGGATGCGCCGTCAATATCCGCAGCCTCGTAGTGATCGCGCGGGATGTTTCCCAATCCCGCAAGATAAAGCACCGTATTGTAGCCTATGTTTTTCCATATAAAAATCATAATCATAACGGCAAACGCGCGGTTCGAGTCAAGCCAGTTGATCTTGTCCAGCCCTGCCGTATGCAATACGCCGTTTAATACCCCGTTGAGCGAAAAAAAGGATTTCCAGAAAAACGCCATAGAACCGGACGGAATCACGAGCGGTATAAGAAACAGAAGCGTGTAGAGACGGCGGCGCGTTGCGGTTGTCCCGCTTATCAAGAGCGCAATACCCAAAGAACCAGCCATGTTTACCGGAACCGATATGCCGATAAAGCGTATCGTATTGACGAGCCCTCTCAGGAACGCCTTGCTATGAAACAGGGCTGCGAAATTCTCCGTTCCTACAAAATGCCCCGCGGGTTTGTCCAAGAATGCGTAGGTCAGCGATAGGAAGAACGGACCTATAAAAAAAAGCGCAAACCCCATGAGACCCGGTAGCAAGAACAGCGTACGCGTCCCGTTATTCCTACTCATTGAGGTACAGTCCGGCTTTGTTCTGTAAGACGCCGGCGACTTCTTCCGCGCTGCGGCTGCCGTTGGCGAAATAGGCGATTTCCGCGTGTACCATGTCGTCTATGATGGTATCGTGAAACGTATACGCGGTGATCTGATCGGAAAGCCGTTCCACAGCCTCTCTGTATGCGTCAAGCGCGGCGCGTTGTTTTTCATCAAGGGGCACTCTCCCGCCTATACCCGCGCCGGAAAAGACGAGTTCCGCCTTCTTTGCGCGCGCCGCATTGTTAAGGGGCAATGTAGATACCGCCGTCGCCGTCTGCATGTCTTCGCGTAACAGGAATTTGAGAAACTCCCATGCGGTACGCTTGTTCGCTGAATTGGCGTTGATACCATACGCCTGCCCAAATGTGAACGGTACCGCCCCGTCCTCCCGCGCCGCAATGCCCGCAATCTCATCATCATCCACAATGCCGGTTGAGCCGCGAGCAAGCATCCGTCTGCCCGCATTACGGCTGAATTGGGAGACAAGCGAAAAAGCGTGGTTTGCTTTGAAAACATACCGGTCGGTCTGCTGCCCGGCCGCCTCCCGCATGAGCGCCGCGGCGTCCTGCCGCGCTGTTCCGGCTCGCGCTGACACAGCGCGCGGGATATACCCCTTATCCCCGTAGTCCCGTAGAGCGGTAAGCATGGCGGCAAACGCCCCGCCGGTAAAGTCCGCCCGCTTATGTTCAAGATCAAGAAACGACATGCAGCGCTCATTCCACATGAGTTGTACCATGCCGTCCGGTGAAAAATCGTAGAGGTTGAACATCGGGACGCTCCCGTCAAAAAGAGATACGCCTTTCCCGTTTTCTACTAGGTGTTCTATGTTCTCTATAAGGTCACCGCTTGTAAACGCGCTTCCCGTCCCAAAGCCCGCGGTGATTTCGCCCTGCAAAAGCGTACTGTCATAAGCGAAGTATGTAAACGAATAATCAATGGGCATGACGTACAGCCCGCCGTTGTACCGGCTTGCGTTGAGGATATTCCGGCGAAAGTCCGCTGCGTTAAACGCGCTGTCCCCGGCAATATACGCATCGAGGTTTTCAAGCCGCCCGTTTTCCACGTATGTGTGAAAGGGCAGAATGTCCGCGGCGAATATATCCGCGCCCCCGCCGCTCATAAGGCTCGTGTGTACCCGGTTGATGTAGTCGCTGCGGGATTGGGGATCGTTCCGCGCTTGTACCACAACGATCTTGTTGTTCCCGTCCTCGGACGTCTTGATCTCAGGCATCTCCGAAAAGGTCTCAATGGTTACGGTTGTCCCCGGATATGCTTCTTCAAAAGCTTTCGCCGCGGCGTCAAGAAAATTCTTGTATGTCAAGCTGTCATAACAGGATACCGTGATGGTTCCTGCAACCTCTCCTGACAGAACCTCACTCGCGGTCCCGCCCGCCGCGCGATCCTTGCCCGTACATCCGCCGGTCATAATCGCCGCCGCGACGCCCAGCGCTAAAAACGTCTTATCATACATAAGATACCTCCATGGTTTGATACATGCAGTATATGCAATCAACCTGAAGTTATTCTGTACTGAGCCTGTATTTTGTCTGAAGTTTCTCATCAGCGCGAGTGGCACCAGCGCCGCATTGAGACGCGCGCATTAGCCGATGGAGGCGGGAGGTATCCGCCTCCATCACCGGGGTGAAAGAGGCGGGCTAGCCGTTAAGGAGAGCTCGGAGCGCCATGCCCGAAGCGTAAACAGTCCGCATCGGCGCGACGGGCTTGCCGGCGGGGTAGGCGAAGCGGTTCAGCCGTATCAGCATTATTTTTTATGTTAAGGGGATGGTTTTCCATGGACTATTGTCGTCTTCAAAGGCGTTTTTCGCTATAGAATAGAGTCCGCTCAACATCATTGAGTTCCCTCCAAACATTCCTCGCCCAATAAGATACGAAATGGCAAATTCTTTCCAATCTTGATATTCTTTTATTGTCATGTCATACGCATTTTTTATAACGCCCCACGCTGTTTTTTCTTCAATATACCCAATATCAAAACACATGCGGGTTATTACAACTAATCTTCCCACATCCCATGCCAATATGCCCTTCTTCAGATTTTCATCATTAAAAGCGGCGAATGTATCATCACCCAGCGCGGACATACACTCCGCAAGATTATCCGCAAATTGTATTGCCTTTTGAGCCTTTCCTCCGCATTGCGCTTTAAGGCGTTTATTTCGTTGTTCAGGCTCCATGGTAATCACAGGATATATTTCAGCATAATATACCCGGTGCCCTTCTTTTTGCAGCCACTCAATTATTGAGTAAGCGTCTTCTTTATCGCGGATATTCCACGCTTCCGTTAATCCCTGTAAAATCCTGTCTTTAGGAAGTCCGGTCGTGAGACTGTCGGTATATGCGGTGATTTGTTCGCTGTTTATTAACCCTATAAAAAGGGATTTTTTGTCTTTTTCGCTGATTAGCGGGGCTTTTGGATTTTTAGAAAAATCCTTATACGTAAAAGTCCTGATAAATTGTTTAATAATTGAAAACATAATTTCCTCCATGCCTGTTAATTATATTATTTTACCGTATCTTGAAGAAAATGTCAATTGGCTCCTTTTTACTGCGCGCAACTATTTTTGCTGGCATTGCGCCTAATATTTCATTTTTTGAGAACTTTTGCGGTTTGGCGCGGAAATAGATCGCAGCGATGACCATATCTATTGCGGATTATACCCCCCCCCCCCCCCAAGAAAAGGCGAAGCGGAACAAACAGTCCGCGGCAGGCGCCGCCGCCGCATTATGCGCTCATTCGAGACGAATCATAGCGCGTCTTTTTCTTTTTATGCCGTTTAAATATGATTTATTCAAAAAAGCGCGGCGTATAAAACGGATGCTATGTCCTAAAAAACGGCTATAGTAAGTATAAAGAAATACTTTTCAGGAATTATAACATCAGAATAAAGAGAAAATAAAAATTAAGAATAAATAAGAATAAAGGTGTCAATGAAGCAAAAGATAGCGACAAAGATGTACCGTATATTGAGCGATGAAAAATATGAACGTGAAATCATTGCGCGAATAGACGCACACCGGTAACTTATCCGCCGGATGCGGGAAAACGCCGGTTAGGTTGCTTCAAACCGAATGTCCGCGCTCTGTAAGGGATCCGAGCCTCTCTAGGGTTTCCGCTATGGCGACAAAATCCTGTATTTCAAGGCGTTCCGCACGTTCATTCTCCGGTACGCCGCATTGACGGAGCGTTTCGACCGCAAGCGCCGCCGCGCCGTCTGCGCGGCGATCAGAGAAACGGGTCGCGGCAAAGGCGGTGAGGTTGTTCTTGACGGTCTTCCTGCGGGATGCAAAAAGCCGTCGTACAAGTGGTCTAAAGAGGGGCGGGTATGCGGAGGCGGGATCGATGTCCGTGCGAATATCAAAGCGTACCCCTTGGGAATCCACATGAGGCGCCGGATAAAAGGACGCGCCTTTCAGCGTCATCAGCGGCGTTACCGTATAGGCGGAAGCGCACAGTACGGAAAATGAGGAATAGTTCTTGCTTTTCGGTTGCGCGGTGATACGCTCCGCGACCTCTTTTTGTACCGTTACCACAAGCCGCTTGAAAAAACGGTTTCTCTCGATAAAGTCCGCAAGGATGACGGACGCGATGGTATACGGCAGATTGCCAAGAAAAAAATCTGCCGCCGCCGGCGGCGCCATCGGCGGCGGTTCCTGTTGAAGCCGCCACGTTTTAAGCGCGTCTCCTTCGATAAGGTGAAAATGCGGATTATCGCCGAAAAACTCTTTTAAGGCGGCAATAAAGCCCGCGTCGATCTCAAACGCCTTGACGATTGCCCCCCGTTCAAGCAGCAGGCTTGTCATTGCGCCAAGTCCCGGACCCACTTCCCATACGACAGAGCCTTGGGTTATGCCGAGGGCGTCAACCAGTTTCATGCGGGCGTTTCGATGTATCAAGAAATTCTGACCGAGTTTCTTCCGCATCCCCAGCCCCCGGCTGTCAAGAAAAGCGCGGATGCTTTGCGGCGAATCGTAGTTAAGCGGCGCCATGCGTTTCCTTCAATCGAAGCGTCCGCGTATGATACGCGCCGAAAACAAGGGCAATGACCGCAAGCGATACGAGCAGAACCGGAATAGGGCGGGCGGTACCAACGCCGGGTGGAATCGCCGCCCATGATACTATGCGTTCAAGCCCGTGATAATACCACGAAAGCGCCGTATCAAGCCGCGCCAGCGCCGCTGGTACGGTGAAAGCAAGGGCAAGCGCCAGCATGGAGCCGAGCATGAAAACCGTTGTCAGCGGTACGATGACGATCCCCGCTATGATGCCGAAGGGTTTTATCACGCCGAAAAAGGCGGCCGAAACGCCGGCTGTCGCAAGGAAGGCGGCAATGGACGCGGCAAGGCTTTGCCCAAGAAAATCCGGCAGTCTTCCCCGAAACACGGCGTAAACAGGCTCGCTTAACGTTAGAATGCCCGCAAGGGCGAGATAGGATAATATGAATGAAAGGGATGAGCCGGACGCCGGCTGTATCGTAATTTGAAACAAAAACGCCATGCCCAGCAGAGAGAGCGTATTCTTGGGCAGAGAAAAAAACAACGTAATCGTGCCAAGAAGGTACATGATCGCAGCCCTGTTCAAAGACGGCATACTGCCCACGAGGTAGATATACGCGGTGATAAAAACAGCGCCCGCAAGCGCCGCCGCCTTCAAACCAAGCGGTTTTTTCAGGAGGAACGCTATGACTGCGGACACAACGGCGAGGTGCATACCCGATAAGGCGAGTACATGAGAGCAGCCCGCGGCTTGATACTGCTTGGCGAGCGTTGAATCAAGCGTGTCTTTTATGCCGAACAGCAGGGCGAGCGCAAGCCCTCCCCAGCGGTACCGCGATAAACGTCCGGCTATCATAAGCCGAAGTCCGGTACGGAATTGCTCGCTCTTCGGCGCAGATTGTACAACATGAACCGAATGGGCGCGAAAAAGGCGGGCTTCGTCTCCGGCGTTCTTTTTTTCCTCTCCTTGCGTCAGAAAAGAACCTTCAAGATACGCTTCGCTGCCTCTGCCGAATTCTTTTAGCCGCGGGATAGCGCCTTCCGGAAAAAACACGGACACGGTTCCCGAAGCGGAGGCCTCGGTAGTCTCCGCTCCCCGCGTCCGCCGTATTGCGATGGTTCCCATGCCCCGCGTTCCCCGTTCATTGGTAAAGATACGCGGATCATCCTGCATAACGCCGTATATGCCGGTTATGTTCGCGGGCGGAAGCCCCGTATTGACTGGAATGGGTCTTCCGGCTGCAAAACCCGCGAAAAAGCCGGCCGCCGCTGCAATGACGTATAGCTGCGCCGTCCGAATACAATATATTTTCCGCGCCGCATCGCTTCTGTCTTCATCATCCTGTACGCGGAAAAGAAACGTCCGCCCCGATAAGAGCGTCCGCAGAAAACCCGTGAGGCAGGCGGCGCCCCCAAGCAGCGCGAGCATACCGCGCAGAGACGCCGCCGGTGAAAGATGCGGCGTACCATAATAACTTACCGCCGCGCAAAACGCGGCGCAGAGAACCGGAGTTATCCGTATGTTATTTACCATTTGAGCTTCGCAAGAGCGGTTTTTGCCGCGACTTTTACTTCCTTGGAATACGACAAGAAGTCCGCATAAAGCAGATGATCAAATGCAACCTTATCCCCAATATCGCCCAAGGCTTTGATCGTCGCAAGCAGTATATCTTTATCAAAATCACCGGTTTGTTCTGTTTGAGCATTGATCAGTCCCAACTGGATTGCCAAAATTTGAGCGGATTCCGGGGTTCTCATTGCTCCAAGACACAATATCGCTTCAATAAACCGCTCTTTTGCCGCGTTTCCATGTGCGTAATCGGTCTGCACCTGATAAAAATGACGGATAACCAATGCCGAAGCGCCTGTCCAGCCTAGACCGGTGAGTGCGCGTACCGCTTCATACCGCAGGGCATAGGAATCGGCGTCGTTTGTGTTAAGCCCCATTTCCAGAGCGGTTTGAGCCAATATATTTTTATCAGTAACCGGTATCTGTACGGCATCTTTCGTAGTGTCCATAATGAGTATAAAAGCTTTGAGTTTGTCATGCGGCGGATTATTCTGGATAATACCGGCAAGAAACGCCATGTAGTTCCCCCGAATTTGAATGAGCGCCAGCCGTGCCGCCTCGGTAACGGTATCGGGATATGGAAGGGAAAACGTGAAAAACAGTACGGGGTAGGACGATTCATCGCCCAACGTTCCAAGCGCGGCAACACCGGCTTGAAGCGCCTGATAGTCCAACTCCATACCTAGGAGAAAGGCGTTATTCTGATCAAGGAGCAGTTGGTTCAGGTCCGCAATAACCCGCCCGTTCCCTTGGGCAATTATCGCCAGAGCGTCTAAAATCACCACACGTGTGGAACTGTCATTGTAAAGGGAACACAGCTTCAAGAGGATTTCCGCGGAATCCTTATCGCCTATCCGCCCGATGCCCTGTACGGTTGCTTTTGTCAGCGCTATCATATCCGCATCATCAGCAAGCAGATCAGCGTTGCTCAAAGAAAACTGTAAAGCAAAATCGTAAACCTGCCTGATGAACGCCGAATCATACGGAACGGCTGCCGCCTCGTTGAGCACATTCAGTTTTTCAGCGATACTCGCTTTCACAAAATTCCGCTTATACGAAATAAGTATAGGGTCCTGCGCTGATATATATCCGTTTAACAGAAAAAAACACAGGAAAGCATATACTTTTCTCATACCGTTTCCTCCTCACCCATTATAACGGTATTGTAATACACTTTGCTTTACTCATACAATAGGCGTATGCAGGTACTTGAAGCGGTTATTCTCTACCTTGTTCTCTTTTTCCCTTCTCTGTTTATAGGCGTTGGAGAGGAAACCGTTATCGCTTTTTCCATTAGCCGGGAACTGATACGTATTTTTATATACAATCTACCGCCTTTGGCGTTTATTTGGTTTCTTTTACTCAAAGAAAAGACCGGTAGGCGGAGGGAATCCGCTCCTTTCTTGCCGGTACTCCGAAACGCCGTATGTTCTTCGGTTTCCAATAACATAAACGGCTTCTTGACGTTTATACTCGCCTTCTTCGGCTTACTCGCCATTAATGCAGGCATATCGGTATTAAGCGGGCTAGCGGAACGCGCGTCCGGTATTTCTTTTGAAGCTGATATTGCTATTCAGACGCCGGATACAGCAGCAGGATGGTATACAGCCACAGGCTGGTTCGTTCTCTATCTTTCGTGTCTAAGCGCCGGATACCTTGAGGAGAGTTTTTTCAGGTATTATCTGTCCGACAGGCTCAAGGAATATGGACCGTATCCGGCAATGCTGATGTCAAGCGTCAGCTTTGCTTTTTGCCACGTGTACGAAGGATTGTTCGGCGTAGCAAACGCGCTTTTTGCCGGACTCCTCCTGTTTTTCATATTCAACAAGCGGAAATCCGGCAATGGAATACAAACCCTGCACGCCATTGCCTTTGCCCACGGGACATACAACGCGCTTATGTACGCGGCTGTTGCGCTTAATGTGTAACGCGCAATGATTACGTATCAACATGCTATATTCATTAGTTCTCAATGCGTTTTTAGTTCTGTACTATCTTTTTTAGCGGAAGCGGAGAAGCGCGGCATTATCATACCGTCTTGACAAATACATGTATGAAAAAAACACGCGAATTCGCCTTCATTGTTCAAAAAAC
>JAISMJ010000010.1 GCA_031276815.1 Treponema sp.
CTGGTATTCACGCTGCTGGGGCAATACACGGAGGCTGAAGTGCGGAGCGCGCGGGGGCGGGCGGACGCGGTAGTGAAGACTGAAGATGCGATATACGTGTTTGAGTTCAAGATGAGCGATGGGTGCACTGTGGAAGACGCGCTCAAACAGATAGAGGGGAAGGGATATCTTATTCCGTATAGCGCGGACGGGCGGCGAGTGGTCAAAGTGGGGGTGGCGTTTGACAGGGAGAAGCGTACCATAGGCGAGTGGAAACAAGCGTAGCCTGTCTTCTGATATTGTAGGTTGTCAGCACAGCGGCTAGGGTCTGTTCCTATCTATAAACGACGAGTATTACATGATACTGATCATGAGTCTTGTTAAATCCTGAATAGAAATATTCATGTTATTTTTTAGCCAGTGCTGTATAAGGGCAATGGCGCCGTGTATGACAAAAACAGAATAATACTCCTTGAGTTCATCATTATCATCCGCTTTTTCGTCAAAATATTTCATCACATGCTGCTGGTGGATGAACCGGCGGATAAACCGTTCTTGAAACGTAATATCGCCGTTCTCGCTTAATAGCATTTGTATCGGGGTGCTATTGGAGGCTATGTAGCGCAGTATTTCTTCAAGCATCTGAATCATTTCAGCCTTGCTGCGTTTTTTACCGTATTCTCTCAGCATATCTTCACAATAAACGATGGTTTCTTCTTCTATGTGTCTGAGCAGATCATATTGATCCGCATAATGTGCATAAAAGGTTGAACGGCTTATATCGGCGCGATCGCATATATCTTTAATGGTAATACGCAGAATAGACCGCGACTTCATAAGCTCAATGAGGCTGTCCCGCAACGCTTTCTTGGTATACTTCGTCTTACGGGTTTCTTTTGTGATTTTGTTTTCCCTATCGTCCTTGTCCACCGAACTCTCCATAGTTCCTCACATTTCTTCCTTGACTTGTAGTGAATTAAACACTACAGCATGTTTTGTTCAATTCACTACATATTATAGCGAACTTGTTGTTGCTTTTCTTATGTATTGTAACTATTCTTTGTTGAAAGATCAAGAAACCTTGGAGGATTGATGGAAAAATTATACAAACATCCGTCTCTTATAGTCGCTATTATCGCGGCGCTGACGGTATTCTTTGCCGTGCAGCTTATGAGGGCGGAGTTGGATAACAACAATATGCGGTTTATACCGCAGGAGAATGAAGCCCGCGTCATTTCGGAATACATTGAAGATACATTCGGGTCTTCGGTGATGATCCTTGTTGGGTTGGAACGGCAATATGGCACGGTCTTTGATACGGCGTTTCTGGCGCGGGTGCGGGAATTTGCCCAAGCGGTAGAGATCATCCCGTTTGTCAAGACCGTCAATTCGATCATGTCGACCCAATACATAACCGGCGACGATGAGAGCATCATCGTTACGGATTTGGTGCCGGAGGATTTTACAGGAACAGCGGATGAAATCGACGCTCTTAAACGGCGGATCGCATCGTGGGATTTGTTCCGGGGCGCTCTCGTTTCAGACAATCTTTCGGCAACTCAGGTCGTCGTTAATCTTGATGTTAAAACAGAAGATTCGGGTATTCCGGAAGTAATCGCAAGCCTTATAAAAATACGCGAAACCGCAAAAGAAATGTTCGCGGGGCTTGCCGAAGTATACGTAACCGGACAGCCGGTCATCAGCGCGACCATTAACGAAGCGCTTGGAATGGATCTTATCATACTTATCCCGCTGGTGGTACTGGTGGTGTTGGGCGTGCTGTTCTTCTCCTTCAAGCGTTTTACCTTTGTTACCCTGCCCTTGCTTACGGTAATCGCCGCAGTCGTATGGACAGTCGGCGCAATGCCGCTCTTTGGGATAAAACTTTCTATTCTTTCCACCATTTTACCGGTAATCCTCGTGGCTGTGGGCAGCGCATACGGTATTCACGTGGTAACGCATTACATGGAAGACAACCCCAATATGCCTCTTAGTCCTGAAGAACACCGCGCCCTCATATTTGCTCTGATGCGGAAACTGATAAAACCGGTGTTTCTCGCGGCGCTCACCACATTCGCCGGTTTTGTCTCATTCTGTTTCACTTCTATTATACCGATGCGGGACTTCGGGTTCTTTGCCAGTTTCGGCGTATTGGCTTCTTTTATAGTAGCGATAACGCTTATTCCTTCACTATTGCTTATCCGCGGACCCCGCGTCTTGAAAGAACGGACAAAAAAGAAAACCGTATCCGGCGGCGGCGGCGTATCTGATGGTGTGAATACAGTAATAGGAAACATATTTGTTTCCATTGCCCGGAAGCGCGGCGTGGTATTGATCATTACGTCTTTACTGTTACTCGTTTCAGTATACGGACTTTCAAAAGTCATTGTTGATAATAGCATCATCGAGTTTTTTCGAAATGAGACGGACATCAGCAGATCGGACCAGTTCATCCGGCAGTATTTCGGCGGTTCACGCGATTTGAGCGTTGTCGTGGAGGCGGATACAACCGAGGAAGTGCTTGATCCCCAAGTATTACGCGCCGTTGACGGACTTTCCGCCTATCTTATGGAACGGGTTCCCGATGTAGGCAAGGTTGTGGGATTCACGGACGTCATAAAGCGCATTAATCAGTTGTTTAATATTGATGAAAGCCCCGAAGGTTTAACTGTAGCCGCCGGGGGCGGTTTTGATGATGCAAGTTTCGGCTTTGACGCTATCGCCGCCGAAGGCGGTTTTGATGAAGGCGGCGAGAATTTCGGCTTCAGCGATGAAAGCTTCGGCTTTGACGCTACCGCCGCCGAAAGCGGTTTTGATGAAGACGGCGAGAGTCTTGGCTTTAGCGATGAAAGCTTCGGCTTTGATGCGGAATTACCGCTGGTTGACGGCGCGTTGATGGACGGCGCGGAAGAAGAAACAACGCCCGCCAAGACGGACAGCTACGACGCCGCCGATATTATAGCCTTGCTTGATACCGCAGCCGGAAAATCGCCTTCCATGAGCGCTGTCGATCTTGTGCGGGAACTACAGCGCCTTACCAATTACGACGGTTTTTCGTATTATGAAATTCCGGCGGAACCGGCGCGGTATGGAAAGGAAACGCGGGAAGAGTTGCAGATGCTTATTTCAAATTATTTGGTACTGCTCGCCGGCGATGACAGTCTCTCGTATTCAAACGATCCGCTTGAACCCACAGCCATAAAAACCATGGTACAACTCCGTACAACGGGGAATAATGACACGAAAGCGGTGGTTGCCGCTATTAGAAAGTATATTGATGCAAATTTCCCAAAAAATGTGCGCGTGTTAATCGGCGGCAGCGCGGTACAGGAAATAGCCATAACCGACCTTATTATAAACGCGCAGATTGTCTCAATCGTTATTTCAGTGCTTATAGTGTTTATCATTGTCGCGCTGTCTAACCGTTCAATGATATCGGGTCTCATTGCCGCGGTTCCTCTTGCGATTGCGATACTGGGCAATTTTGCGGTCATGGGTTTTCTGAACATAAAACTCAATATTGGCACCGCGATTATCGCAAGCCTCGCCGTGGGCATCGGCATTGATTACACCATTCATTTTATTGATTTTTTCAAGCGGGAATATCAGACGGACCATGCGTCCAGCGATGACGTCCTCCGCCGGACTTTTATCGGGTGCGGTAAAGCGATCCTCATCAACGCCATATCAGTCGGCGCTGGTCTCGGCGTGCTTTCCTTCTCACGATTCAAGATGCTGGCGGAACTCGGATCGCTTATCGCGTTAAGCATGGCGATAACCGCTGTCGTAAGCCTCACGGTTATTCCGGTATTGATTACAACTATCAAACCCAAATTCATTTATGGAAAAACGGCGTGAAACAGATTATAATAATAACGGAAGAACAAGCCGTCTGGGAATTTTATCAAGCCAATGGTATAGTAGAAGAAATTCCCCGCGGAAGCGTTAGAGAGAGATTTGCGGGGAGACACCGCCCGGTATAGGCGGGCAGTCAGCAGCGGACACGAACGGAGCGGGAATAAGCCGTTTCCGCGCCGCTTTCGCGCTGTGTCCGCCGCATCGCTTCATGGTTATATGTGCGGCTTTTCCAAGCATTGGAGTTTTGGGAAAGTTCCATTACATATATGAAAAAGCGGTCTGAAGTCCGCTTTTTAGAACGTTTATATGAGTTAAGGAGAGAGAAGAATATGAAACGAACTATGTTGTTCATCGTATCGCTCATGGCGGGCGTTTCGTTACTGAACGCCCAAGATGCGGCTTCCATTATGAAAGCCGCGAAAGACCGTATTCAGATGAATACGATTTCCAGTCGTTCCCGTATGGTGATTACCGCTAAAAACGGCTCGACCACGGAACGGATCATCGACCAGTATTCAAAAGATGACACGCGGGGAAACGCCCGCACGGTCATTGTGTTCCAGCAGCCGAAGAATGTGGCGGGAACGCGGTTTTTGACTATGGACACCGCATCCGGCGGCTCTGACCGCTGGATATATTTACCAAGCCTTGGGAAAGTCCGGCGGATAGCGGCGTCTGAAAGCGGCGGCAGTTTTATGGGAACGGATTTTTCGTATGACGATATATCGTCTACGGATAGAGAGGTCAATCTCGACACCCATACGCTTGTGCGTGAGGAAACGCTAAACGGCGCGGCATGTTATGTTATCCGCTCCGTTCCCAAAGAGAGCGGCTATCAGTATTCCCAAACAATCGTGTGGGTCGATAAAAACAGCTTTCTCATATACAAGAGCGAAATGTATGACCGCCGCGATAGGAAGGTTAAGGTTATGGAAATGTCGAATTTCAAGGACGTACAGGGACGACTCACGCCTACGCAAACGAAAATCGCAACTGTGGCGGCCGGTACGTCCACGACTATTTATCTGGATATCGTGCGGTACGATGACCCGATACCCGAATCCGTGTTTACTACCGCCTATCTTGAAACGGGAAAAACCCGCTGATTGTTTATTTTTTTAGAGCTTGAGCGTTTTCCCAAAACCAGCCTCAATGGAGCGCGCGTTTTGGGAAAGCCCACTAAAGAAGGATACGATGAATTTTTTAATTTTTTCTAATACGAGGAAGGAACCAATGAAACGGCGTTTTCTATCATTTTTTTCAGTTTTTTCATGTTCGGCGCTGCTGCTGGCGGCGTTTCCCCTTGCCGCTCAGGATTTCGGCTTTGGGTTCGACGATGAAGACGCGGAGGTGGAGGCGTCAAGCGGTGGCGGTGGCGGCGGCGAAGCGGCGGCGGGCGGCGTCTCCATAAGCGGCGAGGTCTCGGCTTCATTGCTGGGATACGGTAAGGACTTTTCCGACGGGCTGAACAAAACGCGGCTTGGCGATGTTTTTTCCGGTACGCTGAAGTTCTCCGCCGGCAATGCGTTTGGAGACGCGGTTATTGCGCTAAAATTGTCCCCTACATCATTGCCGGTAGCGTTTGATGAAGCGTATCTCCGAGCCTACTTTGGCGTCGTTGAAATTGAAGGCGGACTGCGTAAACTCACATGGGGAAAGGCGGACAGTCTCGGACCGCTTGACGTGATAAATCCGCTTGATTACACCGAAATAACCGATGTAAGCGATGCGATGAATATGAAAATCGCCCGTCCGCTTATTCATGCAACGGCGCGTTTTGGGCAATTCTCAAAAATAGAGGGCGTTTTTGTACCCACATTTGAACCGTGGCGTTTTGCGTCGGAGGGACGCTGGGCGCCGGGGCAGATGGCGCAGTTACAGGCGATAAATCCGTCGGTGGTACCAAGCACGCCCGATATCGCAACGCTCAACTACGCGCAGGCGGGCGGACGGTTTACCACGACCCTGGGTTCATCTGATATTGGCGTGCAGTACTATTACGGGCGGCTGCCGAAGCCCGCCGTGAAAATGACGTTTACGCAGACCCCAACTCCCGCGATCAGCGGCATTGAGTTCCTGTACAACCCCTATCACCACATCGGCGTTGACTGGGCGCAGGTCTTGTTTGGGTTTAATGTCCGGGCGGAATTCGCCGCGAATATAACAAACGATCTTGCCGGCGATGACGGCGCGGTGTACAACCCGCACCTTGCGTGGTCTTTCGGCTTTGACCGCGATCTGTTTTGGGGCGTTAATCTCAATCTCCAAGTAAACGAGACGATAACGCTTTTACATGATAAGATCGATCCGGTTATTAATCCAATGGATATTGAAGCGGAAAGCGATAGTACGTCCACGCGGCTTACGGCGCTTTTTTCAAAGAAATTCCTCCGCGATGAATTGGAAATACGCGCCGCGGTTCTGTGGGGCATAGAGGACAAGGACTTTTTGATTGTACCCGCAATCGTCTGGACGAGAGACGCCGTGAGTATTGAAGGTTCGGTGGGTATTTTCGGCGGCGATGAACACGGGCAGCTTGGATACTACCACGACAACGGCTTTGCGCGTCTTGTATTGACGTATAGCTTTTGACCGTCATAACGGGCGTGCGCGGTACAACAAACGCCAAACGAGCGGCGCTTCCGGCGCCGCGCCCCTTCCCCACGCCGGCGCCGCGTGTTTTCCGCGGTCCCCCGCTTTTTTTGAGGCGTGACGCCCGGACCATTTCCGCCGGCTCTCCTATTCCCGCTATCCATTAACACAATAAAAATACCAACACTTCGATCCTCTATCCGTATAATAAAATATGAACGGTATTGATGGCAAACTCTTAAAAAGAAAGGCGCTCGGCAATCAGGAAGAAGCCCGTGAGGCATTCAAAGAATTATGGGAATATTTTTATCCGCGCTTGCTGGTCTATATATCTTCATTCAAGCGACTGCCATCGTCCGAACATGAGGATATTGTTTCAGAGGCGCTTATTAAGGCGTTTCGTGCTATTGAAACATACAATGGCATGTACTCATTATCCACGTGGGTATATACTATTGCGAGAAATTACTTTGTTGATACAATCAGAAAATCAAAAAACACGATTTCGATTGAGATGATAGATAGACACGACTTGGTTAATTATAATAATCAAAAAAGCATTATTGACGATATTATTGATAAAGACCGTATCAAGACATGCAGACAGGTTATTAATACGTTGAATGAAAAAGACAAACGGATCGTTTTTCTTAAATATGTTGAAGAACTCAACTCAACGGAAATCGGCCTCATAGAAGGAATGTCTCCACATACCGTCCGGTGGAGAATCTCCGTTATCAAGTCATATATAGAAACACGCCTAGGAGCGAACCATGAACATTGATACGCTTATCAAAGACGCATATACCATTGAAGTTGAACATAACCGTTCTAAAACTCCGCCTCCAAAACAGATCCCTCTGCCATTAAAGAGAGATACGCCCAAGAAAGGCGGCGTTGGTGTATGGTATCGTACCGTTTTGGCGGCTTGCATTATGATCGCCCTGTTTTTTGCGGCGCTATCTATGAAAGACCCTCTATATGAACGTCATACGCTATACCGGACGGCTGGAATAAGCGTCATATTTCCTGAAGATCCCGCGCAATCTTTGTATAATTTTTTATTCGCAATCCGTTCTTCGTATGAAGAATAAATTTTATTTCGTAGGAGTCTGTTATGATACGGAATTATTTTTTGGCCGGTTTGGTTGCGGCGCTCTGTTTTGCCGCAGTGGTATTCACATCGGGAGGAACGTTAGATACGTTTGCTGATATTCCAAGCATTATTATTATGGTGATATTCCCGTTGGCATATCAATGGATGTTATTCGGCGCAAGTTATGGTAAGGATGCTTTTATATCGCCTTTTAAGGCGGAGGCTTCGTTGGCGCAACTATCAAGGGCGCGGCTCTTTTTTAAGAGTTACCGGAAAGTAGCGTGGATAACGGCGTTAATAGTGGTAATAATAGGCTTTGTAACCATTATGAAGTACTTGGAAGTAAAAGAGATGCTTGGACCGAACCTTGCGATAGCAAGTATATCTTTGCTATATGCCGGCTTAATTGATATTTTTATCATAATCCCTTACAATATAATCCTGACAAAACGGATGGCTGTCTTGGAAGAAGATATATAAATACGATCCCCGCGCGGCGGTTTAATGCAGCGGGTGCGTGGTATGCCCAATGCCGCCCGTTTTTGTGCGCCGCTTCCCCCTCGCTCCAAAGCGGCGCATATATACCGTACGCGAAAAAGGGAGAACCGTTTGAAAACGAGTGAAACCGGTACAAAAAGGGTAAAAAAACGTGCGGAAACCACGCTTCGGCGCTATGCTCTGTTCATGTTTCACACAGCGGCAGGCGCGAAGCGGACGTTCCGATCACGGATCACGGTATATATACCGCATAACACGGCGCATCAAGCCGCCCGCCGCCCAAACCCGCCGCTTTCTTACGCATACAGACGTTCCGTTTCTCCCTATTCTCAAAATACGCCGGTATAGGCTATAACCAATAAGTCATTCGCTATAGCCAACAGCCCATTCGCTATAGCCAACGGCTCATTCGCTATAGCCAACAACTCATTCGCTATAGCCAACGGCGCATTCGCTATAGCCAATGGCGCATTCGCTATAGCCAACAACTCATTCGCTATAGCCAACGGCTCATTCGCTATAGCCAACGGCGCATTCGCTATAGCCAATAAGTCATTCGCTATAGCCTACAAGCCGGCAACCGGCTCTCTATCGACCAGCGCACCCGGATGTATATCAGCACAATTCCTCCGCCGTGAAATCCCCGCCTCCTCTCTTATCCGGCGGGGTGAACTTATCACGTATTACCGGCAAACGTACCGCGGGGGTATTGACAATGCTAATAGAGAATAAATAAAATGACCTATATTTTGAAACGAAGGGGCATTATAGGACAGGCACATGAAAAAAACTCTTTTTGCACAGATGCTGTTTTCTTTCGCGATTATTATTGCGCTTATTCTGGGGGTAATATTAACCGGCTTTAGCCTTATATATACAAAGAGCTATGAAGATCAGCTTTTTGCGGAAAACGACCGTTTTTCCGCCATGATCGCCGGAGAGCTTTATTCCTTTATCAACCGGGCCTACCACGTCGTTGAAGAGTTGTCTTTTAACAACGAGGTGATTTCCATGGAAACAGCCCCGCAAACCGCTGCTCTTGCTTCCTGTATTGAGCGTAATCCCTATTTTGAACTGCTCTATGCCCAGGGTATGGACGGAATGCAGACCGGACGTTCCAGCGGCAGCCTGGGGGACCGGAAGAACCGCTGGTGGTTCACCCAAATGGAACAACTCCGCAAGCCCTTTGTTTCCGAATCCTACTATTCGGTGAGTACGGATGCTCCCTGCGCGTCGATTTTTTATCCCATCACCGGAAATCAGGAAATGATAGGCATTATGGGCGGCGATATTAAATTATCCGCCCTCCAGGATTTTATTGTTGGGTCCTCCGAAAAAGGTTCCTGGGCTTTCATTCTGGATGGAAAAGGCGTTGTGGTCGCCCATCCCGAAGCAAGCTATCTCGAAGAGCTGTACAGTTACCGGAAAATGACAAAAACGGTAATGCTTGCGGATGCCCAGGGTAAGGCCCTTCTGGATTCACAGGGAAACATACGAACCGGGGAACAACCCTTTGCCATTTCAGACCAATATAAAAACGCCATTGCGGATATGATGGCGGGAAACACCGGTTCGGCAAAGTTTCGGGAAAACAATGACACCCTGTATATCAGTTACCGCCCGGTACCCATGGACGGGGCATCCGATCCCTGGTATGTCATATCGGTAAAGGAAAGCTCCGTGGTGATGTCCGCCCGGAACACGGTGATGCTGGTCATATTATCCATCGGCCTTTTTACCGGTCTTATTGCGCTGGTGATTATTTATTTTGTGTCCCGGCGTATCAGCCTGCCCATAAAGGGGGTCTATTCGGTTTTGCAAAAAATCGGGGAAGGCGATATGACCGGAACCATAGAAGTGCGGAGCAACGACGAGATAGGGGAGATGATGCGGCTCCTGAACCGGACCAGGGAAAGCATGGGCAGCCTCATCAAGACGATAAAAGATACCGCCATGTCCCTGTTTACGGT
>JAISMJ010000032.1 GCA_031276815.1 Treponema sp.
ACATAGTTCGCTCATCCATGCTTAATTTATTTATATCATGCCCAAATCTACTATTTATTTTACCACCTGACAGCATATTAAACAAGTCTGATATTTGGTTATTTGCATTCATCTTTGCATGCAGATCATTTGTTATTTGTCTATGAGTCTCTTCTTCTATAATTTTATTCTTTTTCATATAGTTTTGTATATAGTTGTCAAAATCTGTTCTCAACAACTCTCCAAATTTTGAATCTGCTGTTGATAACCTTGTATGCTCATTTTGTCCTCCTTCCTTCCCAGTAACATAATCAATATAATGTCCCCATTCATGAAAATACGCACAGCAATCACCGCGTGGATCATTTATATCTTTATCAATGTCTATATATATTTTATGTTTATCAGAATCAAAGTAAGAGGTTCTCATTTGGATACTATTTACAACCTCTGGTTTATAGTATTTCAAAAATACATTCTTACCTTCAGGAGTACCTATTCTAAACCTGTCTATTATTTTTGATACATAATCAGCACGATTAGGAGGTATATCTTTTCTTATAGGTTGTTCAAGGTTGGTGGTATCGCCACTCGCTATGCTAAACGCTCTGATTCCTTTCTTGCCGCTCTCCTTTCGTCCCTTCTCTTCCCCTAGCGGCGGCGGGATGTAACCCTGCGCCTCCGCAATGCGCCGTACCCCTGCCAATTTTTCTCCAAGTGTAGTATGATAGGGCGTCCGCGCACATAAAGCAGCGCATGGACAACAATTCAATGAGGAGTAACAGATGAAGAAATTGCTTTTTGTCGCATGGGCGACGGCGGTCATGGCGGGCGTTAGTTTTGCGGCTGATCCCGCAGTGGGATTTTGGATCAGCGTTGATGAAAAGACCGGAAAGACAACAGCCGGCTGGGAAATCTATCTGGAAAACGATGGTCTCTTATACGGAAAGATGCTTTCGGTTACGGGGTTCCCGCAAACCCAAGTCGCGGCGGCTTGTAAGGAAAGTTACAAGGGTTTTCCGGTAAGCGGGAAGGTGAATCAGATGCGCGTGGTAGGAACGCCGTGGATTTTCAGGCTGCGTCAGGAAAAGGCGGGGCAATGGTCGGGCGGCAGCATCATCAACCCCGAAGACGGCAAGATGTACAAGTGTAAAATCATCTACCACAAAGCGGACGGCGGCAAATATAAAGCCGATACCCTCGAAATGAGGGGAGAAATCGGGCTGGGCATAGGGCGCAGCCAGTTTTGGAAGAGAGCTTCGCAAAGTGAAGCGGCTAGCTTGCGGTAAAGCAAGGCGTCGAATGGGTCATGTTGTTGATACTGCGCCAGATGTGGCGTGCGCCGGATGCGGCGAAAGACGGGCGGGCGGTATAGAAACAAGCGGCTGATGGGAATCGAACCCACGGCTCCAACTTGGAAGGCTGGGGTATTACCATTATACGACAGCCGCTAATGACCCTAGTATACGCAACCTTTTGTTTTTTGTCAAGCGGTTACATTGCGGAAATGTAAAAATCGCAGTATACTGCTTTTTATGGTTGATCTTATTAAAGATATAATACGCGCTCATGCCGAAGGGCAGCCGGTGGTTGTCCGCGGGTGGGTGAGAACAAAGCGGGAACTGAAAAACCTCGTCTTTATTGAGGTGAATGACGGTTCTTGCGTGAGCAATATGCAATGTACGTTTGAAAAAACGCCACTGGAAGCGCCGCCGGAGGCGCGGGACCGGGTCACGCGAGACGCGGTTCTTTCCGCCCTAGGAACGGGCGCTTCGGTTGAAATAACGGGCGCTCTTGTGCCGTCTCCGGCTGCCGGACAGAAATCAGAGGTAGCCGCGCAAGACATCCGCCTTATCGGGGATGCGGACCCGGAGGCGTACCCATTGCAGAAAAAGCGGCACTCCTTCGAGTTTTTGCGAGACATCGCCCACCTCCGCCCAAGGACCAATACCTTCGGGGCGGTCGCCCGTGTGCGTAGCGGTCTTGCCTATGCGGTTCACGCCTTTTTTAAGGAACGCTCCTTTCACTATGTGCATACGCCCATCATAACCGCAAACGATGCGGAGGGCGCAGGCTCTCTGTTTCAGGTAACGACGCTAGATATAGAGAAGCTCGTGCGGGAGGAAGGGAAGCCGGTGGATTTTCAGGAAGATTTCTTTGGGAAAAAAGTGTTCCTCACGGTTTCAGGGCAGCTTGAAGCCGAAACGTATGCGTCCGCGCTCTCCCGCGTGTACACGTTTGGTCCCACGTTCCGCGCGGAACACTCCAACACCGCCCGCCATTTGGCTGAATTCTGGATGATAGAGCCGGAAGCGGCGTTTATGGACCTGCATGACGCTATGGAGTTAGCCGAAGATTTTCTCAAGGCGCTTATTACCTACGCGCTTGTCAACTGTAGCGAAGACCTCTCATTCTTTGACGCCCATGTTGAAAAGGGCGTTATCGCTATGCTGGAATCCGTTGTTCATTCCCCATTCATGCACATTACCTACACGGATGCGGTTAAGGAATTGGAAAGACATGCGGCTGCTTTTGAGTTCAAGCCCTTTTGGGGCTGCGATCTCCAGAGCGAACACGAAAGGTTCCTGACCGAAGAAGTCGCGCATGGTCCCGTGATCGTGACGGATTACCCCAAAGAGATAAAAGCGTTTTATATGAAGATGAACGATGACGAAAAGACCGTGCGGGCAATGGATGTGCTTGCGCCGCGTCTTGGAGAAATCATCGGGGGAAGCCAGCGTGAGGAACATGCCGCGAAATTGGAGCAACGCATGGCGGAACTCGGCATGAACACGGAGCGGTATCAGTGGTATCTTGACCTCCGGCGCTTCGGTACCGCGCCTCATTCGGGGTTCGGCATGGGCTTTGAACGGCTCGTGCAGTACGTTACCGGTATGGCGAACATACGCGACGTTATTCCGTATCCCAGAGCCCTCGGCTTGGCGGAGTTTTAGACAAACGCCCGCCTATTAACAGGAGGAAACAATGCCCGGCATCATCAACACCGTATTGGGACGTTTTTGGGCGACATCCGGTCTTTCCATTGAGTGGATAGGGCGGTTCAATACCATACTTGCGTTGCTTATATTCATTGCCATCGTAGCGATCATCGCCAAATGCTCGTTCATCCTCGTTTTGTTCATGGTACACCGCATAGTTAAAAAGACCAAAACGACATGGGACGACAAACTCATGGAGAGCCGCTTTTTCATCCGGCTCTCCCGCCTCATACCGGCAATCGCCGCGTACGTACTGATTCCCGCCTTCCTAACCGCGGGCGGCGGCATGACCGTCTTTATCAGCCGGCTCATTGTCGCGTATATGGCGGGCATGTCCGCCCATATCTGCGCCGCGTTTCTCAACGGCGTCAACCTCATATACCGGAGCGACGCCGCGGAAATAGCCAAACGGAAACCGATTAAGGGGTACCTTCAACTTGCCAAAGTGTTTTTGTATATCGTTGGCGGTATTCTGGTAGTAACAACCCTGATAAACGTGTCGCCCTTGGGGATTTTGAGCGGCGTGGGCGCGATGAGCGCGGTGCTGATGCTGGTGTTTAAGGACTCGATACTCGGCTTCGTTTCCAGTATGCAGCTTTCTAGCAACGATATGGTGCGTATCGGCGACTGGATAGAGATGCCCGCGTACAATGCGGACGGAGACGTGATTGACATTACCCTGCAATCCGTGAAGGTGCAGAATTGGGACAAGACGATTACGTCTATTCCCATTTACGCGCTGGTATCCGACAGTTTCAAGAATTGGCGCGGCATGAGCGATGCCGGCGGGCGGCGTATCAAGCGTTCGATTTATATTGATATGCGGTCGGTGCGCTTCCTTACCCACGAAGAAATCGGACGGTTATCCGCGCTTCCGCCGCTTGCGGCATACATGAAGACCAAGCTCGCGGAAATAACCGAGTACAACAAGACGCTCGCTATTCCCGAAGACGACTACGTTTCCGGCAGGCATCTGACGAACCTCGGCACGTACCGCGCGTATACCGAAGCCTATTTGAAGGCGCTCCCCCAAGCCGCAAAGAACATGACGAACATGGTGCGCTACCTCCAGCCCAATGAAAACGGCTTGCAAATGGAGATATACCTCTTTAGCGCGGATACGGCATGGGTGAATTACGAGCGGTTTCAGGCTGATATTATCGATCATCTCTTGGCTACCCTTCAGGAATTCGGGCTCAAGGTGTTTCAGCATCCCTCCGGCGGTGATTTACAGGTGATTGCGGAGAAATTGGAGCGGCGCGTATAGCCGGACGGCGGAGAACACGCTGCGGCTCACACTACTTTTTCACACGCGACAATATACTCATAGAGCATCGTCTGTACCGTCTTTCCCGCTTTATTTGTGGGAGAATTCTTACTCGGCATTGATTTATTACTTAACGCCCTTTTATAGGTGATGATATGCTTAAACCCATGCTCTTCAAACTGTTCCGCAATAAATTGATCGGTAGGCAGTTGAATGTTTTTTACGGTTCTATTGCCAACGATATAGAGTATTTTCCCACCTTTCTTTACGCTTTTTGCAACATCTTGTATAGACAGCCCCAAATCAGTATAGAATGAGGAAACTTCTAAAGACCGCTTCTTGTCAGCCCTATATATTTCATATATATAATCCGCAATAACGCCGGTAGGAATAATGCCAGACGTTTTTGCGCCGCCCATTAACATGCTATCAATTTTTCTTGCATACTGAATTCCAAGCCATTCGTTGGAGAGCGTTGAAAACTGCCCGTACGCTACCGTGGTTCTGCTGTCTCCGTATGGCGGGCTGGTTAAGACGACATCGTACGTTTCCGCCTTTGGTTGAAACGCCTCGTTCCGTATACGTATCAGCAGCGGCTTCTTCAACCTTGGCAAATAAAAGGTTTGATAATATGACGCTATATCATTGACATACTTAAAATAGACGCTTATAACATCCGGATTAAAGTTCACGGCATCTTCGTCTTTCATCCTATACAGTTTAAATTCGCCGTTTCTTGTATATGAACAGTCCCTGACCGTTTCAGAGAAGGGAAGCAAAAAGAAGTTCCGTATATCGGCGTTTTCTATAGCGTCAATACCCTGTTTAAGTACCGCTAACTTGTTAATTACGTCTTTGGAAAACCAGAAATCTATATTCGTTACCGTCGGTATGCGTATAGTGTGAAGCCGTTTCTCATCGTTGAGAAATTCAACGAGCGTATGTTGCAAGATATGTTTTACATGCTCAATTTCATCTAACGAAAGACGGGTGTATTTTACTTTTGAAATAAGGGCCGCCAAAGGGTTAATATCAAATCCCGCCATAGTTGTTAAACCACATTCAATCCCGCACATAAAAGACGAGCCGGAACCGCAGTACGGATCAAGCAATGCGCCTTTGGTAATGGCAAACTCCTTGAGAACGTCTATACCTAACTGCGGCAGCATGGTTGCGGGATATTTATGTAAATTGGGATATACGGAAGCGTAGGATTGACCGGTATAATCGTATGTTTTATTTCTGACAACGGTATAGTTCATATATCATGTACATTGCTAAAAAGACAGGGTAATGTCCGTTCATAGACGCGGAACCCTGTCCCGTGATTCCGCGCCATTGTCCCCTTATCATGTAACCGCAGATCGACCTTAATATGTTCCGATCTGAATTGTCCGGCTAAAAGCTCCGGCGATGTTCCGCACATCAACTGTGCGCGGTGATAATTAAAATATTCTACGCCAGCCCGTTCTTCCGTGAACGCGGAAACGACTATAAGCTTCGGCAGCTTTTGCTTGAAGCGTTCTGATAACGCCGCCATGCGCCATTCAGCGACAACGGCTCCAGAAATATGCCTGACGGAAATAGCGGCGTCCGTAACATACAGAAACAGTCCGGCGCTGTTAGGCGTACGCGACATGGTATAATATAAACCTTGTCTGCCGTCTTTATCGAGGCTGCCGTATTTTTTTACAGCTTCTAATGGCGGCATTATCCACGCCTTATTATTAAACGTAAAAAGAGTAATCATAGTACCGCTGTCCGTTCTATGGGCTTTTAGTTCCGCTCCCGCAATATCTGGGTGTGCGGTATTGTTCTCGCGTATGCCCAGCAGCGTCTCAAGGGTATATCCAATGCCTGTCGGACCGTTACGCATTGTTTTTATATACCCCATCCGCCGGATTTCAACCATTTTTTGACTGAATTCAAGGACTGTCATGCTTTTTAAGTATATGTTCTTTGAAGTATTTGTCAATATAATGCGCCGGACGGCGGAGAACACGCAAGGGGGGGATACGCCCCCTTGCATCCCCCATAGCAGCGTGAAGAACTCGCAAACCTCCACGCTGGGCGGGGCGTATCCCCGCGGCTTTAGCGGCGCTTCACGCGCCCTCGCTCGCCCGCTACACAGAGCCGGTCCATAATTCCGGCTGCTTCCTCCGCTCAAAGCAATCGATCTCATAATTTGAAATAAATAATTCCTTGCCCTTTTCGGCTTTACCCTGTTTGTAGTTATTCATGCCGTATTGTAGTTCCCATTCGTATATATACGCAAAGCTAAATAATTCGCGTATCTTCTCCGTATTATCCAAGGTGATAAGCCATGTATGCCGGCAATGCTTCATATCCCGCGCGAACTTTTCATGGTTGAACGCGGTGTGTAAGTCGCCGTTCTTACCGTAAAGACGGGATTTTGCCTGCCTATAATAGGGCGGGTCAAGAAAAATGAACACATTATCTCCTTCCTCGAAAATAATATCTTCATACGTTTTGTGTGCTATCGATACGCCCCTGAGCGCTTCTTCCAGCGGTTTAATTCTTTCGATGGACGAATAGGTAAACCTTCCTGCAAACGCCTTTTCAGAAAAGCCCCCGGAGTCAACCGTGCCGGAGAATGTTATGCGGTTCAACACAAAGAAACGTACCGCGCGCTCAAAATCCGTCCATGCGCGTTCACCCGCAGTGTAGTATGCAAAGAGGTTCCGTCCGTTAGGTTCCGTGTTCTTTATCCTGAGTACCGCCTCATATAAGCGGTTGTTTTCATCTTGCGCGGATTTCCAAAAGCAATATAAATCATAATTCAAATCATTTATGATAAAAGGCGCGGCATGACCCATAGTTTGTTTTACCATTAAGAAAACAGAACCGCCGCCGACAAACGGCTCCCGAAACTCCGCAAACCCCCGCGGAATCAGCGGCAGAATTGTTTTGAGCGCGCGGGTTTTACCCCCCGGATACCGCAAGGGGCTCCGTATTTCACGCATGAGCGTATCCTTGAGGCACTTCAAGGGTAAAGTTATTTGCCCGCGCTTCTTTCAGCAGCGCCTCAATGATCTTTTTCTTGTCCGCGCTGATACCAGAGGCAGCGCCGCCAGCCGTTAATTTCAGCACAGGCTTTGCCGCATACAGGGTATTGTTTATGGAAACATGTTTAAGATTTGAATACAGAATCATCTTGATTAAACCGTCCTTTATATCGTCCAGCGAGGGCAGCTCTCCCTGTTTTGTATGTTTACCTTCTATAATATAAACAGTATCTTTCTCTATTCTTGCCTCATCGCACGTAAAATAATACGTTCCTCCCAAATAATTAGTAATGTTTATGCGAGCCTTCATATCCGCTTGCACACATTCTTTCGGCTGGATTGTGTTAATCTCTCTTTGCTGCGCGGATTGCGCGTTCTTCCGCGACAAAAACTGAAACGTATCGTTTTTAATGGTCGCGATACGCTTTTCAATGCCCTGAACCGAATGGAGCGTAACGCCGGTTTTTATGCTGATGCTTTCGTAATAGTGTTTTGATAATTCCGCCGCAACGGCGATGTTGTTAATTTGCTCTATATTCCAATGCAGCGCGTCCGACTGATAGGACAACAAATCCTGAATCTTGCCGCTGATATACTCAGCGTTAAACCGTTGATTGGTGATTTTATGCGCGTAGCGTTGATTCTTTTCGGCGTCCGCATAAGCGGCGATGATGACATTGACGCCAAGCAGACTCATCAGCGAGACGGTATCCCATTGAATAAAATCCCTGTCTCCGTCCTTGCCTTCGTCCTTCACAAAGGGAATGATCGTTATTTTTTTACCGCTTGCTATGAGCGTATTGTATACGCGGGCATACGGATAGGAGCGGGTGCGTTTTGGGGAAACCCATGCGCTCACCGCGACCGTATGACGTCCGGTTTGCAGTAAAAAACTCGCGTCATGGTTCAGCGCCGCCTGTACGTTTTCAAACTGATAGAGCGGCAAATCAGGACACAGGAACGGCGTATAGCTTATACCCGTAATGCTTGCATTGATAATCATACGAGCGCCCTCATTTCTCCTTGTTTCCTTGTAGACGCTATAGTGTATCAGACTATGTTGTATTGGGGAAGCGGCAATAAACGGCTCATGATGAGCGGCTCGTCCGCATCCCCCCGCGCCGCTCCGCCGGACTACAGGGAACGCCCCTTCCAAAAGAGGCGTGGAGTTTAGCCGGCTAAACTCCGGTGCAACCGTGCTGTGCGGTTGCACATTCAGGGGCGAACCACCCGAAAGCCCAGAAACAAGTACCGATCCGTAGGACTGCTGCTGCCACGGGAGGCAGAGCGCACGTACGGTGCATCGTAGTACCAACTCCCCCCGCGTACCACGCGGTAACTGCCCGAAGCGGCGCCCATGGGATCAGTCACGGCAGCGCTCCCATAGGAATCATACCAGTCCCAGCACCACTCCAACACGTTCCCGCTCATATCATGTATCCCAAGACTGTTCGCCAGCTTCGTCCCCACAGGATGCGTACTATACTCGCTATTATCCCCATACCACGCAACGTTCCCCGCGTCATTACTCCCTGCATAGTCATACTCAAGCGGATCCTTCCCGCCCCCTTTCGCCGCCCACTCCCATTCGGCTTCGGTCGGCAATCGATACCCGCTCGCATTGAAGTTACACCGTATCGCGTCCCCGCTCCCGCTATACGCGGGCTCAAGCCCTTCCTTCACACTCCGCCTGTTGCAGTATTCTACCGCTTCAAGCCAGCTCACATAATACATGGGATAATCATCCCCTTCTCCAGCCAAACCCCAATCCTCCTTGTCCCGCTGCTGCCTCACCGTCGTCCCCATCACGTCCCGCCATTCCTTTTGCGTTACCTCATACTTCCCTATAGAGAACGCCTTGCTTATCGTTACCTGATGTACCGGCTTCTCATTGTCTAAACCGCTATCGCTCCCCATCATAAACGTCCCCGCAGGCACCCGCGCCATCCCCGCGTACGGCGCGGACTGCGCCCCAACCGAAACCGCGGGCAGCAGCGCCGCCGCCGCCCACATGCCAAACCATACTAAAAAGCGTTTCATCATCCAACTCCTCTTAAAAATAAAATAATTAAAGAAAGGCGCCGCTATACAGACCCGATACGCTCGTATATCCTTCATACGGTTCCTTCTTTATACTAGTAAGTATACCCTATATTTCGTAAAGAATAAAGACATTATGCGCGTTAACGCTTCCTTTCGCTCCATGCGGAACCCACAGACTCGCCGCCGCTTCTCTTCCGCGCCACGCTCCCCGCCGTTGCGCTAAACGCTAATGAGCGCTGGCTTGAACGCTCCTAGCGTTTCCCGCTGACGCTAACTAGCGTTTCTCCTTGACGCTAACTAGCGTTTGACCTGAACGCTCCTAGCGTTTCCCGCTGACGCTAACTAGCGTTTCCCGCTGACGCTAACTAGCGTTTCCCCTTGACGCTAACTAGCGTTTCCCGCTGACGCTAACTAGCGTTTCTCCTTGACACTAACTAGCGTTTCCCCTTGACGCTAACTAGCGTTTGACCTGAACGCTCCTAGCGTTTCTCGCTGACGCTAACTAGCGTTTTCCCTTGACGCTAACTAGCGTCTGGCTTGAACGCTCCTAGCGTTTTCCCTTGACGCCCCCGCCGTCCCGCGCCAACGCTCCCGCCGTTCCGCGCCAACGCTCCCGCCATTCCGCGCCAACGCTCCCGCCGTCCCGCGCCAACGCTCCCGCCATTCCGCGCTAATGCCCCTACCGTCCCGCGCCAACGCCCCCGCCGTTCCACGCCAACGCTCCCGCCGTCCCGTGTCAACGCCCACGCCATTCCGCGTAACGCCCCCGCCATTCCGCGCTAACGCCCCCGCCGTTTCCCGCTAACGCCGCGTACCGTCCCGCTCCCCGCCGGACGCCAAGCTAACGCCGCCGTATCACGCTCGACATCATCCGGTAAACGCTAGACATCATCCGGTAATCGGAGTAAACTATCCGTATCTGTTTTCTGTTTTTTATATATAATGGTAAAAAGGGAAAAAGAAAGAAAAGGAGTAAAGAATGGTTATTTTAACTTTGAACTGCGGGTCGTCTTCGGCGAAATATCAGGTGTACGATTGGGAGGCGAAGGACGTGCTGGCCGTGGGCGTTGTGGAAAAGGTGACGTTTGACGGGTCCTTTATCACCCATAAGGCGAAGGGAAAAGCGGAGTATACCCGCCGGCGCAATTGCCCCACCCACACCGATGCGGTGAACCTCATTATATCGCTGCTCACGGACCCCGAACACGGGGTGATTGCCGATATGAGCGTTATCAAGGCGGCGGGACACCGCGTGCTGCACGGGGGCGATGCGTTCACGAAAAGCGTGATTGTTGATGACGCGGCGATGGAGGCGTTTAACGGGGTGAAGGATTTGGGTCCCCTGCACAACCCCGCGAATATCATGGGCATTGAGGCGGCGAAAAAGGCGCTGCCCAATATACCGCACTGCGCGATCATGGATACCGCGTGGCACCAGACCATGCCGCCCGCGTCTTTCTTGTACGCCGTGCCGTATGAATGGTATGAGAAGTACGGCGTGCGGAAATACGGCTTTCACGGCACGAGTTTCCTGTACACCGCGAAACGCGCGTCCGTGCTGCTCGGTAAACAACCGTCTGAAACGAACCTCATCATCTGTCATATCGGGAACGGCTCGTCCGTGTGCGCGGTGAAGAACGGCTGCTCGTTTGATACCAGCATGGGCATTACGCCGCTTGAAGGGCTGATCATGGGAACCCGCGCCGGCGACGCGGATATGGCGATGCCGTTCTACGTGATGCGGAAAACCGGCATGAGCGCGGCGGACATGGAAAACGCGCTGAACAAGAAGTCCGGTCTTTTGGGCGTTACCGGCGCGTACAACGACCGCCGCGATATACAGAACGCCGTTGAATGTGGGGACAAACGCGCCGCGCTGGCGCAGGATATGGAAGCGCGCCGCGTGAAGAAGTATATCGGCGCGTATATGGCGACCCTTGGGCGGGTCGACGCGGTGGTGCTGACCGCGGGCGTGGGCGAATTCGCGGGCTTCATGCGTAAAAAGATGCTTGAAGGGCTTGAAGGCATCGGCATTGTCTTTGATCCCGCAAAGAACGCGCTCGCCCACACCCGCAACGCCGAAACCCGCATTTCAGCGGACTCGTCCCCCATCCCCGTCTTCATCATCCCCACCGATGAGGAGCTCGTGATGACCGAAGACGCCTACGCGCTCATGGCGGGAACGTACGATGTGCATACGAAGTTCACCTACTCGTTCCAGAGCAAGGACTACGTGAACAAGAGCCGCGCCGAAGGGCTGCGGGACGATCTCGCGAAGCTGCCGGCGCTGGAACGCATCATAGCGCTGCCGAAGTAAGCGGGCGGCAAAAAGGAGGGCGATATGCCGGATGACGCGCACAAGAATGAGGATGAGCGGCTTGAGCTGCTCTGCATTGGCAACGCGCTGGTAGACGTGTTTGTAACAGTGGACGAGGCGCGGTTTCGGGAAACCGGCGTGGCGCGTTCCGGGCATATCGAGTATGCCGCGCTGCAAGAACTGCTCGCGCGGTTTCCTAACGGCGCGGCGGTGTCCGGCGGGGGCGCGGCGAATGTCGCTAAAGTCGCCGCGCTTCTGGGCGTCCGCGCGGGCTATATCGGCGCGGTCGGTACCGATGCGTTCGCGGCGGTGTTCGAGCGGGATATGGAAGCCGCTGGCGTCCGTCTTTTTCTGGCGAAAGAGCCGCTGCCCACCGGCGCGTGCCTGTTCCTCCAGCGCGAAGGCGAGCCGCCCGTCATTGCGGCGTCCATTTCCGCCGCCGGACTGCTTGACGCGAGTCATATTGATGAAGACGCGGTGCGAAACGCGCGGGTCGTGGCGCTGGACGGGTATGTGCTGGGCAGGGACGCGCTGGTGAACCGCGTGCTTGAGCTTGCCGCCGAATACGGCACGGTGGTCGCCCTTGACGTTGGTTCGGTTGACATGACCGAGGCGCGCGCCCAATACATCATGCGCTACTGCAAAGAGTGTCCGCTCCTCCTCTTTATGAACCGGGATGAGGCGTATGCGTTCTACCGGCGCGCTACCGGAGATACGGAGACGGAGGCGGAGGAGCCCGCGGGCTTTATGGACTGGCTTTTCGCGCGTAAAAACCCCTTGCCCCAGAACATGCAGGCTTTTTTCCAGAAGCTCGCCAACGATCTGTTTCCGGTGATTGCGGTGAAGCTGGGCGCAAAGGGCGCGATGGTGTTCGCGGGCGGCAAGATTCACCGCGAGGATACGCTCGCCGTCATCCCCAAAGAGACGACCGGCGCGGGAGACGCCTTTTGCGCGGCGTTCTTGGGCGCGTGGCTGCGCGATAAGTCGTTCAGCGAGTGCGCCGCATTCGGCAACAAAGCCGCCCGCGAGGTGCTTGATGTGGACGGCACGCTTGTCGACCGGAAGAAACTGTCCGGCATTGCGCGGCAGCTCGGCGGGTGAAGCGCGGCATGTACGCGGCGGCGTGTACGCCGCTTGACGCGCCGGCGCGTTTTCGATAGTATAGAACGTACCAAAGGTCCAATAGCTCAGAGGATAGAGCGGCCGCCTCCTAAGCGGCAGGTCGGCCGTTCGATTCGGCCTTGGATCAAAGCGGCGATACCGCATCGCCATAAGCGCCGCCTATGGCGCATCTTCATCTGTTCCGCAAAGTAACGCTTCTATAGTTGACTGCGCTTCGGGCAAAACTCCATTATACCGAATAAATACGCAATTTGAGTCTGGTAAAGACGTCAATTCTGGTTTAGAATGACAGTACCTTCATATTCATAAAAGGAGTGTAGTATGAAAATAGGGATAAAATTGGCGGTTGTCATCAGTATATGTACCGTTATCGGCGTCAGCGTGTTAGCCGGCGTTATTATCGGCTTGTCGCAGCGGGAAATCAGCCGCCTTGTTGATGACGCGGCGTACAGTCTCGCGGTGCAGAGCAGCGAAAAGATACGGAACCGGATCGGCGAGTATATGGATGCGGCGCGAACTATCGCAAAAATAATGGAAGGCTATAAAGACATACCGGTTGCGGATCGCCGGAGCCACTTTGATCGTATGTTGAAGCAAGTGGTTATCACGACTTCCGGATTAAGCAACGTGTATGCTCATTTCGCGCCGAACGCCCTTGACGGCATGGACGCGGCATATGCCAATACCCCCGGAACGGACGCAACGGGGCGGTTTATGTCGAGCTGGATCGAAGTCGCTGCAACCGGTGAAGCTACGTTGACGACGGTGGGTATGGATTGGAATACGACCATGCAACTGAATATAACGGGAGATTATATACTTGAGCCTTTCAACTATTCGCTAGGGGGAGAAAGCTTTTTAGTGGCGAGCTTCGGCGTTCCCATAAAAGATAACGGCGGGATTGTAGGATATGTCGGAGGCAGCGTTGATCTATCGCTCATACCGGCTATAGCCAATGAACTGAAACCGTTTGGGGATGGCTATGCGCTGGTGTTCAGCACGGGCGGCATTGTCGCGGCGCACACCGATCCCGCGCGGCTGGGTAAGAATATGCGGGAGACGGAACAGGACACCTTCGGTCCCTTCCTTAACACGCTCGTTGACGCGATTAGCAGCGGAACGCCCGCGTCCTTCTCATACCACCCGCCCAACGCCGATACCGTCATGCGGTATTATTCCGTGCCTTTTACTATTGGCAATACACGTACGCCGTGGTCCTTGGTAGTCGGCGTTTCACAGAACACAATCATGGCGCCGGTGTACCGGATGCTGGGTATAAGCCTTATCATCGGCGTCCTTACCGTGTTCTTTATGTTGGGAGGAGTACTGTTCATGGCTCGCGCCATAAGCCGCCCCATTAGCGCCCTCGCGCTGCTGCTCAAAGACTTGTCTGAAGGGGAAGGCGACCTTACTAAAACCATTGCCATCACGGATAAAAACGAGATAGGAGACCTTGCCCACTATTTCAACTCCATGGTAGACAAGATCAAACGCCTTGTTATCTCCATACGAAACGAGGCGCACTCCCTCTCCCGCACAGGCGGGGAGCTTGCGGAGAATGTTAAGGAAACCACCGCGTCCATCAATGAGATAACCACGAACATTCAGAGCATCGCATCCCAGAGCGGACAGCAAGAGTCGAGCGCCAAAAACGCCGAAAAGACGATGGAAGAAGTCGAGAAGAACATCAAAACGCTCAATATCCAGCTTCAGAGGCAGACCGACCGTATAAGCCACTCATCATCTGCGGTGGAAGAAATGCTGGCGAATATCCAGAGCGTTACGCGGACACTCATAGGTAATGAGAAACATATAGGCAAACTTGCCGAAGTGTCCGAAGTGGGGAGAAGCGGGCTGCGGGAAATGTCGGGCAATATTCAGGAGGTAGCGCAGGAATCAGAGGGGCTGCTTGAGATAAACGCGGTGATGCGGAACATAGCGAGCCAGACGAACCTGCTGTCAATGAATGCGTCGATAGAGGCGGCGCATGCGGGAGAGTCGGGCAAGGGCTTTGCCGTTGTCGCCGATGAGATGCGGAAGTTAGCGGAATCATCCGCGAAGCAGTCGAAAACGATAAGCGGGGCGCTGAAAAAGATAAAGGGGTCTATAGACAAGATAACGAAGTCAACGGAAGGGGCGCTGCTACAGTTCGAGGCGATACACGAAGGGGTGCGGACGGTAACGGAGCAGGAGGCGAATGTGCGGAGCGCGATGGAAGAACAGGATGCGGGAAGCAAGAGCATATTGGAAGCGATAAGCGACTTGAAGGAGATAACGCGGGACGTTATGGAGAAGGCGCAAGCAATGGGAGGAAGGAGCCGGGAGGTAGTCAAAGAGAGCAAGGCGCTTGAGGAGATAACCGGAAAGATAACCGGAGGAATGAGAGAGATTGCAGCCGGAACGGAACAGATAAGCCATGCGGTGAACAGGGTAAACGACATAAGCGGTGAGAACGAGCGGCAGATAAAGGCGCTCATGGGAGAAGTATCGCGCTTCAAGGTGGAGTGACGGGCAATGCCGACGGGGCATGAAGGATGACGCGAAGGGCGGTGTAATACGCCGCGGTTTTTACCATGGTGGCTCGGTGGCGTAATCTATATCGGCGCTAACGCTTTCTATGTACGATAGCGCCTCTTCAAGTGTGAGCGGCGCTAATGGCTTGGCGCGGCGCTCCACGCGAGCGTGGTACCGTGTACCATCGAAAAAGCGTCTCTTCCGTATCTTCCCTAAACTGATCGTTTCCATTACAATTACCGCAAGAGCCGTTTTCAATATATGTCCTCTGGGCGTTGAAACCGGTTCTTATACTAATTGCAAAGGAGCGATGCATGGAAGCATTGAAGAAAAATCCCGCATGGAAAGGACGGAAGGGTCCCGTTATTCTCGTCATCATGGACGGCGTGGGGTATGGCGCATACAAGGAAGGGGACGCGGTTGCGGACGCCAACATGGATCATTTGAATGCGGTAAAGGCGAAAGCGCCGAATACCCGCTTAAAGGCGCATGGAAAAGCCGTGGGGCTTCCTTCCGATGATGATATGGGGAACAGTGAAGTCGGGCATAACGCCATGGGATGCGGGCGCGTCTTTAACCAGGGCGCGGCGCTGGTGTCCGCCTCTATCAAGAGCGGCGCCCTGTTTCAGGGACAGGCGTGGAAGGAGATTACCGGCAGCGCAGCCGGCGGCGGCGCCTTGCATTTTATCGGGCTTTTCTCTGACGGGAATGTACACAGCCATCTCGATCACCTCAAGGCTATGATCGTTCAAGCGAAAAAAGACGGCGTGAAAAAGGCGCGGGTTCATGTGCTTTTTGACGGACGCGATGTCGGCGAGACCAGCGCCCTTGAGTATATCGATCCGTTTGAAACCTTCTTACAAGAAGCGAGCGCCGATGGGTTTGATGCGAAAATCGCTTCGGGCGGCGGGCGCATGTGGATCACCATGGACAGGTACGGCGCGGATTGGAGCATGGTTCGCCGCGGCTGGGAAACCCATGTTCACGGTGCGGCGCGTCAATTCACGAGCGCGCGCGAGGCGGTTGAAACCTACCGCAGGGAAATACCCGGCATTATCGATCAAGACCTCAAAGAATTCGTCATCGCGGAAGATGGAAAACCAATAGGAACGATAGAAGACGGCGATGCCGTTGTGTATTTCAACTTCCGGGGCGACCGCGCTCTTGAAATAACCGCCGCGTTTGAAGAAGATCAGTTTACCCATTTTGACCGGGGACGCCGTCCCAAGGTCTGTTACGCGGGCATGATGGAATACGACGGCGACACGCATGTACCAAAACGCTATCTGGTAAATCCGCCGTCCATTGACCGCACCATGGGCGAATATCTGGTGGCTTCGGGCGTGCGTACCCTTGCCATCTCCGAGACCCAGAAGTACGGACACGTTACCTATTTCTTCAACGGCAACCGTACCGGAAAATTCGATGAAAAGCTTGAAGAGTATGTTGAAATCAAGAGTGATGTGGTGCCGTTTGAACAACGCCCTTGGATGAAATGCGCGGACATTACCGATTACGTACGTGAGGCTATCGTCAGCGGGAAGTACGATTTCATCCGGCTCAACTTCCCCAACGGCGACATGGTCGGACATACCGGCGTGTATCAGGCGGTTATTTGCTCAATGGAAAGCATGGATATACAAATCGGCAGACTCGTAAAAGCCGCCGAAGAAGCGGGCGCGGTCATGGTTATCACGGCGGATCATGGCAATAGCGACGACATGTTCGAGCATGACAAGAAAAGCGGAGCGGTTGTCCGCAAGGCGGATGGTACGCCTAAAGCCAAGACGAGCCACAGCCTGAATCCGGTACCGTGTATCGTGTATGACCCGGACTACCGCGGCGAATATGACCGCGGGAGCCTCAACGAAGGTCTGGGCATTAGTTCCATTGCGGCGACATGCATCGATCTGCTGGGCTTTATCCCGCCGGAGGACTACGACGCATCCGTGCTGAAAAAGTTAGCGTAGCGCAGCACCCTGGTATGGGTTAGCTCACCCATATTATTATATGCTCAAGTGATGTTTCTGTTTTGTTTGGATAACACTACAAAAGGGACAGATTTATATGACGGAATAGCGAACTCTCTTCGTGAAGAGTAGCGTGTTACGTTTTATCTATACCAATTAGCAACTTGACGATCCCATGAGGAGTTATATAAAAAACGGTAAATCATAAGCCGGGTTCTGTTAATACCGGTTCGGTTCACCGGTATTATACCGCCATCTATCTGGTATCACCCTTGCGGATAATCTCCAGCAGTTTACCCGCGCTTAACGGACGGGCAATCCGCGATTACATGAATAAGTTATTCATGTCCGTGCGCTGTTTAACTTTGCTCCTGATGAGGCTTGCCGTGCCGAAACCGTTGCCGATTCCGCGGTGCGCTCTTACCGCACCCTTTCACCCTTACCGGATATTTCCAGTTACACTGACAATATCCGGCGGTTTACTTTCTGTTGCACTATCTGTCAAGGCGCGTATTTACGCACCTTGCCCGGGTGTTACCCGGCATCATGCCCTATAGAGCCCGGACTTTCCTCAATGCGGCGGACGTTTCTACGCCTCCGCACTGCGGCGGTCTGATTTACCGTATGTTTATTCTTTTCTTCAAGACAAAACCAACACGCCTCCCGACTGTTGTGTGCGAACCAACAGAATTAACCGTGTTTGGAATGGTCTCCTATTTTTTATTTATTCGTCAAAGTCTATGGTTATTTTTTCTTCTTCTTCTTCTTCTTCTTCTTCCTCTTCTTCTAAACCCTCAAGATCGGCAAGGCTACCAGCAGTATCACCATCAAAGTAGGCTTCTTCCTCGATCTCGTGCTCGGATTCTTCATAGAAGAGAATACGCGAACAATACGGACAGAAAACAATTTCCTCACCCTCATGTACACGGTTAGCAAACTGGGCTGGCAGTATCATGTGGCAGCCAGTACACACGCCGCCCTTGAGAGCGACAATACCCTTCCCTCTTTTATGTCTGATGATGCGGTCAAATTTAAAGAGCAATTCTTCATCAAGTCCGGAAGAAATTTCTTTTTCCCGCGCTTCAAGTTCAGCCAGCGAAGACTTTTTCGCGGACACATCTTCATCAATATGTTTTCTGCGTTCCGCTAATTCCGATTCCTGCATCTCAATAAGATTGGTGAGTCGTTTGATATCTTCATTCAAATCGGAAAGAATACGCTCTTCCCGCTGTACATCCTTGCGGTACTGCTGCTCTTTTTCCGCGGCATCCCGTCGTTCCTTATCCAGAATTTCATATTCCCGCATATTAAACGTTTCGGTAGAACCGATATTTCTTTCCGCCCGTTCACGAGTAGTCTCCGCCTCAAAAAGCAGATTGCGAAATTCACCTACTGTAGCCCTTGTCTTTTCATATTCTAGATTCTTCTCAATAAAATTCTTTTTGTAGCGAGTGGAAACTTCTTCCTGATCGATCAAAATTTTAGGGCTCTCTTCAATCGCCCGCTCCAATTCAATCTTTTTTGACAATATATCTTGCAATTTACGCAACTTGTCAAAAACATCATCCATTGCCATGTTTTCTCCTCTAATTTAAATGATCCAAATAATCTTTAATTTTGTTACTCAAACGTGGATTCCTTAGTCTTCTCAGTGCCTTTGCCTCGATCTGGCGGATACGCTCACGGGTAACATTAAAGCAAAGTCCCACCTCTTCAAGCGTCAGGGAATAACCGTCACCGAAACCGAAACGCATCTCAAGCACCTCACGCTCGCGACGCGGTAAGGTATTGAGTACTTCTGCAAGATGTTCTTGCAGCAACACAAACGCCGTACGGTTCGCGGGATTCTCTACATCCTTGTCTTCAATGAAGTCACCCAGGAGAGAATCATCTTCTTCACCAATAGGCGTTTCAAGGGAAATCGGTTCACGAGCAACGTTTTTCACACTTTTTACCTTTTGGCTCGTCCAGCCGAGCTTTTCCCCAATCTCGTCATCAGAAGGCTCTCTGCCCAACACCTGCATGAGCTGCCGCGATTCGCGCACCACTTTGTTGATCTGCTCGATCATATGAACCGGCACTCGGATAGTACGCGCCTGATCCGAAATAGAACGGGTTATAGCTTGACGAATCCACCATGTCGCATATGTCGAGAACTTAAAGCCTTTCTGGTATTCAAACTTTTCAACCGCTTTGATAAGCCCGATGTTCCCCTCCTGTACTAAATCGAAAAAATGCAGTCCGCGGTTCGTGTATTTTTTGGCAATGGACACTACAAGCCGCAAATTCGCCTTGATAAGCCTATCTTTGGCGTTTTTCAGCATAATACGTCCACGGTTTATCTCTCTAGCCATAGCGTTGATATTCTCGATAGCTTCCTCAAACTCAGCTTTCATCTGGAACAATTTCTTTTCGGTAAGCTGAATCAGGCGTATATTCTCCTTGATCTCATCTGCGGAAAGTCCAAGGTCCGCTTCAATACAATCTCTTTGCTTCCGCACCGTGAGACCTCTGCCCAAGCTGCGTAATTCTTTCATGGAACTAACGCACAGATATTTCTCAAGCCGCTCCTGCTCTTTCCTGTATCGTTTGATCTTCTTAGAAGCAAGGATGAATTTCTCAGAAAAACTCAAGATTTCTTCAGGATGAATCTCCGCTTTATCAATGACCGACATGATTTTGACGCGGAGCACGGCAAGATCTCTATCTTCAAAAAGATTGCTACCCCGGTTTATGATGCGCCGTTTCATCTCCATATACGTCTTTATATCCGGAAAAACAGCTTTAAGCGTTTCTTTGTAGAACTGATTGAGCCTGCGATGTTCACTTTGATGTTCGGTCATCTCTTTTTTGGAAAGGTTCATTTCCTTAAAATCTTTTCTCGAAAATGCCTTCTCTCCAATCTGATAAAATTCGCCTATGATAAGACCTGATTTCTTAACAACGCTCTGGATGATATTTTTTCCGTCTTCCATCAGTTTGGAAAGTTCAATTTCTTGTTCTGCGGTTAAAAGGTTTTCCCTCCCGATCTCCCGTAAATACATCTTTATCGGGTCATCGACAGTGGACTCTTTACCAATAGTTACCATACGCTTCTTTTCGGAATTTTGGGCTTTTTCTATTTCTTCTTCAGTCTCGTCATCGATTAAAAGTTCATCTTCAATAAGCTGCACATTGTTTTTCTGCAAAAGCGCCCATACTTCCTCAATCTTATCGGTATTGGTAATGTACTCAGGCAAATAATCAGAAAGCTCCTCATACGAGAGAACCTTCTTTTCTTTTGCATATTCAATCAATTTTATAACTGCGGGATCAAGCGCTACATCTTCTCTTGTTTCCGTCATTCTTTATTTTCCTTTAGTTTACGCAATTCGGCATCAACATGCATCTTTTCAAGGAGTAATTCTTCATAGAGTGCTACGGAATGATAGGCATTTTCATCTTTATGCTGACCGCTTTCTATAAGACGAAGTTCTATTACAATGTTAGCCAATCTGCGTTCAATCCGTTTCTGCTTTATCTTTTTTATGCCATCAGAGATGAGTTGTTCTGGATTTGATAAAAATTCCTTGGAGGCGCCTCGTTCAACAATAAATTTCCGCACGTTCTCCGAACCTATACGCGACAAAAGAGCATCCAGTCCTGTTTCATCGTGAACAAAACACTCCTCTAATGCAATAAAAATATCTTTTGCAGCAGGATCCTCGATCTCTTTCATCGAAATCCGTACCCGGAATTGGGGATAGAAGGTATTGTTTACCGCCACCACCGCAAGCAAGAAAAGCTCATCATTCATACATATACTCTCACTGTTGTGAGGCTGATGAGCTTGAGAATCTCCTCTTGAGGCATTACGTACAAACGCGCTTGCTCGCCTTTTATTATAATCATTCCTCACTGCTTCACGCTCCACACACAAAGCGTCAGCAAGCTGTCCCATCATGGTATCCCGAGCAATGTCGGAATCCAAGGCTTCCAGATACGGAAAAACAAAAGCAGCAGCCTTGAACTTTCCATCAGACTCATTTGTATCATAGATTTCCTTACAGCGGGCAACAAGATAATCAAAATCAAATATATCACTTTTCACGGAATTTTTCAATACTTCTTTTCCAAATTCTTTCAAAATATCGGCAGGATCCTTCATTTTTATAACTTTCTTTAAGGTATTCTGTATATCGCCATCGGCTTCCGCATAGCTGTTCCTACTCATCTGTACCATTTTATTCGGTACTACAACATGTACGATAAGCCCGTTCCGTCTACAGGTAAGAATCGCCTTTACAGCGGCGGACTGTCCCGCAGTGTCCGAATCAAAGACAAGGCTGACACGATCCGCGAATCGGCGGAGAAGGCGCGCCTGTTCATCGGTAAACGCCGTACCGAGTGGCGCTACCGCGTTGGTAACACCTACCTGGTGCAGCGCTATCACGTCCATGTAGCCTTCAGCAATATAGGCTTTTTGTGTCTTTTTTATTTCAGGAAGCGCGGCGTCTATGGCAAAGAGGGTTTGTCCCTTCTTATACGCAATGGACTCCGGGGTGTTGAGGTACTTTGGTCCATCGCCAGAAAGAAGCCTGCCGCCAAAGGCTACAGTACGCCCCAGCCGATCCTTTATAGGAAAGATGAGCCTGTCAGCAAAAAAACTCATCCGTGGGCGTTTCTGCACAAAGAGTGCGGAGACCGCTAGAAATTCTTCGGAATACCCCTTCTTTGAGAGAAATCGGAACAGCCATTCCCTGTCGGCAGGCGCATATCCTAGTTTGAACTTTTCTATCATTTCATAAGAAATACCCCGAGACAGCACATAAGAGAGCGCGGGTCTTCCCTGATATGCTTTGGTAAGCAGATAATGAAAGCTATTCGTAATACGGGAATACAGTTCGAAAAAGGCCGCAATTTTGGATGCGTTTTTATCAACTTCCCTATCGCCATTCGCTTCGTATTGGAGTACAACGCCGAATCGTTTCGCAAGGGTTTCCACCGCTTCCGGAAAAGTAAGTTTATCCATCTCCATAATGAAATTTAGCACGGTGCCGCCTTTACCGCAGCCGAAGCAGTAGTACAGTTTAAGATCGGGATTCACTGAGAAAGATGGCGTCTTTTCAGTATGAAAGGGACATAACCCCATAAAACGTCCGCTCCGGTTTTCAAGGCGTACATAGTCGCCCACAACCGCTACGGCGTCTATCTTGGCGATGACTTCCTCAATGGAGCTTTGCGTTATAAACGGCATGTTAGTACCTCTTTTGATCTAATTTCACAACTCACCTTTGCACCGATGAACCTTTAGGAAATCTTCAGTAAACATAAAGGCACTTATCCCCTTATATAGTATATAACAGAACTCATCTGATCTTCACTTTTACATTAGCTCAATAAATAACAGATACCGATAGCAAGCCATGAATCTACGTCTGTGGAGAGACATTCGGAGTCAATCAAGAGGTTCAAGTCTCTCGCTTTGGCAGCTTGAATCATGGAAGCAGAAAATGAAATCCTGAAGCCAACTAACCGTGACAGTTAGTCATACATCAGAGGGATACTTATGAAATATACTATAATTTTTTTTCATTATTTTTACAATAGAAGAGTAGCGCATATAACGGTATATGTTCACACCGGTTGCGCCGCATATTTTACATTGAAAATGTAATCAAAAAGCTTGATAGAACGCACACTTGTCTTGTACGTTTTAATATACAAACTAATTATGTAACTCATGGTACGCAAGATTGCCATAACCACCGGAAAAGATAGTATAGAGTATGGACGGAGACATACTTGCTTTATATAGTGGTAATCTGCTGGCAAGCACCGGAAAGGCAACAGCAACCGGATTGCCGGAATTAGTGGGCAGGCAATGAGCCACGACCAAATCACACGGTTTTTTCCGGGCATGTTCTTGATACAATAGTATGTCGGTATTATGGATGATCTCTAAAGCTACCCCGTGATAAAAATACCATACAGTGTATACGTGAAAATATAGCTATACTAACTCTTTCTTTTAAAAAGCCACTTCATAAACTTTACAATAAAATGGTAAGACTGGGATTTAATGAGGAGACTCCGATTCAAAAGCTAATGTAGACACAACTAATACTCAATTTTATTTACTATATCTTTCTTCGTTAATTTGTTTTTATAGGCAAGCGGATGCCAGAAAGCATTATGCGCCATTATTTTCCATAAAAACCTTGGGAAATAGGGGCTTAGATATTTTACCCCGACCGGTTCTTTTGTTTCAATTTTTTCTGTAAGTAATTTAAGTGCGCGCCAAAGATTATTAAAAGGGCCTTTATTGAGCGGCGTCTCTCTGGTTGCCCCTATCATTTCTCCGGCGCCCTGCCCTATCCCGCCGCCACATAGTACTCCTGAACGTTCACACCAATTTTGTATTATTTCAAAAGCTATATGCGTTTGTTTTCCTTCATAAAATCCGTTGTTTATTATTGCGTAAACAACAGTTTCTTTTGCTTTTTCCCTGCCAAAGAAACCTTCCAATTCTATTAGCATTTTAAGCATATTTGAAGGAATGGAATCTGTATAAAGCGGAAAGGCGAATACAATAACATCACTCAAAACAATTTTATTATATATTTCCTCTGAAAATTGGTTAACGCCCAATGTATAATTATCTATGTCATTGTCTTTTCCAAGAAGATTATTAAGTACAGATAATATTATGCTGGTATTTGATCCGTTTGGCTTTTGACTGCCGTTTATAATGCTGATTTTCATTACAGAACTCCTTGTATATCTTTTGCCTTATCATAAAAATAAACTTCTGTTTCTTGTGCATGGTGATTAACGCCGTTTGCCTGAACCAGTTTTCCGGCGGTTTCCTTTTCCCTATCCGATATGTCTCCATAAAAATGTACCTTCAATACTATTTGATTATCATATCTGAATCTATGATGCGTTTCACCGTTTTTTGTTGAAAAATATGGCAGTAAATACGGAATACTCCTGTCCAGGACATTATGAACAAACGGACTATAACTCCCATGAAAACATTGGCTTATAATTATCAAATGGCTGCATCGTGCGTGTAAGAAACCCATGTTATCATAACCGTCTTTTATTACACATTGGCCGGGGGTTTTAATCCAACAACCAAAGCAGCAAATACAAGGATGTATTTTACCGTTGTCGGTTATTATGACCGTATCATTTTGACTGCTTTTTATCAAAATATCCTGATTAAATTCTTTCAGATCATGTATTAAGATGTTCATCTTTTCCTTTTATTTAAGCCGTATTGTTATCGTTGTATTATCATAAAAATCAAACAAACATTTTCTGTAATTCGGTCTGTCTGAATTGTTGCTAAATCCATATTTTTCTTTTGGAATTCCAAACAGGTTTTTGTCCAACTGTTCATTATTATTGATGTCCTGATATACCGATACGGCATATTGGCCTTTTGGCAAATCTGTAAATGTAACGGTCATTATTCTTTCAGAAACGGCTGTTCTTTTCCCTCTAAAATAAGTATCGGGAAAAGTTTTTTCATCATTAAAAACCCCAATCATTAAATAACCCTTACCGACATCGGCATTTTCTATCTGTATTGTCAATGTTTGGGCGGCTAAATATCCGGTCACCAGAACAAATACGATCATTATGGTAATTTTCTTCATGTTTTTCCTCCTCATAGCGGGATAATTCTACCTAAAAGCGGGAAATAACGCAAGAGAGAGTGAAGAGGGAACAGGAATTCCGAATTTAACCACAGACCCTCACGGACAGAACGGACTAAATCGCTCAAACAGGCATACAGGGCTGATTTCAGAGTTATTCGTTAATTCATCCGTGTCTGTCCGTGTCCGTCCGTGGTTATTTTGAA
>JAISMJ010000098.1 GCA_031276815.1 Treponema sp.
TGCCGGGACCTCGCTCTGAGATCCTGGCTATGTGCCGCAACTGGATCAACTACATGACAGCGGAGCGGCGCGCGGCGTGGGGCATCCCCCACGATCAATTCACGGAACTTCAGACCCTCTTCGGCGCTGCGGAAACGCTGCTCCAGAAGGCGTTGGACGAGACGGAAAGAACCCATGTGATCACGGTTGAGTGTCAGACGGCGTTTGCGGCGTTGACCGCCAAAATGCGCTTCTTCCGCGACCGGTATTTCAAGATGCCGCCGTTGACCGAGTCGGATTGGGCGGCGCTGGGCTTCCGGCGGAAAGACCCGCATCAAACGCCGGTGCCGGAGCCGGAGGGGACGCCCGCGGTGTCGTTAAGCTATCCGGGGGGACCCCACGCGCTGCTTGCCCATCTGGGACCCATGGCGGGGACGGTGGAAATGGATCCCGCGAGCGATTACGGGTACGCGGTGTATGTGGGGATCATGCCGCCGGGAGGAGCGACGCTGGAACAGGCTGCGTCCGATAAGCACTACCTGATGAAGACGCCGGCGGACGGGAAGAGTCTTCAGCACTACCGGTTCACGCGGAGGCGTAAGGAGAAGCTGACGTTTGACGCGGAGGAGCGGGGCATGACGGCGTGGGTGTGCTGCCGCTATGAGAACCAGAAGGGGGATGTGGGGCAGTGGGGACCCGTGGCGTCCGCGATTATTCCCTAAAGGCGAAAGTAACTTCAAGATAAGGAGGAACGCCTATGGAGCAGTAAAGCAAGGACGGATATGGAGCGCCACATGTACGGCGCGGTGCATGAAGAGTGTACAAAAGACGGCGGGATTCCCCACTGCATGGGGATATGCCGAAGCCCGTCCGTTGGGCGGGACATTGCCCCTTACAAAGGGGCAGCCCCTTTAAGGGGGCGCAATTTATCCGGCGCGGAGGTTTGAGAGCCTCAAGTCCGGACATAATAATTAAGGAGGGTTCTATGAAGAACCTCTATACGAGACAGGTAGTCTCACGTTTAGGGCTTATCGCTATCGCGGCGGTACTCGCAATCGGACTGGCGGGGTGCGGCGACAAGGACGAGGAAACGTCCGATCCAAAAACTCTGGTCATTACAGGTATTACTGACGAGTACGCTGATCAGGACAGCGAGATTCAAATCAGTATTTTTCCGGTTGGAACAAACTTGGAACAGGTACTGTCGGGGACAGGTTTTGTCGCCGTAGCGGACACTGACAACGTAACGCTTTCCGGTACAACCGCAACCGTGGAACTCTATGTTCCGCATACCGGTCCGTGGACGGGTTCCGGTACGTATGATGTGTATCTCAGAATAAGCGGTGAAGACGCTTCGAGCTATTTTCAAAAGCAAGGCGTTTCATTTAGCTCCACCTCAACGTCAGTTCCCATAGCGGATTTCGAAGCGATAACGCTTCCCGATCCAAGAACTCTGGTCATTACAGGTATTGATGAGGAGTACGCCGGTGAAGACGCCGAAATCCGAATCGGTATTTTTCAGGCTGGAACAACCCCGGAAGAGGCAATGGACGAGACAGGTTTTGTCGCCGGAGCGGACGAGGACAACATAACGCTTGACGGTGAAACCGCAACCGCGGAACTCTATGCTCCGCATGGCGATGTCCCGTGGATGGGTTCCGGTACGTATGATGTGTATCTCATAATAACCGGCGGAGAAACTCCGATCTACTTACAAAAAGGAAGCGTCTCATTCGCCAACGCCTCAACGGAGGTTTCCATAGACGATTTCGAAGCGATAACGCTTCCCGATCCTAGAACTCTGGTCATTACAGGTCTTACTGACCAGTACACCAGTCTGGGAAACGAAATTCAAATCGGTATTTTTCCGGCTGGAACATCCCTGGACGATGCACTGGCGGGGACAGGTTTTGTCGCCGGAGCGACCACCGAGGAAGACGACATAACGCTTTCCGGTACAACCGCAACCGCGGCACTCTATGTTCCGCATGCCGGTCCGTGGACGGGTTCCGGTGTGTATGATGTGTATCTCGTAGTAAGCGGCGGAGAAACTACGATCTACTTACAAAAAGAAAACGTCTCATTCACCTCCGCTTCAACGGAGGTTTCCATAGAGGCTTTCGAAGCGATAACGCTTCCCGGCGGCGATGCGTAAGCCCATCAAAACGGATACTCCCGCAACAAAAAGCCCGCACAGGCTTTTTTAGCGCGGAGGTACCCGCGCGCCGTGTTCCCGTCTGTCAGGCGGGAACACGGTACCTTTTGGCGAAGAGGCGCTCCTCTTCGCCCTCCATAGTACAGGCGGGTTCTATGAAGAACCGCTTTGTCCCGGGTCGATGTGAAATTGTCGCTAAATAGGGTTCGGCAACCTTGAAACAACTGTTCTTTTGGAGTAGAATACAAACGCTTTTTCCGCGTCCGTAGTTCAATTGGATAGAATCCCGGCCTTCGAAGCCGGTTGTTGCAGGTTCGAGCCCTGTCGGACGCGCGAGCCGCCCCCGCACTGTTCACCACGCATGATTTTTAGAAATATAATACGTATATACGCGGTTAGTACCGCTTCCTAATGCCGAGGCAGGTCGCCACGGCGCGTTCTTTACCAAACATAAATCCGTGAACCGGTCTGTTCACCACGGAAACGCCGCCGCTTTGGGCGCGGAGGGCAAGGGCGGTTGAACCGCCGCCGTCAAAGTTTATGGCGTCAACAGCGCCAAGCCTTTGCAAGATAAGCGCGGTTTCAGCTTCCGTAGCGCCCGCGCTTGCAAGCTGCCTGCCGTCAATGACAAGCAGATAGAGGATATGTCCGTGTATGCCCGCCGCGGAACGGGGATGCCGTTTGCCGCCTTGCTCAGACAGGGCGCGTTCCGTAAGGGCGTTGTCTTTCAGAATAGCGTAGAAACCGCCGGCTACATTCCAAAGAGCGCTAACATCGCGCAGCGCCCCCTGATTTTCTATTGCCATGCCGCCGTCCGTATAGAACACAAGCGCGTCATATCTCGCAACCGGCATGGAAACCACAACGCCGTTTGAAACCGTAAGCCCGACAATGCTCCGTTTTTCCCCTTCCTCTGTGGATACCGGATAAAACGGCGCGGTATTAATACCCGCGATGCAATCAAATCGTTCGACAAAACGTGAAACAGAGGTTGCCGGTATGGCGTTGGTTTCAAAAACCCCGCCAACGGCTTCTTTGGGACTTATCACGATTTCAAGCGCCGGATCGGACGTGTCTATACGCAGCGCCCAGAACCGCAGTCTTGGGCGGGCTGTGATACCGTACAGTATATCAACGCCTTGTTCAAAAGGCTGCCATTGAGGAATAAAGCCGTCAAGAAAGACGGCTGTTTTTGACATGGACGTAGCGCAGGAAAGAACTAACATGATACACAGGCATACGCTCCATTTTTTTAGCATTAGTATTCCGATCTGCCTTTGCGGGACTTCTTGAGCAGCTTACGCTGAAAGGCTTTCTTCTTGCGGTTAAGAATGGTGGAAGGCTTTTCATAATATTCCCTCTTCTTGAACTCCCGGATAATACCTTCTTTTTCGACCATGCGTTTGAAACGTTTAATGGCTTTTTCTAAGAGTTCGCTATCATCTACAATAATATGCGCCATATATATATCACCTCCCTTCCTTCACGGTTAATATCATACTATAAATCAGCCGCTCATACCGGAGCGGCGAATTGTTATTATCCATTCTAACGAAATACGGCTTCTTGTCAAGGTAGCGCTACCGTCTCACAAATGAGCATTTTTCCATATCCCGTTCTTGTACCGCTTCCTCAATACACGCGCCAATGTCAAGTTGTTCATAATACGCGGACGCTTCTTCCACCTTTCCACGAAGCACCGGATGTTTCGGACTGAACAGAACGCAGCAGTCCTCATACGGGAGGATAGAGGTTTCATACGTACCTATTTTTTCAGCTATGCGGGTGATGCTTTCTTTGTCCATGCCGATAAGCGGGCGCAGGACGGGCAGCGTTGCGCGGCTTTCAGTACAGCGGATGTTCTCGATGGTTTGGCTTGCCACTTGTGAGAGGCTTTCCCCGCTTATGAGACAGGCGTACCCGTGCCGGCGGGCAATGGTCTCCGCGGCTTCCATCATCGCCATACGGAGCAGTACCGTTGTCCATGCGGGCGGCGCCGCTTCCTTTATACGCATCTGTACAGCGGTAAAGCTCACGATATGGAGACGGACGCCGCACGTGTAACGTCCGAGTATTTCGGCAAGACGGATGACTTTTTGGCGGGCTTCATCAGAGGTATACGGATATGAATGAAAGTGTACCGCATCTATGTACAGTCCCCGCCCCGCCATCAGAAAACCCGCAACGGGCGAATCAATGCCGCCCGATAGGAGGAGAAGCCCATGCCCCGCGGTTCCAACCGGCAACCCCCGCAACCCTTTACGGGCGTTACTGTATATATACGCCTTTTCCCGTATCTCAACCGTAATGACCGCCTCCGGCTTATGAACATCAACGTGTAAGGCGGGAAGCGCGTCAAGAACAGCTTCGCCAGCGGTTGCCATGAGTCCGTATGAATCAAGCGGGAATCGCTTATCCGCGCGCCGCGCCTCCACCTTAAAGGTTTTGACCCCGTTTGCAAGGAGACCGCGGGCTTCCGCGATACATTCCGCGCAAACCGCCTCAACAGCCTTTTCGCAAAAACGGGTTGTAGCCCAGCCCGTTATGCCGAACAGGTGATCCAAGACAAACTCGACTTTTTCCGATGCGTTTTCAGGCGCGTGAACAAAATAACGCCCGTCCGTTGTAACGAGCCGGGCGCCCGTTCCTTTCAACATGGAACGCGCATTGCGCCTCAAGACTTGTTCAAAACCGCCGCGATTTTCGCCTTTGAGCGTGAGTTCCCCGATCTTGAGAAGATAGGCGCTGTTAGGCGATTCCGTCATACATCCGCTTCCATGGCGCTATTACGGCTCTACCCGCTTGCGGTCGCGGGGGAAGAGGCTGGCTTCTTTCACGTTGGCGATGCCGAGTATACGGGCGGTCAGACGCTCACAGCCAATGGCAAATCCGCCATGAGGCGGACAGCCGTACTTGAGCAAATTGAGGTAATTGGTAAAATTTTCCGCCTTTAAGCCGAATTTGGGCAGAACATCGAGAAACGCCTGATAATCGTGCTGCCTTTTGCCGCCGGTGGTGATCTCCAAGCCGCGAAAAAGAGCGTCAAAACTCATGGTACGGCTTGCGTCAAGCGGATAGGTGTAGAAAGGACGATAGCGGCGGGGGAATTCATTGACAAAGATCACGCCGGAACCATGTTCCCGTAAAGACCACGCGCAGAGAAACCGCTCGGCTTCCGGCGTAATGTCAAAGATGCGTCCGCTGCCCGCTTTGGCGGATTCGGCGCCGGCTATTTTTACGGCTTCCTCGTAACTCACCGTAGGGGAGCGGGACACGGCATCCGCATTGGGAACCGCAGCGTTCCAAAGGGCGAGTTCCGCGGTGTTTTTCCGCGCTATTTCCTCAAAAATATGGGTCAGAAGCCCTTTCTCAAGCTCAATAAGGTCTTTTTCGGAATCAATAAACCCCATCTCCACATCCAAGGATACGTACTCGTTCAAATGGCGCGGAGTATCGTGCTTTTCGGCGCGGTATGCGGGCGCAACCTCAAAGACCCGTTCCATGCCGCTGGCAACCATCGTTTCTTTATAAAATTGAGGCGATTGGGCAAGGTAGACTTTGCGGTCAAAATATTCAACTTCAAACAGCTCCGAACCGCCCTCGGTGCTGCTGCCAACGAGTTTACTGGTTTTTATTTCGGTAAAGTCTTGGGAACGCAGGTATGCGGAAAACGCCTCAATGATGGTCGCTTGTACTTTGAAGATCGCTTTGATTGCGGGATTACGCAACGATAAGCCGCGGTTATCCAGTATTGCTTCCAAACCGGTTTTACTGATGTCGCCGTTTACCTGATACGGCAGATCGCTTGCCGCGCGGGCAATACACTCAAGGGTATGTACTTTGATTTCAGCTCCGCCCGGCGCTTTTTCATTCAACGCGGGCGTTCCTTTAACGGAAATAACGGACTCAAGCGTCAGCGCCGGCTCTTTGTCCAGCACAAGCTGTACAAGCCCTGATCTGTCCCGCAAAACAATGAACGTGATACCGCCCATGCCGCGGATACGGTGAACCCACCCTTTAAGTTCAATTTCTTCATCAGCATTGCCGCCGGTAATACCGCCTTCCGCCGCCTGCTCCCGCGCCGCGCGCGCTACATCTTTTGCCAATAGTCGCATAATGCGTTTAATACTACCACAATCAACAGAAATATGCTACGGTCTGCCATACTGGATTTCATCCGTACACCGTCTTCTTTCCCCATTCGGGCAGCAGCGTATCCGCTCCTTCAACCAGCGCCCGCGCCAAAACATCCGCCCCGGCGGTAAGGGCGGCATCCAAGGCGGGCGCTTCATCAGCCGTAAAGTCGGAAAGCACCCACCTATACACATCGCCGTCCGCCGGACGCCCTATGCCGATACGCAAACGCCAGAAATCAGCCGAGTTGAAAGCGGCTTTTATGGAACGAAGTCCGTTATGCCCATTAAGCCCGCCTGAAAACTTAACGCTTACCTGTCCTAAATTAAGGTCAAGTTCATCGTGGATTATTAAGATATGTTCTACAGGGATTTTAAAAAAAACCGCCGTTGCGGATATGGCGTCTCCTGAAAGGTTCATAAAGGTTTCCGGTTTTAGAAATTTTTTGGGAGAAACACTGCCAGCCCCACCGGGGACGGTACTACCGCCGGTAGTACCGGACGGCATTTCAACCTCCGCGTACAGTCCCTTAAACTTTTTTCGCCATGTAATAGAAAACAAGCGGGCTGCCTTCTCCGCAAGAAGCCAACCCGCATTATGTCTATTTCCGGCGTACTCGACGCCCGGATTGCCCAAAAAGGCGACAAGCTCGATCATCCCACCTTAAATTTCGACACTTCCTGCACCAATTTATCAATGGTGTTTTTGTTATGTCCGCTCAGTTCGTTTACCTGACCCACAGCTACGTTGATCTGATCAGCCCCGCTCCCCATCTCGTTCATACCATTAGTGATTTCCGCAGTCGCCATCTCAAGGTTTTTCCCTTCGTTAATGACCTGCCGGCTGCCTACGAGCATCTCTTCCGAGCCGCTCTTCACCTGCTGGGTTACATCATTCAAGCGGCTTACCGCTTCAAGTATCTGCTGGCTTCCTTGAGTCTGCTCTTCCATAGCGTTGCGAATATGTTCTTCTTGAAGAGAGACAGTCTTCACTCCGCTATCAATAGCTTCAAATTTGTTCAATACCGAATCCGTTGACTTCGTTATTTTGTCTATAGACTCTTTTATCTTCTTCAAGACATTACCAATAGTCTTTGATTGTTCACTTGAAGATTCCGCTAGTTTACGGATCTCATCCGCAACAACAGCGAAACCCTTACCCGCCTCGCCCGCATGAGCGGCTTCAATAGCCGCGTTCATAGAGAGGAGGTTCGTCTGGCTGGCTATGTTCTCCATAACCGCATTGATTTCAAGCAATCCTTCGGATTCACGGGATATTTCCTGAATATTGGAAGCGACTTCCTGCAAACCGGAGCGCCCTACTTCGGAAGCGCTCGCCAATTTCTCAACGTTTTCCGCGTTCTTCATCAGCGTCTGGGTAACAGACTGAATATTGGCAAGCATCTCTTCAATTGCGGAAGAGCACTGGGCTACGCTTGACGTCTGATTATCAATATACCCGTTGAGCCTGTCTATATTCACCGTGATCTGTTCCATAGTGGCATTTGTTTCAGTTACGGAAGCGGACTGGTTGATGACCCGCCCCTTGATACTCTGAATGTTTGCTGTGATCTCATTGACTGCGGCTGCCGTTTCAGTCATGTTAGTGGCAAGCTCATTGCCGATGTCAAACAGGCTTATTGCCTGTTGTTTTACCGCAACCACCAGAAGCCGTATCTTTTCCATAGTATTGTTGAAGTATATCCCCAAATCGCCGATCTCATCGTGTTTTACTATATTGAGCCTTCTCGTAAGGTCTCCCTCTCCCTCGGAAATGTCTTTTATAGCGATGGCAACATTGTTGATCCGTTTGGTAACAGAGGTTTCCATCACAAAGAAGACAACCACTGAAGCTATAACGATCGCAAAAACAACGATTACAATCGTGATGTTCGTCAAGAAATCAACGGCGGACATCACATCGTCCTCCTCAACCGAGACAAGCAGTAGCCATGGAGTCTTTACCGATTCAAGGTTCATCCCTCCAAGATAGAATGGACTCATTTCAAACATGCGTCCATTCGCCGACCCGGACGCCGCCTTTCCGGTTTGCAAGACAGTCATCGCCGTATTAAGCGCATAGTCGCCTAAAATGCTTACCGATTGAGGATCCTTAATATTCTTTTTAACCATAGCGGGATTATAATGCGCTATTATAGTTCCATCGTGTGCATAGAAAACCGCCCTTCCTGTATTATACGGCTTTATCTCGTCTATAACTTCCTGAGAGCCGGATAAATCAATCATTATACCGGTTCTACCCACAATCGCGCCGTTCACAATAATGGGATAACACAGTCTGAAGGCTAACTTCTGTCCCGATGAGGTCTGGGCATAATAAGGAGTGCCTGCAAACGGCGCCATGCTCTCCATATTGGCAATCACGTCGCTGTACAACTCATAGTTTGAGAGAGACTGTTTTTCAATTTTTCCCGAATTTCGCGTGAAATACGGCATATACCGTCCGCTTGAATCGGTTCCCGGCGTATTGGCATACGCCGCATCATTGCCGTCAAGCACGTTGGGTTTCCAGATAGCGAACAAGCCCAAAAAATGGGGATTCGATTCCATAACACCCTGCATAGTACTATCATACCGATCCCGCCGCGACTCGGCAGGAACTCCTTGGTAAGAATCCATGATGTCCGCTAGGGTTTTCGACATACTCAAGTAATTCGTATACCGCCCCTGTAATTGACTTGCGTACCACCCGGTAAGATTTTCCATATTGCCTATAGCCGCCGTCGTTTGTAATTTTCTTGCCTGTAGAAGCAATACCAATGCAACGACTACTATGAAAAAAGCCACTAGTGCACCTACCACCAAAATTAGTCTCGCTTTTAACCTCATATAATACTCCTAAAAAAGTTATGCTTAGTACTGATCCGGCTTCAAATTGAAACCGGCTTCCGGAAATGCAGTTGAAAGTCCGCTTTTTCTCTCAAATATAAGATTGCCGTTTTCAAACTTCGCTTTGAAACAGCCTTATTATGTTATTATACCAATAACCCGCTATTGTGTAAACACTTCTTTGAGCAAATTTAAGTCTAACTCCGGATAAACCGGAAATTTGGCAAGCAGTTTTTTGACCCGCTCAATAACTTCGGACTTGACGTCTTCCGCTATGCGGTACTTCGCCCTGCTTTTTTTCTCCGGAGCCTTTGCGTCAGGAGCCTGCGTTGTGCTTTTCAGCACCCGCGCTATGACGCCGCCTATTTCCTCCATTTCCGCAACGCCCATACCGAGCGTTGTAACCGCGGCGGCGCCGATACGCAGCCCTGATGTGTACCACGGTCCGTTGGGATCAAAGGGGAGGCTGTTCCGGTTCAATGTAACGCCACATTCATGCAACGCGCTTTCCGCCTGCCTGCCCGTGACGCCGAGATTACGGACATTTACGAGAAAAAGATGGTTATCCGTGCCGCCGGTAAGCACGTCAAGCCCGTTTTTGACGCACGCTTCGGCGAGCGCCTTCGTATTTTCAACGATACGCGCCGCATACGCGCGGAATTCCGGCTGTCGCGCCTCGCGGAACGCAACCGCTTTCGCCGCGATAACATGGGGAAGCGGTCCTCCCATTGTGAGGGGGCAACCCTTGTCCAAAGCATCCGCGAATTCTTTGGTGGAAAGCACCAGCCCCGCGCGAGGTCCGCGGAGGGTCTTGTGGGTCGTGGTAGTAACAACATGGGCGTGGGGAATGGGATCGTAATCGCCGGCAAAGACTTTTCCGGCGACAAGTCCAGCGAAGTGCGCCATGTCAACCATGAACACCGCGCCCGCCTTATCCGCAATGTCCCGCATACGGCGAAAATTGATTTTTCGGGGATACGCCGAATATCCCGCCAACAGGATAAGAGGCTTTATATCAAGCGCCTGCTTTTCAATCGCATCGTAATCAAGCAGTCCCGTTTCTTTAGAAACCGTATAGCCGTACACGTCGAACATGCGTCCGGAAACGTTATGCCGGTATCCGTGGGTAAGATGTCCGCCGGAATAGTAATCCAAACCCAGCAGCCTCTGATTGCCGAGCGACTCGCGCATTTCTTTCCACTGCCCGCCGGTGAGCTTATAAAGGTCTGTGACCGCGAACCGTTCCAGCAGCGGCGCTTCAACCCGCGTGGACAGTATCGCCCAGTAGGCGAGCAGGTTGGCGTCCGCGCCGCAGTGGGGCTGCACATTGGCGTATTCCGCGCCGAAAAGGGCGCGGGCTTCTTGAGCCGCAATCGCTTCAATGGCGTCTACGTTTTCATTGCCTGAATAAAACCGGTGGTACGGCACGCCCTCGGCATATTTATCGGTGAGCAAGTTGCCCATTGCGAGCTGTACGGACAGCGAGCAGTAATTCTCGCTGGCGATGAGTTTGATACGGTTACGCTGATTTTCCAATTCTTTGACAATAGACGCCGCGATTTCGGGCGCGACCTTGGCGACTTCCTGTAAATTACACAGGTACGCCAAAAATGCGGTATTAACGGCATTCGGGGAAGCCGCCGCAAGGTAGGCGGCGACCGGATTATCGTTCATTGTTTTCTCCTTACGCTGATAATAGCCTCTTTGCGGTTTTGCAACAAGAGGGGCGCGCAAATACCGCCGGTTATTTCCGCGAAGGTACACTTACACAACAGTTTTATAGCATTATTTCTTACAAAAAGTATAGTATGGGAAGGGATAAAGATTCTTGCGGGGCGCAAGCATACAATGCGCGCGGAGGCTGTAACCGCCGGATTGGCGGGGCTTGCTCTGCTGGTTTACGTGTAGTCTGTGAAACAAGAAGCCCAACGCTTATCGTTGGGCCCCCATCGCTTATCGTTGGGCCGCCCATCGCTTGAGCGTTGGGTAGCTCACGCTCCATTACACGTTTTTTATCCCCCGCCAGCCAATCGCCGTCCCGTCATGGACCTCCCCCGCGAACTCGCGAGCGAGTCCTTGGGCGGCGCGGGTCAATGTTTTCTGATAGAACTATCACTGATAGTTCTATCACTACAAAACATGCGGCGGGGGCTGGGGCGTAGCCCCCTGTCCCCGCCGTTACCCGCCGTTAAAGCCGATAAACTTTTCCTTACGGAATAATCGCCGGCACCACAGGCCCCCATTTCCCCTCGTTTCCTTTGCTATTTTCGTAGCGGGCGCAAAAGTAGGCGGTCATGCCCGCTTCGGCGGCGTCAAAGTCCACCATTTCTTTTTTCCGGCGGGTGAACTGGTGGTGCAGCAATTCTTCCCCGGAAAGCGGCGCCTTCATCAGGTAGTGCTTGATTCCGGCTGCTTGCTCCAGCGTCGCCCCGCCCGGAGGCATGATGCCTTTGTAGAGGGCGTAGCCGTAGTCTCCCCGGCTATCAGGCGGCTCAGTGCCGGGAAGGGGCGCAAGGTGAACCATCAGCACATGAGGACCGCCGGGGTAGGTTATGGTCAGGGCGGGCTGTCCGGTAGGCGGGGGAATCGGGGTTTGCGTCGCGTCGGGCTGGGGCAGGAGCAGGCTAGCGAAGTCCGCCGCGGTGAGTGGCGGCATCAACAGGTAGTGTTTTTTGATGAAACGGGTTTCCGTCTCCATTGCCTTAAACGCCTCGTTGCACTCAACAACGCTTGCCGGCGTGCGCTCGCCGCTTTTAACCACCGCCAGTACCGCCTTTGCCTTGTCCCTATCGGCGGAGAGGGCGCTTGCCCGCGCGGGGGGAATGCCCCATTCCGTTGCCTTGGTCTGGAACACCGAAAGCCAGGTGTCCACCAGATGAAGTTGTCCATCCCGCGATCCGGGATACCAATCTGACATATAAAACCTCCGTTTTGCGGCTAAAACCGCTTAAAATACGCTGAAACCTCAAGGTTTCAGGCTACGTCCCAGGGATTCACGTTCAATCCCCACTCGTTTAAGTCTAATCTTTACGGGTTTTAAATTCAATCCCTGATGTTTCAACTCCGCGAACTGGGGTTTTAATTCCGCGCCCTAGGCTTTTAACTTTGCGCCTTGGGGTTTTAACTCTACGCCCTAAGGTTTCAACTCCGCGCCCTAGGGTTTTGACTTTACGCCCTAATGTTTTAACTCCGCGCCCTAGGCTTTTAACTTTGCGCCATGGGGTTTTGACTTCACGCCCTAATGTATTAACTCCGCGCCCTAGGCTTTTAACTTTGCGCCCTAGGCTTTTAACTTTGCGCCTTGGGGTTTCGACTCTGCGCCCTAGGGTTTTGACTTCACGCCCTAATGTTTCAACTCCACGCCCTAGGCTTTCAACTCTACGCCCTAATATTTTAACTCCTCGCCCTAGGCTTTTAACTTTGCGCCTTGGGGTTTTGCCTTCACGCCCTAAGGTTTCAACTCCACGCCCTAGGCACTGTTAGCAAATGAGTATTTTAAGGAAGGCGACGAGGATAAATCCGAGGAAGTTTATATCGGATTTTTCATACCTAACCGTAAGCCGACGGTTCTCTTTCAGTTTCCC
>JAISMJ010000054.1 GCA_031276815.1 Treponema sp.
CGGTAATCAGCGGACAATCCGGCGTTCTGTTTACGTTTACGGCGTTGGGCAAGAGCGCGAGCGCGGTTACGCCCGACGTGGCGAAACGCCGCGCCTACAAGTCTCTGGAAGACGCGATACTAACAACCTTTACCCTTGACGAATGAGCTGGCATCCCCGCTCCGGCGCTAGGATATAACAAACATGCGATGCACGCCTGCACTGCGGTATAGGTCAATTCGTACCCGCTATTGAAAAACTAATGATTTGTTTCTATAATAACGTCAACATGAGTAAGAAAATCGTTCTTCATCAAAGCTTTTTCTTGTGTCATTATGTATCGCCACTTTTTTGTGTACCGCTCTTCTTTACTCTTTCCATACTTTCCTGCTCAGAGATAAGTGGAAAATTGCTCATATTAGAAGGAAACTTTTATCAAAAATGGGGATTGTCAAATCAAGCTATTGCCGCCTACATCAAGGCGGCTTCACATCCTGAAACAAAAGCGTACGCAGAATTTGGACTTGGATCAGTGTACTATTCGCTAGATGAATGGGAAGCGGCTCTGGAACGGTTTGAAGATGCGGAAACAACCGTCAACAACAATTTTAGACAGGAATATCAAGAATTGCTCTACCGTATCAGGTACAATTCTGGAATTATTCGATTTGAGACCGGGCAGTATGACGTGGCAGCCGCCTGTTTCAGACATGCGCTGGAAGTTAATCCCGCGCATGTCGAGGCAAAACGGAATCTGGAGCTGAGTCTTGCGGCGCATCAACACCGTGAAGATTCTCTGGGACACAACACCGGAGCAGGGGAAATACAAGACCATCTGGAAACGAATGCGTTGTTTGAATATCTACGTGAAAAAGAGAGCCAGCAATGGAAAAGCAGGGAATGGATAGTAGACGATCCCGAAGGCGGACCGGATTATTAAATCTTTTTTCCGCTCTATTCTTTCTTCTTATTTTTATTAATCTCACTCTGTCTGCCCAAGAGGAGGTATCGGATACCTCCGACACGCCCGCTGCCGTACTGCCGGCGGCTCCGCTGGAAGATGTGGAAACCACAGAAGCGGTGGATGACAAGACGGATACGGACTGGCTTGAAATAACCCTATCATCCCCTGCGCTTATTCGTACTATCCCATGGACCATCACTTTTCTGGTGGATTACCCCTACCCGTCCGGCATTTTCATCACCCCGCCTGACTTTCCTGAAGAGCTTATGCTTGAAGAAGTACGGATTGAGCCGCGCCTTGTTACCAACGCCGCCGGTAAACGCCGCTCATCCATACGCTTCACCTTTATTCCTCAAAAAGCCGCCCACCTGCTCCTCGGTTCATTTGAAGTGCGGACGCCGAACAGGAGTACCGTTACCGAAGCGATCCCCCTCACCATCACGAGTTCCGGCGCCGGAACACACCGTCCGTATGTTAGATGGGAGCGCGGAAAAACCGATTTCAAAATCGGGACGGGCGGCGATCTTTTCTTGAAGCTCCTTGATTGGGACGCCGGAAAAAAACGTCCGCCGAACTTTTTCCTTTTTGAGATACCGGAACATGCAATTGTGGAGGAACGCCCGCTCACGCCCGTGGAAGCCGCCCGAAATATCGTACTGCATCTTACCCTCATTCCGCTTGAAGGCTCTGAAATAACGATCAACCATTATAGTTTTCAGCATGAAGGCTACACGCTTGAAATTCCCCCGCTCCGTTTGAAAGTCCTCCCAAAAGATGACGGATCTGGCGGCGGCTATATGGCGCAGCGCGGCGAACCGCCTGTACGTGGAGAAAACGCCGCGCCAATGGATGATAATGCGCCTGTCGCCGACTCTCCGGCGACTTTTATCACTCCTATTCCAAAGTTCTCCGCCGATATGCGAACCTTGTTGCATATCTTATCAAAAAGGGTGCACCTATTCGGAACGGACACTCTTATACAAGACGTAAGAACCCTCTGGCAGGAACGGCGGATAGCCGAATCGCTCGCCCTTATACGCAAAGCGGAACGGGATCACACGTTTGGTCCCATTTTTGCAAGCGGGAGGCGGGAAATGGAACGCTATATCGCCCTTGAACCTATACATGATGAAACATGGGTTCCGAAAAAACTGTGCTTTATCCTCTTTTTATGTATCCTTACATCGCTTTTGTTTTTTTTAATAATTGGTCTTATCAATAAAACAGGGGAAAAAATTCCTATTATTGTTATGGCGTTCTTACTGCCAGCGCTTTTTTTTGCCTATACCGGCATATTACAGCCGAAAGAAGCCGTACTACGCGGCTCTGATGCTTTTTATGTGCCAGAAACGAATGGCGAAATACAGAACCATTTTAATGAAGGGCAGTGCGTCTTTGTCCGTTCAATTTCAGGCGATTGGGCGTTAGTCGAAACGCTTGATAGCCGTACCGGCTGGGTCATGGTTGAGGATACCGTATTTTATTAAGGGGCGGAAAGCGGCGATGAAAAGGAATACTGTAAGAACATGGATTTTGGCGATATTCTTGACGCATGGGAAAAACAGACCGCTATTCCGCAGGGAGATCGGAAAAGACGAAAGTTAAAAAAAGCCGCCTCTAAAGGGAAAAAAGAAAAGACGGAGGGAAAAAGCATAGATGATGGCGAAAAAAGAAAAAGAACGGATGCTCTCCCCGCTGGAGAACCAGCGCGGACTCCGGCGAATACCCCCCAAGCCATACTTTCCGCATGGCTTGACACGCATGAAATTTACGACAAAGACGCGAATGAAAAAGCCGCCCGATCAGATGCTGAAAACCGCGTCCGCCTCCTCCGGAAAGAACCGGATGCCGCCATCGACCTCCACAACCTTACCCAAGATAAGGCATGGAATGCGCTTGAATTCTTTTTTCAAGAATGTTCGGTACAAAAACTCGAAAAGGTACTTATTATTCATGGAAAAGGAATTCATTCCGGCGGCGAAGCGGTACTAAAGCATCTTGTACAAAAATTTATTGAAAATAACCCTCTTGCGGGAGAGAGCGGATATAACCCCGCAAAAAGCGGCGGATCAGGGGCGACATGGGTTATTCTGAAAAAATAAGACTATGTGCGCGGCGCTGTAAGCTACCGTTCACGGTAAATAATACGTCCTCTGCTCAAATCATACGGTGACAGCGCAATTTTCACTCTGTCGCCCGGTACGATGCGGATATAATGCTTACGCATCTTTCCTGAAAGATGAGCAAGTATAAGATGTCCGTTCTGGTTGTCCAGTTCTACCCTGAACATGGTATTGGGAAGCGCTTCTCTGACCACTCCCTCTACTTCAATAGCTTCTTCTTTAGCCACAATAACTCCTTGTATGTACTATTATGAAAAAAAAGGAAAAAGTCAAGAACCCATTGACAGGGTCGTTAAAACCGCGCTCTTGACACGCCCTCTTTTATTATGCAAAATTAATCTATGACACGAGAAGATTTACAAGAAACAGCCGCGCTTGCGCATCTCAACCTTAAAGATGAGGAACTCAAAGCGGCGCTTCCGGCATTTGAACAAATGCTTGGGTTCTTTGCCGCCATGCAGGCTGCCGATAACGATACCGAAGCTTTTTCCGTCTCTATCGCCGGACTTTCCCATCAGACGCATACCGTTGGGGCGGACTTTTTCCGCCAAGATACCGTGCGGGAGCCCGATGCGGAAGGCATAGCCAAAGAACAGGACGGGACGCTCCGCACTCTGCCCGCTGACGGCGATTCGCTGATAAACAACGCGGGCGAGCGGGACGGCGGATTCATTGTGATACCGAATGTTTTATAAAGGAAGTGTCCATGCAGAACTATACGGAGTATTTCAAAAATTGGGAAAAGAAGATCGGCGCGTTCATTGAGATTGATGAAAGAGCCATAGAGCGGAGCGGAACCGCGTCGGACACGCGCACCGGTGAAAGAAATTCCGTAGCGGGTCTCCCATTTGCGGTAAAAGATAATATCGCGGTACAGGGACGGTCTATAAGCTGCGCTTCAAAACTGTTGGAAAACGTCAAATCTCCCTACACCGCAACCGTAGTCGAAAAGCTAGAAGCGAAGGGCGCGTATGTGATCGGGAAAACCAACCTTGACGAGTTCGGTATGGGTTCTTCAACCGATAATTCGGCGCTCAAGAAGACGAACAATCCATGGGACACAGACAGGGTGGCAGGCGGTTCATCGGGCGGCTCTGCGGCGGCGGTTGCCGCCGGATTGGTACCCTTTGCGCTTGGTACGGACACGGGCGGCTCCATACGCCAGCCTGCGGCGTTCTGCGGGGTCGTGGGGCTAAAACCCACCTACGGCGCGGTCTCCCGTTTTGGATTAGTCGCCTACGCATCAAGCCTCGAAGCCGCCGGCGTACTTGCCGATTCCGCGGAACGGTGCAGAACCGTGTTTTCGGTCATTCGGGGCAAGGACGAGAAAGACCAAACCAGCATTGAAGCGCCCGCAAACGCGCCGGCGCAGGAAGAAAAAAACGGCAAAGCGCGTACCATCGGCGTATTGTCAGCCGCGTCCGTCGCCAAGGCAATCGCTTCGGCGGCTGCGGAAAGCGGCGGCGCGGATAGCGAACAGGCGATCTTCATTGCGGCTCAAGCCGCTACATTGGAGGAAGAGGTACGCAAAGGTTTTGAGACGGCAAAAAAAAACCTTGCCGCCTTGGGTCACGCCCTTGTTGATGTGGAGATTCCCAGCCTCAAATACGGAGTTCCTGCGTATTACACCATTGCCACAGCAGAAGCAAGCGCGAACCTTGCCCGTTTTGACGGCATACGCTATGGTAAACGTCCGGATTGGGCGGAAAACCCCGACGATCTCATCGACAAGGCGCGGGAAGCCGGTTTCGGCAGCGAAGTAAAACTCCGCATCCTGCTCGGTACCTTTGTTCTGCGTTCTGGCTTTCAAGATCGCTATTACCTCCGCGCTCAGCGTATCCGCGCCGGTATACGGCGGAACTTTGAAACCCTGCTCGGCGCGGCTGACTACACGGAAGGCGGCGCCTATTGCGACGCCATTCTGCTTCCGGCGTTTCCCACTCGCGCCTTTGACCGGGGACCTTCGACTCTGTCGCCGTTTGCCCAGAAAGCCGCGGACCTCTACACCTGTTGCGCAAATCTTGCGGGGCTTCCCGCGCTATCCTTTCCCGCGTCTGTGGAAAACGGTTTGCCGGTAGGGATTCAGCTTCTAGGACGCGCCTTTGCGGAGGCGACGCTTTTGGATATTGCCGAAGGATACGAGCAAGCCTATCCGCTCCCCCATCCCGCTGGATATGAGTCATTCTGGGAATACAATTCCCGCAGTGGAGTCGCAGAATAGTGAAATTTTTCCGCATTAGCCGCTTGAGCGTTGGGCAGCTTACGTACCGGAAGCTAGAAATTGAACCCGCAGCGATAAAAAATCACTCATAAGGAAAAAGCGCTTGACATTTTATTAAAAATCTGCTATCTTCCCTTCAATAGGAGGGGCCGCTAGCTCAGTTGGTAGAGCAACGCCCTTTTAAGGCGTGGGTCACGTGTTCGAATCCCGTGCGGCTCAAAAAGCAACACTAAAGTGTTGCTTTTTTTTTGCGGCGTCGGGTAGCGCCGTATGGGTAGCCTGTACTGCTATTTACCCAAACAGAGTAGATTTCCGCCAATTGCTGGGGTTTCCGGGACCAACCCATTGGTTAAGCGCAAAACTTGCGCGTAAACTTTCCGTAATAAATTGCTTTGCTAATGCAACCGCGTCATACACAGAAAGCCCTCTGGCTAAACCCGCCGCTATTGCCGCAGAGGTGGTACACCCTGCTCCATGCGTCCATGTTGTTTTTATGAGCGGCGCCTCAAAAAGTTCAAAGGCGTTCCCGTCATACAAAAGATCAACGGCATGTTCCGCATGAGGAAGTTTTGCCCCGCCTTTAATAAACACAGTAGTGGCACCTTTATCTTTAATTATTCTGGCTGCTTCTTTCATCCGGTCAATAGATGAAATATCTTTTATACCCGCCAGTTGTCCAGCCTCAAAAAGATTGGGCGTTACTACTTCCGCCAAAGGAAGTAACGTACTGGCGACAGCGTTATTGAGTTCGGGATTAAGAGCCTCATCATTTCCCTTGCATACCATGACCGGGTCTAACACATAATGTGTTATATTATAGGAACGTATATATTCACGAGTTAATGCTACCGCATAACCTGTTCCTAACATACCTGATTTTGCTGCAATAGCCCCAACCCCCTTAAAAATAGTTTCCATTTGAGCCCTCATTGTCTTTTCATCCACAGGAAACACAGCATGCGCCCAATTATGATCGGGGTCCATAGTTGCAATCAGCGTTACCGCCGCCATTCCATACAGACCATATTCAGAAAAAGTTTTTAAATCCGCTTCTAAACCAGCGCCGCCGGAAGCATCGGAACCGGCTATTGTTACAATCTTTACCATAAAAACCTCGTAATAGTTAGTGTTGAACTAGTTTATAACCCATATTGAAAAATTAAGTCAAGCCATCTACGAACAAATTGTAGGACACATGGCGTCACTATCCAGCGTCTGTACTACAAATTGGATATAAGGCGCAAGGGAAAAATGGACGCATATAGAATATGTTTTTGTGCCGTGTCCTTTAGCTACAAGTCCATCTTCAATTTCAATAATACTGCCTATGAGTTAAACCCGATCCAGATTTCAGCTTGAGGCTGTGTCGATAAATCATATTCAAGTTGCATGGTGAATTCTTGATCAACACCATCAGACAAGCCATTATTAGGTGTTATTACTAACAACTCTGGAGGTGATACCCAAAGTATGTATGGAAGCATCTGGATACCAAGTCAAAGAGAACTAATTCCTTCACTGATTTTTAGTCTTTTTTTCTCTCATCTTACTTTGTGGATCACCTTCAGATTTTATAATAACCACTATGAGCATAACATTCTATTCGCTCGACGCAGCTGAGTTGGTTATCCAATCATCATATGCAGACGGTACAATCCCGGACGTACACGGTACTCTTCAAGAGTATCGGGTCCGCATGTAGCAGTTCCTACGCCGCGTTGAGCAATATCGATATTCAAAATATACTGGTGTTCTTTTTTCCGTATGTCGGCTAAATCGTATGTATGTAAAGCTTCCCACATGTTGCGTTGCGTATACTTGTGTACACTCATGTTTACCGGTGTGTCGGGGATGATGGTTATAGATGCGGGTTGATTCTCTGAAACGGCATCACCTGAAAGGACGATTTTCCTCACCCCACAGCGGTTGCCATTTTCCTGCGGTACAACATACGGAGTTTCGAGGGTATCGGGTGTCCCTTCATACACGCCGAGCAATGCGCTCGCACAGCGATCGTTGTAGGCTTCATGCGGACCTCTGCCAAACCAACGAATGGTAGTATAATATGCCGGAATTGTCGTGCGGACGCCTACTTTGGGAAGTTCAGGAAGATCCGGCATTAGATCAAAGGAAACGTCTATAATAAGCGGATGATCCGTACCTGCGGGTATTGTAATGCAAGAATATGTTCCGAGCTTTTTATCTTTATAAGTGGTTGATGCGCCTGCACCTGCTAGCAGCAGCGCGGAATAATAGCGCGCCTCGTAGCCCTGCCATAAACCGGCTGTGGTTTTTTCTTCAGCATACCGCATGTTGAGTATATCAAGCTCAAGCCACGGGTACATAGCTTTATTCTGCCAGTAAAATGCCGCTGCCGGTTCTTTGTAGAGATGCCGGTAGGTTTTCAGTCCGTCATTCTGCGTTGGTACACGGAACAGTGAAGGCTCCCAATGCAAGACACTATCGCATAGGTGCGGCTTTTCTCCATGAACGGCAAGGGATAACGGTTTTTCTTTCAATATTCTTTCACCGAAAGATATGATAAAACCAGCCGCCGCCCACGGGACATTGTTTTTAAGGCGGAAATCCGTATGAATATACAAGACGCCGTCAAATTCCCGCATCATAGCCTCCGTAATGGGAAGCGTAATTTCGGAACAGCAGTCAGGAGCAACTGCGGGAAGGTCTAGGCTACCGTGCGCGATGGTTTCTTCGCCGCCATAAAGCCGCCAGCAGAGGCAAAAAGCGTCAAGTGTTGAAAAATCAAATTTGTTTTCAATGGTAAAAGAACAGGGTTTTCCGGGAACAGGCAGGATTCTTATTGGAGAAAACACCTGCTTACATTCAGCCATTACGGGTTTCGGGGTCTGATCTGAAAAAAGAAGCCCATCGCAGCAAAAGTCATAATCTGTAGGATCATCGCCAAAGTCGCCGCCGTATTTCCAATACTTTTGACCGTTATCCGCAATAGCCGCGAAACCGTGATCCATCCATTCCCAAATAAAGCCGCCCTGCAAGCCGCGGTGGGATTCGATAGCCTTCCAGTAATCAACGAGACTGCCGTTAGAATTTCCCATCGCATGGGAATATTCGATCATGATAAGCGGACGATCATCTTCGCGGTACTTCACAAAATCCGTGATGAGCTTTATTTCAGGATACATGGGACCAATGATGGCGGTAGCGTCTTTGTTTCTCGCAAGTGAGTCAAGCGTAAAAGCGCCTTGTCCTCCTTCGGGACGGATCATTCCTTCGTAGTGTATGGGACGTGAAGGATCATAACGCCGTACCCATGCGCCGGTCAAAACATGATTCGGTCCGTCTCCACTTTCGTTTCCCAATGACCATATAATAATGGACGGATGGTTTTTATCCCGTTCAACCATACGTTGTACCCGCAAAAGATAGGAGGACGACCAGCGAGTATCGTAAGAAAGCTGCATATAGAAACAGTGATGTTCGATATTCGCTTCATCGACAAGGTAGATGCCGTAGCGATCGCAGAGATCATACCAGCGTTCGTCATTGGGGTAATGACATGTACGTACCGCGTTGAAATTATGCTGTTTTAAGAGAATTATATCCTTGAGCATAGAGGCGGTTGAAAGCGTTTTACCGGTATGTTCATCATGTTCATGCCGGTTCACGCCTTTGATAAGAACCGCTCTCCCATTGATGAGCAGTTCCCGTTTATGTATCCGTACGGAGCGGAACGCGGTACAAAACGCCGTGCTTTCAAGGATATTGCCGTCTTCATAAAGACTTACGGTCAGAACATAGAGATTCGGGTATTCATGCGACCAAAGCGCGGGGCTTTCTATCATAATTTCGGCGTTAATACGATTCGCATTGATACGGTAATTGGGAGTAAAAGACAGCCGTCCCTCTACGAGAGACTGTAGCGAGGCGCATATAGCCGTAACGTCAGCCGAAGATTGCGGCGGAACAAACGGATAAAGCGCGTAGATTATGGTGAATATCCGCTCTCCTGCATCTTTAACCGGCTCATTGCCGGTGCTTTTCCCAGCCGGAAGGTTTCCTCCAAGCGTAACGGCAAGGCGCAGGCAGCCGTTTCCTTCTTGTACCACGCCCGGAACCGCCTGTATGTCTTGTATGAAGCACGTTTCAGTCGCGTATAAGAACACGCTGCGATGAACGCCCCCCAGCCACCACTGATCCTGATCCTCAATGTAACTTGCATCTGAATAGCGCACAACTTTGAGACAGATCGTATTATTTCCCCCGGTATCTATGAATTCCGTAATGTCGAATTCCTGCGGCAGGCGCGTATCTTTACCAGCGCCCGCGAATCTGCCGTTAACGTAGACAAGCGTGCAGCTTTCCGCAGAACCAATATGCAGCACAATGCGGCGGTTTTTCCACAAAGGCGGCGGCGTAAAGGCGCATCGGTAAAGACCGGTTGGGTTGTGTTGAGGCGTATGAGGCGGCGTCTCATCAAAAGGCATCTGTACGTTAGTGTAATGCGGCTTGTCATAGCCCTGTCGCGTCCATGATCCCGGCACGGTTATAGCGCCGTTCATGGCGAAGCCGCTGTCGAGCCAGCGGAAATCGTCATCATTCGGATTATCAAGCAGGGTAAAATCCCATGTTCCATCAAGAGTGAAATAGAACGGGTTTTCGTCTGGAGCGCGGTATTCCGGACCCGCAATCACATCGGCAAGAGCGGCTTGTACGGAAGAAAACGGCAAAAGCGGACTCCGCATGGGGAGCCGGTTGATTTCCTGAATTTCAGGGTTTTCCCAAAAAGGAATAGGATCGTTAAACATATTGTTAATCTATACGCCGAATTTTATTTTGTCAACTATTATATATATGGTATTAACATACCGGTATTAGCATACTATTTATTTCTTTATATTTTATAAAAAAAGTATTTTAGTAACTTTACGGCGTTGTAAAGCCATTCTATACTTTTACTATTATCTATTTTTTGGAGGATATATGAAAAAGAGAACGATAATTCTATCAATCGCGCTGTTAGGCGGTATGGTACTGCTTGCAGGCTGTCAAAAGAAGGAAAGCGCCGCGGCCGCCGCGCCGCAGACGGTATCGGACGCGCCGACTGCGCCCGAACCGGTAACCATTACCGTGTGGTGCTGGGATCCTACCTTTAACGTGTACGCCATGAATGAAGCCGCAAAGATTTACCGGCAGGATCACCCAAATATCACGATAAACGTGGTTGAAACCGCATGGGATGATATTCAGCAAAAGTTGACCACCTCCCTTTCGGCAAACCAAACCGGTAATCTGCCCGATATTCTGCTCATGCAGGACAATGCGATTCAAAAAAACGTATCAACGTTTCCCAAAGGGTTTCTGTCCATTGAAGGCAAGATCGATGTATCCCAATTCGCCCAATACAAGGTTAATGTCGCCACCATTGACGGAAAACCCTACGGCGTTCCGTTCGACAACGGCGCAAGCGCGACCTTTCTCCGGCGCGATATTGTGGAACAAGCCGGACTTCAAGTTTCCGATTTTAACGAGATTACCTGGGATCGCTTCATTGAACTCGGCAAAATCATAAAAGATAAAACCGGCGTTTCTATGATTTCCGCAGTAGGCAATGAAAATGATGTGGTGCCGGCGATGCTTCAAAGCGCGGGCGCGTGGTTCTTTGATGCGGAGGGAAAGGTCAATATCGCCAATAACGCGGCGTTGAAAGAAGCGGCGCGGGTGTACAAGGCGATGGTTGACGCGGGAATCTTCATGTTGGTTGCGGATTGGAACGCCTACATTGCCTCGCTGAAAAATATAGCGTCAACAGTGAACGGCTGCTGGATCATTGGTTCCATCACGGCAAATGCGGATCAAAGCGGTAAGTGGGCGGTGGCGACTACTCCGCGCCTCAATATCCCCGGCGGCACAAATTACTCCAGCGTCGGCGGTTCAAGCTGGGTCGTTATGGCTAATTCCAAAAACCCGGACGTTGCTATGGACTTCCTTAATGCGACCTTCGCGGGCAGCTCGCAATTTTACGACGCCATTTTGCCGTCTTCCGGCGCCATTGCGACATGGCTTCCGGCGAGCAAGTCTTCCGTTTATGGAGAAGCGAACGCCTTTTTTGGCGGACAGAAAATCTATGCGGATATTGTCGATTATGCGGGGAAAGTTCCGCAGATTAAATACGGCATGTTCAACTATGAAGCCCGCAACAACGTAGCCCTCGCGCTTGCCGATATTGCAAACGGCACGGCTATTGACGCGGCGCTTGCAAAGGCGCAGAAAGACACCGAATTTCTTATTGGTCAGTAGTGTCGCGCGTTGCTGAATTTCGCAAACTACTAGGGGTAGCCCCGTCTGCCCCTAGTAGTCTTAAAAAAGAAGGAGCGTTGTTTTGAGTGCATTAGCCTTATATAAACAAAAGAGGAGTTTAACGCAAAAATACAGTAGATGGGGATGGTTCTTTGTACTTCCCGCATCGCTTTTGATCTTTATCCTCTCTTTCTATCCGATGCTTTCCGCATTTATCTTGTCATTACAGTCCGGTTTTGCCAGCAATATGCATTTTACCGGCGTGCGAAACTATCTACGATTGTTTCAAGACTCTACATTTTTGGCTTCTGTGGCGAATGTTTTCATTTATTTAATAATTCAAGTGCCTATCATGCTGATTTTGGCGTTGATTCTGGCGTCAATACTCAATTCAGAAAAACTCAAATTCAGGGGCTTTTTTCGGACGCTGGTTTTTCTTCCCTGCGCCACCGCCCTTGTATCTTCCGCTATGATTTTCAAATCCTTTTTTGCGGTTGACGGCATTGTAAACTTTTTCCTGACGCATCTAGGAATCGTCTCCGAACCGGTAAGCTGGTTAAGCCACCCTGTCTGGGCGAAGTGTATCATTATTCTGGTCATTACATGGCGCTGGACCGGATACAATACCATTTTCTACCTTGCGGGATTTCAAAATATTGACACGTCGGTATATGAGGCGGCGCGTATTGACGGAGCATCTTCGGTTCAGCAATTTTTCAGGCTGACCATCCCGCTTTTGGCACCGGTCATTCTGCTTACGTCCATTATGTCGACAAATGGCACCTTGCAGCTCTTTGATGAGGTAAGAAACCTCACGGGCGGAGGTCCCGGTACTTCAACGATTACCATATCGCAATACATTTATAACTTATCCTTTGTATATAACCCGCAGTTCGGTTATGCGGCGGCGGTTTCTTACAGCATTTTGATTATGGTCGCCCTTCTCTCATTTATTCAGATGAAAATAGGAGACAAATCATGAATGAAATAAAAAAAAGAACTGTTTCCATAACGGCAGTTTGTATGTATGTTTTTCTTATTATCGTGTGTGTCTTCTCTGCGCTTCCCTTTCTCTGGATGATTTCAAGCGCAACCAACAAGAGTATGGATATTATTAATGGGAGAATTCTCCCCGGCGGCTATATTATTGGTAATATAAAAAAACTGTTTTCCATCGTTTCCGTGGGACAGGCGTTCTGGAATTCCGTCAGAAACAGCGTTATAGGTACGGTTGCAAGCCTTTTTGTATGCTCAATGGCGGGCTATGGTTTTCAAATATACCGTGATAAAAACAAAGACAGATTGATGACCATACTGCTTATCTCCATGATGGTACCTTTCGCATCGGTCATGATCCCGCTTTTCCAGATGTTCAGTATGGCAAGGCTGCTTGATACAACGCTGGGATTTATTCTGCCGTCTATCTCAACCGCATTTCTGATATTTTTCTTTCGTCAGTCTTCCATGTCATTCCCTTACGAGATTGTGCAAGCGGCGCGTGTTGACGGCGTGGGCGAATTCGGTATATTTATGCGTATCTATGTTCCGGTTATGTCGCCGACATTTGCCGCGGCAGGCATTGTAGCGTTTATGAATAACTGGAACAGCTATCTATGGCCCCTTATCATCATGCAAAGCCAGAACAGCAGAACCCTGCCCCTGCTGATCACCTCGCTGACATCGGGCTATACCACTGACTATGGCATACTGATGCTTGCCGTGAGTATCTGTACCGTTCCTACGATCATCTTGTTTTTCACCCAGCAGAAACGGTTTGTGGCGGGTATACTTGGTTCGGTAAAATAACCATTCCTTCCTCCTTGCCGTAGAGTGATAACAAGCCCCTCTGCGGCTTTTTTTGAGCAGCCGTTGCGTACGAGGTGGTATCGTCAAAAAAAGAGGGAGATAGATCTAACAGAGAGCCACGAACCGCGTTGATAAACTATCAATTGTCCTGAGCCCATCCGACCCTGTTTCCCAGCCCTTCCCGGCAGTAATGCTTCTATTTTTTCTCACAGCGTATCACTGATGTCGTGTCTGCGCGGCGCTTTCTCGCTTTCTTTCATCGTGATATCTTACGTTCTTTCCTTCTTTTTGACGACACCGACTCACTTATCCTCTATGGCGTTTAACTTATCCGCCATGGCTTTTAACTTATCCGCCATAGCCTAAAGACCATGTACCATAACCACTCTATACGGATATCAGGCGAGGCGCCGGGACCGGATCAGCTCCATGACCGCGGAACTGCGGACGGACGGGATGATTAAGGAGCATAGCGCAAGCATTGACACAGCAGGCTACACTGCGGTAACTTCCGGTTAAACGCGGAAGTTACCCGTTTTGACGATTAGGTGGTATCGTCAAATAAGAATCTTCTTTCCACTTTCTTCATGTTTATAACTTATCGCGGTTGGCTTCATGCCGATAAAAAAATAATATCATTCTGCTTATAAGTGTAAGATAGGTTTCATGCCCACCCTCTTTCATGAGTTATACCGGCAATCATTATAGCATTAATGATGCCATGCAATGTTTACCGCGTATCTACTGTTTCACCACGACCCGGAGGGGCGGGGGTATTAAACCCCCTGTATGAAATAAATTTATAAATGATGTTTGCAAAGAGCGTAACATGCTTTATAATAATTATTATGGATGAGGAAACATTTGTATTAAAGATAATTCCGGCTTGTCTCATAACGCTGTTTATGTTCCTTGCCGCGTTCATTTTCACGCTGAAATACGTGTATGCGTTCCATCCCGCCGCCATTGTCTTCGATAATGACGAACAGATGAACCGTTTCTTTTTTTATTTGAATTTTTACGTTCCATTTTCCATCGCTTCTTTTTTTATATACGCCCTGCTTTTTTCTTCTGAATTTTTCACGCGCGGAATATGCGTGATCTTTGGACTTGCATCGGTGATTCTCTGCGTGTATATTCTGGAAGACCTTTTCACCATTATGCTTTGTCTGTGGCTTTCATATCTTATCGCCCTTGCCGTTGTTTTCACCATACCCAAGAACATATATTTAATCATAGGCAGCATAACGTTATTCGTCTATTTTCAATTTCATCCCGAATTTATGGGTCATACGGCGGGATGGAGCGGTTTTGAAAAACCCGCCGTAATGAATCTGTGCGTGGCGGCGGGACTTATGCTTACCGTCTCGTCATGCGTTATAATCATTCGGACATACGCCGATAAATACCTGCTGGCTAAAAAAACAGCGGCGTACCTCAATCAACTTGGAATGAAACTGACGCTTTTTAACCATAAATTGCAGGAATTGGCAAGAAGCCGCAGCGAAGAAGCGATCAAAGAAGAACGGCTCCGGCTCACGCGCGACTTGCACGACAGTTGCGGGTATGCCTTTACCAACATCATCGCGGTAACCGATGCGGCGGTAAGCCTCGGTACAATAGAGACGGATAAAGCGCAGGAAATTTTCCAGCAGCTCCGAAACCTCGCAAGCGAGGGAATAAAACAAACGCGGGAAACGCTGCACGCTATCCGCGAAATTCGGGAGTCGTCCGTAAAAAGTATAGAAACCGTGTTTCAGTTGGCAAAGATTTTCGAGGAGGTGAGCGGCGTAAGCGTGTTTGTCGCATGGGGAAACATGAAACAGGATTACGGATTCGGCATTAACAAAATATTAGTAAAGATCATACAGGAAGCGTTTACCAACTCAATACGGCACGGACACGCGACCCGCATTAACATACAATTCTGGGAATTTGAACGCTCGTTTACCATGACCGTAACCGATAACGGCATCGGCGCTCAAGTCGTCGTAAAGGGAATCGGGCTTGTCGGCATGGAAGAACGGCTTGAAGCCGTGGGCGGCAGCCTCAAAGTGTCTTTGCCGGAAGACGGCGGTTTTAGGTTGAGCATTATCGTTCCCTTGTTTACAGGAGAATACCATGAACAGTGAAAACAGCAGGAGCAAATTGACTATTCTTTTAGCCGATGATCAGACGCTCGTGAGCGAGAGCCTAAAAACGTTCCTCTGCAACTATACCGATGATATGGATGTCATTGCCCTTGCTAAAAACGGCAAAGAAGCGGTACGCATGGCGGAAGAACGGCGTCCTGATATTATCCTGATGGATGTACGTATGCCGGAAATGGACGGCGTTGAAGCCGTCCGCATTATAAAACAACATCAGCCTGAAACGAAAATTCTCATGCTTTCAACGTATGATGAGGACGTATTTGTACGTTCCGCATTGCTTGCGGGCGCTTCGGGCTACCTTTTGAAAGACATATCGCCGACGGAACTCATCACCGCAATCAGAGCGCTTAAAAACAACATTATGCAGATTTCACCGGAAATCGTGAGGAACATGGTAAGACAAAAGTACGGCGGCGATGATCACGACGAAAAATCAGGCGATGCGAAAAGTACCCCCCCCCCCCCCAGTTCCCGTGGCTCAAAACGCTTACCAAACGTGAACGGGAAATCGTAACGCTTATCGCTACCGGTTATGACAACAAGTCCATAGCCGAAACGCTTTTCCTTGCGCCGCAGACCGTTAAAAACCATGTAAGCGTCATTTATTCAAAGCTGGGGGTAAAAAACAGGTTTGAGATTATCCGGCTGGTGAATAAGTAAAAACAAATATGCAAGCAACTTGCAAAGCTGGGTTGTTTATATTATGAGTAATCACTTGAAGGATTTCTCAACCCCAAACTGCTATGATACAATCTTCAGGTACAATTATCATTACTCTTTTATTTTCTGTTATTGCTAAATAGGCACTTTCTTTATCGCTTATGCAATATCCAGTAACATATACCTTCGCTGCGTCCGGTATCTTCATGGCGGCTTCGCCGGAACCCCTCTTTTCATTTCAACACGGAGCGAACCGCGCTCACTCCGACTAGGAGGTGTCGTCAAAAGTGGAGGAAGATAGATCGAACAAAGAGAGCTGCAAGGAAGGAATCAATGCGTTGAGCAGAGCGGGTAGCAATACCTCTCCACTGTGTGAGCCACCGAAATACATTCTCTATAAGATGGCGCTCCTTATACTGCTCTCTGTCATAGTACCGTTGCTCCGTCCGGCTGCACTTGGACGGGATAACTAGTTTAATGCCTCTTGAACAGGCGGTATCTACTACATGGTTCACGTCATACCCTCTATCGGCTAACAAGACTTTTACCGATACACCTGCCATAGCCTATCGCTTATGTTGTGCCGACGCATTTCTTTCCCGATTTCTTTCATTTCTTTATCTTACTTTATTTCTATCCTTTGACGACACCGCCTAATGAATCTTCTGTTGTCAAGACTTTTTTAGTCATCATTAAAACTCTGTTAACCTTTATAAGAATTTTTTAGCCTTTACAGAAACTCTTTTAAGCATTGTAAAAACTCTTTTTAAGCATTGCAAGAAGTCTTTTAGTTATTGCAAGACTTTTTTAGCCTTCACAAGAACTCTTTTAACCTTTACAAAAATGTTTCTGGAAAAATAAAAACCGGACGGAGTTTCCTCTATCCGGTTTTTAGAAGTGTTTTAAAGCGGCGTATACGTCAGTATACGTTTTTATCTCAGCCTAATACCACCCGCACCGTGTTTACGCTCCCCGCCGACTGCGCGGGAACGGCGCCCTGTACCGGAGAGCCGTTCAGATAACACGCTTTCACGCCCTTACTCACGCCGGCGGGATTTTCTACCGTTATCTCGTACACCGCGTCCCGCCACACGCGCCGCGCCGTGAACCCTTTCCATGCGGTGGGAATACAGGGGTCAATGACCAACGAGTCAAAATCGGGACGCAAACCAAGCATATAGCGGGTAGCGGCAAAATACGACCAGCCGCCTGAACCGGTCATAAACGGATGACGGGCGCGTCCAAACGCCGTGTGATCCTTACCCATGACAAATTGGCACGTTGAATACGGCTCGGCTTCCCTGATTTCTATCTTGTTGTTCTGGTTGTAGGGGCAGATCGCATCGTAGAACTTCATAGCCCTATCGCCGCGCCCCAACAGAGCTTCCGCGCACCACGCCCACGGGTTCGGATGACTGAATATCGCGCCGTTCTCTTTGACGCCCGGATACACGCGAGTCGCAAATCCGATCTCGTCGTCAACGACGGTATAGGACGGCGCGTTCAGCATGAGCCCGTATTCGGTGTACAGCCACGTGTCTACCGCATCCATAGCCTTGACGCCATGTTCGTAGGATGCCGCGCCGGATAGGACCGCCCACGTATTCGATTCCATGAACACCTTGCCTTCCTTGTTCTCAGGCGCTCCGATTTTCCTGCCGGACGCGGTGATGCCCCGCGTATACCATTCGCCGTTCCACAACTCTCTTTCGCACACCGCCTTAACATGGTCCGCTAATCGCGCGTACTTTTCGGCGTCCGCGATTCTGCCCAGCCGCTTTGCCAGTTCCACGAAGTTGAGCAGCGCCCAATGGTGCAGGAAGGAAACAAGCGCGCTCTCGCCCCCGCCCAAGTTAAGACAGTCGTTCCAGTCCGCGCGCAAGCCTTTGCACACGCCGGTCTGTCCCACCTGTTCCGCGGAAAAGTCGAGTATCTTGAGCATATGTTCGTAGACCGTTCCTTTGCCCTCGTCCGCGTAGATGAACTCCTCGTCAACAAAACCAAAATCGCCGGTCTCTTTGATATACTCCACTATAGAAGGAACCAGCCACAATGCGTCATCGGCGCAGGCGTCCTCAATCCCGTGAACCATCCGGCTTTTGTCAAAATGGGGAACCACTGTCGGCGATTTGAAGGGCGCGGGCTTCTGTTCTTCAAACCATTCGGGTTGAAACAGATGCAGCCCGTAACCTTTGGAAGTAAGCCCTTTGAGCAGCTCAATGATGCGGCTGCGGCATTTTTCCGGATTGGAGTGCGGTACGCACATGGCGTCCTGAGCCGTGTCGCGGTAGCCCAGTCCGGTTCGTCCCCCCACTTCAATAAAAGAAGCGAAGCGGGAGAACATCACGTTGATTTCGGACTGATACAGCGTCCAGATATTGACCATCGTATTCATGCCCGCGCTCGGCGTTTCAATCTGGAGTTTGCCGAGTTTTTCGTCCCAGAAGGCGGCAAGGGACGCAAACGCCGCGTCCACAACCGTGAAATCGCCGTATTTCGCGCGGAGTTTTTTGCCGGTTTCGCGGTCGCCTTCGCCAAGCATGAACACCATGCGAAAATCGCCGCCCGCCTCAATGCTGATCTTCCGGCGTAAGCCCCCGCAGTGGTTATTGCCGAGTTCTTCGGAACCGGAACACACGCCTTTCTCCACAGCGGAGGGATTCGCTTCGGTATGATAGAGACCGAGGAACGCATCGCGGAGGCAGTCGTAATCTTCGGTTCCGCCCGCAGTCCTGCCGTTCTGATCGATATAGGTGAAGAACTGCCAGCCTTCCGGTTCATAGAAGGGGTCCATCTCAATAATGCCGTCTTTATAAGAAGAACCGCACGAATACAGGCTCATCTGGAAGTTCTTGTTATCCATCTCAATATGATGATAGGAAAACTCCATATACGAGAAGACGCTGAGATTGCGCTTCTTGCCCGAAACGTTGCGAAGCCTGACATCCCACAGCTCAAGGGCGTCATCAATGGGGATAAAAAGCGTCTGTTCTCCCGCGATGCCGTTGTACTCGCATTGATACGTACTATACGAAAGCCCGTGCCTGCACGTATACTTCGCCTTGTCAAGTGGCTTGCCCACAGGCTGCCACGACAGCGTCCAGTATTCGCCGGTATCGTCGTCCCGCACATACACATAATGCCCCGGTCTATCCATCGGCACTCCATTAGCGCGGAAGCGGGAAATCCTGTGATATTCAGGCGTCTTGAACCAAAGGTAGCCGCCCGCTGTATGATTAAACACGCCCGCCATGTCCCGTACGCCGATATAGTTTGTCCATGAGGTCGGTACATCAACTCTTTCGATGACGTATTCACGCTTTTCATTATCAAAATAACCGTATTTCATGTAAACTCCTAAAAATAATGCTATACCCATATAATAACACTTTTTGTAATACCTTTTCAACCACTGCGGCGGATTATAAGACATCCAACAGTTTTCACGGAATTTTTCACGGGATTCCCTGCAATCGTGTTTAGTGATAGATATGTTTTACGTTTTTTTCATCTCAAAAAATTTTTCTTATATTAAGAAAAATGGTGTATTTTTCCTTGACATCGGTAAAATATATTATATAATAGTTACTATACGGCGTATGCCGTATATATATATTTTAGGAGGAACTAATGAAGAAATTTGTTCTTACTTGTTTTATCTTCACGGCGGTTTTTGCGGTCGTGATTACAGGATGCCAGAAGAAGGCGGCGCCTGTTGCTGGTAGCGCTGAACAGGCGGCGCCAAGCGTCGTTACGCTCAAGGTATTGAATTACTTTGATATGACATCGCCTAATGCTATTACTAGCGATCAAGAGGTGTGGGAGAAGTTTAAAACCGCTCATCCAAACATCAAGATCGAGCGCGAAGACCTGTACAATGATCCTTTCCACAATAAAGTTGAAGCGTATGCCGCTTCCGGCAATCTGCCCGACGTCATGTACGCATGGCCATCAGGACGTTCAACGACCCTGTATGCCAACCGCCTGCTGAAAGACCTTACCCCGCTCATCCAAAAAGACAGTCTGGCTGCGTCGTACCGCCCCTTGGCGTTGGATCCGTCCCAGTTCGCAGGCAACTATGTGGGTATTCTTAGTGTGGGACTCACATCCACCCATGCTTTCTATGTGAACAACGCCGTACTGAGAGATGCGGGACTTACTCCTGCCAAGACCTATGCTGAACTCGTGGCGCAGGTTCCTGTTCTCAAGGCGAAGGGATATGAAACCGTCCTCATGGCTAACGCAGATACGTGGGTTATGCAGTCTTGTCTCTTCTCCCTCATTGCCGGACGTTTCGGCGGCGAAGACTGGCACCAGAAAATACTTAGTGGACAGACGAAGTTCACGGATCCTGATTTCATAGCAGCCCTTAACTTCGTAAAGAAGCTGTATGATGACGGCGTCCTCTCCAAAAGCTCCCTTAGTACCGGCTACGGTGAAATTCCCGGTTTGTTCGCCAATAATAAAGGCGCATACCTCATTGACGGCGACTGGCGCGTCGGCGCGTTTACCACAGATAAGTCCAGCGGACAGGCGCTTATTTCCCCGGAGAATCAGAACGACATATCCCTCACCGTATTCCCCGATATTGAAGGCGCGAAACTCAACAGATCCACTTCCGGTGTCCTCGCAACTGGCTGGGGCATCAGAGCGGACATTCCTGAAGGTTCCGAATTGGAAGCAGCGGCGTGGGAACTGGTGAAATGGCTTGTGGGGAAAGAGGTTCAAACCTTCCAGGTTGAAACCGGCGCTGTTTCTTCACCCAGCCGCACCGACATTGATACTGCAAGCCTCCCGCTTGAACCCATGCAGAAGGCGATCATAGCGCTGCCGGCTCAATACGATGTTTCTACAGCCGTTATAGACGGCGTGTTCGCGGGGGACGTCTATACCCCGCTCAACGATGGTCTGCAGGCTATCGGTATGGGAACTCAGTCTCCGGAAGAGGTTGCCCAAGCCACGCAGAATGCATTTGACGCATGGAAAGCAGCCGGCAACTAACATTTTTGTTACATGGAGTGAATGAGTTGTTGTTTAGTCATAATTGACGGGAGCCGCCCCTTAAAAGGGCGGCTTTTTTATCAAAGATCGGCGTCTATTCATCAAATCTTGCCGTAATGATAGCGGGTTGTAACAGTAGTGATATATGACCCAGATGTCGGTTGGAATATCTATAGAAATATGTTATAAAAACAAGCAAAAATTTGACACAAAGAAAATTCAGATTTATCATTTAAGAGCATGGTATTACGATAGTAACGCGCCGGTGTTTAATATCGGTTATAGATACTATAATAACTAATACCATGAGGAGGTTACTAATGAGTGCAGGAAGGCAAGCCCTTACATCACGGGGCGAACAGACTTTTGCATACATGGTTTTGGTCATACCAGCGGTATTGATCTATTGCTTAGTAGTCGCTTTTCCGACAGTGTTTTCTGTCGCGATTAGTTTGTCAGACTATAAAGGCGGCAAGATATTCGGTAACACGAACGTTCATTTTGCAGGGTTGAATAGCTATATAAAAGTGTTTACCTATCCGGGCGGACCGTTTTATATTGCCTTAAAAAACAACTTACTCATTGTTGCGATGTCGGTTTTCGGACAGATTCCGCTTGGATTTATCCTTGCATATATTCTGTCGCGTAAGTTAATTAAAGGGGTGGATTTTTTCCAAACGGTTATTTATCTTCCCAATGTCATAACGCCCGTTATTATCGGTATCCTGTTCAAGAGTCTGTATCAAGGCAATAATAGCTTATATATGGAAATCATGAGAATGTTCAAACCGGGCGCGGAATTTACCTTGAGCAGCCAGCCAATGATTGCCGTTCTTTTGGTTATGTTGTGGATGTATACTGGTATGTACGTGATCATCTTTCTGGCGAATATCCAGCGGATTGATGTATCTATCATTGAAGCCTCTAAGATAGACGGCGCAACCGAAGGACAAGCTCTGTGGCACATTATTCTGCCGGCTCTGTCGGGAGTTATCGTTACCAGCGCAATTCTTGCCATTTCCGGTTCGTTAAAATCTTTCGATTTGTTATACGTTATGACAGGAGGCGGTCCCGCGGGACAGACCAGTGTGCTTTCTTTGTTTATGTTTGATCGGGCATTCAAGACAAGCCCGGATTATCCGCTAGCAAACGCCATTTCTACGATCATGGTTATTATCAGTTTCCTACTGATCGGTATAACCCAGCTCGCGGAAAAGAAATTCGGCGGAAAGGAGTAAATTATGGACGTACGTAAAACTGACCTACCGGCAAAAATTGCTATCTATTTTGTAATGGCTATTTTCACAGTACTGGCTATTTATCCTCTGCTGTGGATGTTCATGCAATCGTTTAAGACCACACAGGAATTCATGATCAGTAAAATCAGCTTGCCGGTGAATCCCTTCCAAGCGGCGTTCCGGGGTAATCCTGACGTAGAGATGTGGCAGGGAAACTACCCTTATGCGTGGAGATACGGACATTTTGAAGTTTTGCTTGTCAACAGCATCTTCTATACGGCGGTCACCGTTTTATCCGTGGTAGTTCTCAGTGCTATGGCAGGTTTTGCATTCTCAAAAATACCGAGCAAGACGACACCCGGTCTGTTCGGCATCTTCATTATCGGAATTCTGCTTACCCTGCAATCCATCATGGTACCTCTCTTTCTCATGGTAAACGCAGTGGGTCTCTATAATACCCGTTTAGGCATACTTATTCCGTATGTAGCATTAGGACTGCCGATGGGCGTGTATCTCTCTACGGACTTTATGAAGAGCGTACCAGACGCACTGATTGAATCAGCGCGTATTGACGGAGCAAAATACCTCAAGATTTTCGGCAGCCTTATTTTCCCGATGGTGGCGCCTGTCGCCATGACCATCGCGATACTTACCTTCTCCGGTACGTGGAATGAATTCATGCTTATCAACATTCTGGCATCTTCGGGTAACGGTTGGGCTAATATCAAGTCGTTGCCGGTCGGTATCAACATGTTCTCCGGTTCGTTGGCATCCGACTTTGGGAAACAATTCGCCGCACTCACTATCGGCGCAATTCCAATGATTGCCTTCTACCTCGTGTTCCGTAAACAGATCACCAAGGGTGTTGCCGCAGGTGCGGTTAAGGGTTAATGGTTACAAGTACCATACGGGGAGCGGAATTATCCGATCTCCCCTATTGCTATGAAATTTGTGTAAAGACCGGAGACGCAGGAAAAGACGCTTCCGGTCTTTTTTATGATCCCTATGTTATTGGGCAGTACTATGCCGCCCCATATTTGTTTTTTGAACGCGACTTATGCTTTGTCGCCGAATTGAATGGTATTCCACAGGGCTACATTATCGGCGTTTCAGATACGCATGCGTTCAACGGGTGGCTTGAATCTGACTGGCTCCCCCCGCTACAGAAGCGCTACCGGAACTATCCGCTTGAAAACATAAAAACAGACGCCGAAAGAAACGCTATCGCTCTTTTTTACAAAAATCTCAATGCATCCAAAAAAGACGAAGATTCCCTTTACAAGACCTATCCCGCGCATCTGCATATCGATCTGCTACCTTCTTTACAGGGACAAGGACAAGGCAGGGCGCTCTTGGAAACGTTGTTTGCAGCGCTTGCAAAGAAAAACGTACATGCTGTCCACCTTGGTGTAAGCGGAACAAATACCAGCGCACTAGCTTTTTACAGAAAAATGGGCTTTACCCCTGTGAAAGAGACGGATTGGGGGGTGATAATGGGCGTTCATATAAAACAATGAGCGCATCGTAACTATACGCTTTGTATAGTAAAAAAGCGCTTAACTGTCTACCTTTTTATCTCTGCAATCGCCTTTTCCCGCGCCGTTATAATCGTATCGCACCATTCGTCAAATTCGGGGTCTTCAATCTGATATTCCTTGTGGGTTAGCACGTGGTTAATCGTGTGGCGTATGCCCTGATCGAAGCGTACCCGCGCCATAAAGCCCGGTACAAGTCGCTTAAGTTTTGTATTGTCGAACACTACGGAATTAGCTTTGTCGCCGATAAGACCGCCTTCAAAGTTGTACTGTCCGGATGCCGCAAGAAACTCGCTGGAAACATGTACCGCTTTCAAGGGCTTACCGAGCGCTTGGGCGATAGCGGCGTAAATCTGATTCCACGTAAGGGTTTCATCTGATGTTATCTGAACGGCTTCACCTATGGCGTGAATATTACCCATAAGCCCGATAAAGGCGTTGGCAAAGTCGCTGTTATGCGTCATGGTCCACAAGCTTGTACCGTCTCCGTGAATGATGACCGGCTTGCCGTCCAAGATGCGTTTTATCACCTGCCAACTGCCGTTTCTGCCGTGAACGCCGAGCGGTACACTGCGTTCATCGTAGGTGTGGCTGGGGCGTACGATGGTGATGGGAAAACCCTGCTCCCTGTACATCTTCAGCAGAAACTCCTCACATTCGATCTTGTTGCGAGAATATTCCCAAAACGGGTTTGCAAGCGGAGTCGCTTCGCTTATGCGGTAATCGGATGCAGGTTTCTGATATGCGGATGCCGAACTGATAAACAGATATTGCTTTATCGTATCTTTAAGCAAACGGAAGTCTCGTTCAACCTGTTCGGGACCAAATGCAATGAAATCGGCTGCGACATCAAAAGTAAGATCGCGTAATTTTGCCGCTGCATCAGCTTCATCATTGATATCGCAGCGTATCTCGATCAGTTTGCCGCTGGTCTCATACTCACTCAATAGCGCGTTACGGTTACCGCGGTTGAGCAGGTACAGTTCCCAGCCCTGCTCCAGAAGTTTTTTTGAAATAGCGGTACTGATGGTACCAGTACCGCCGATGAATAACGCCTTCATAGTGTTCTCCTTTATACCAAGTATATACCTATTTCATTATCACTGTCAACATGGTAGGCTCTGTCTATAGCCGAAGGAAAAATGGGGTAACAAAAAAAACGGTTCTCTACGACTAAATAGGCGCACTAGGCGATGCCTGATGCGCTCATCATCACGGAAAGCGCATCGCTCATCTTCCATAACACCGCTCATGTTTTACCGTCATGATTACAGTGTTTCATGCAGTTTCTCTAGTAGCCACACGATATTCTCACCAAGTCTCCGCATGGTTTTCATCCCTTCATCATCTTTTTCCGCATCTCCGGGATTACATGCAAGGCTCATATTCAGATACGTTGAACCTGGCACGATCATATCGTTGATAAGGAAAAAGCGCTGCATCGAATCCAGTGTGGTAATGCCGCCGGCACGCCGTACTGCGCTTACCCCAACCGCGACTTTTCGGCTGAATGAAAAACCATCGGCGCGTGAAATATAGCCGGTACGGTCAATGACGGATTTGATTTCCGAGCTTATATCAAAGAAATACGTCGGGGAACCGAGTGCTATCGCATCCGCAGCTTTCATCTTGGGATAGAGTTCATTGATCCAGTCGTCAATGGCGCACCGCCCTTTGTTTTGCCGACAGCCCGCGCATCCGCGGCAGCCATGCACATCCCTGCCCCCGGCTTGATACAATTCCGTTTCAAGTCCCGCCTTCTCACATACTTCCAATACCGTGGTAAGCAATGTTGCGGTATTGCCATTTTTACGCGGACTTCCATTAATCGCCAGAACCTTCATAACGATCCTCCTTACGGTGGAACCACCGTATATAGTAATCGTCTCTAGTATATATCCGATTATCCGATATATTCAAGGTGAACATGGTGAACATAGTTGATTGCTGTAGTAGGGGAACTGCAAAAAGCGGAGATGAACACGAAGTTCCATTTTTTTTCACACAACCCTATATAGGCGCCCTTTCAGCCGCCGAGGTATGCGGCTCTTACCGCTTCATCACGCCGGAGGTCTGCGGCGTTGCCGGTTTTGCTCACGACGCCCGTTTCAAGAATGTAGGCGCGCGATGCGATGGCAAGCGCTTTGAATGCGTTCTGTTCAACCAGTAAAATAGTCGCGCCCGCCCGATTGATTCGTGTAATAATAGAGAATATTTCGTCAACCAAGATGGGAGACAAGCCCATAGAGGGTTCGTCTAAAAGGAGGAGGCGCGGAGCGGACATGAGCGCCCTGCCCATTGCCAGCATCTGCTGTTCGCCGCCGGAAAGCGTGCCTGCGCGCTGGTTGATCCGTTCTTTCAAGCGGGGAAAAAGGTCGTACACCATGTCGCGGTCACGCGCAATGCCCGCGTGGTCGCGGCGGGTGTATGCGCCCATCTCAAGATTGACCTTAACGGAGAGGTTGGCGAATATGCGTCGTCCTTCTGGCACTTGAACAAGACCTAATTTCACGATACGGTCGGGCGGCAGGGCGGTAACGTCACGTCCGTCGAAAACAACGGACCCGCCGGTTTTCCTGATGATATTGGACACGGCGTGCAGGGTCGTTGTCTTTCCCGCGCCGTTTGAACCGATGAGCGTAATGATCTCGCCCTTTTCAACATGAAAGGAAATATTCTGCACCGCTCTAACCGCCCCGTAATGTACTATCAAATTATCGACGTTCAGCATGTGGTACCCTTTTCCGGCTGCGCCGCCGCGTCCGATCCGAGGTACGCTTTGATCACCGCCGGATTCGCGCGTATGTCCGCAGGAACACCTACGGCTATGGTCCGCCCGTAATCAAGCACGATAAGCCGTTCACAAATGCCCATGACCATGTTCATATCGTGTTCAATCAGGAGGATCGTAAGCCGGAACTGCTTTCTGATAAAGGAGACAAGCTCCATAAGCTCGCGCGTCTCCTGCGGGTTCATGCCTGCGGCGGGTTCGTCAAGAAGCAAGAGACTCGGACGCGCCGCAAGCGCACGGGCGATTTCCAGCTTGCGCTGCTCGCCGTAGGGCAGGCTTCCGGTGCGCTCATGTTTTTTATGCAGAATACGGAACAGTTCAAGCAGCCCGTCCGCCCGTTCAGTAATCCGCTCTTCATCTCTATAAAAGCGTTTTGACCGGAACAATACGTCAAGAGGATGCGCTTCACGTTGTGAATGGAGCGCAATCCGCACGTTATCTTCTACGGACAAATTGCCGAACAACCTGATATTCTGAAACGTCCGCGCTATGCCGATACGGTTTAATGCGGCGGGCGTTTTGTTTTCAACGGAAAAAGACTGCCCGTCCCTATTCCGGAAGGTAATGGTTCCGGCGGTAGGCTTGTAAAGACCTGAAAGCATATTGAATACTGTGGTCTTACCCGCGCCGTTTGGTCCGATTAAACCAACAAGTTCGCCGTCCTGCAGTTCACAGGAAAAACCGCTTACCGCAGTAAGTCCGCCGAATACGATAGAGAGGTTCTGTACGCGGAGAATAGGTTCGTGCATTTCACCGTTCATATTCTTTTCTCGTTTTTAATTTTTTTGATATGTGATCGGTCATCCAATCTTTTACGCGCCTGCACAGCCTGACAAAGGACAATTCCTTCATGCCCAGCAGTCCCTGAGGGCGGTAGAGCATCACCGCAATAAGAATGAGCGGGTAGATGATGAGCCGGTAATCCCGCAGGAAACGGAGGAATTCTTGTAAATACGTCAATATGTATGCAGCGAGTATAGCGCCGGTCATGGAGCCCATGCCGCCCAGCACGACGAAGATGAGATAATCTATGCTTTTGTTGAATGAGGCGATATCAGGCTTTACGAACCCGATGATCGCGGCGTACAAGCCGCCGCCCAAGCCGGCGATGAAGGACGCAATGACAAAGCCTATCATTTTATAGCGGAAAACGCTGACGCCGTGTGAGTTTGCCGCGATTTCATCTTCCCGCACCGCGAGAATAGCTCTGCCGTACGTTGAACGCAGGAAATTTTGCAACAAGACGATGATGGCGGCAAGCGTCCCGGTGATGACGAAGAAAGAAAGCGCGGGGTAAACCGCGAGGATAGTCGTGAACCGTCTCCCGTTTGCGCCGCCTGAAACGGCTTTTATGTTTATCAGTATGACGCGGATAATTTCGCCGAATCCGAGCGTTACGATAGCGAGGTAATCGCCGGATAGTTTTAAGGTGGGAAATCCGATGAAAAACCCGAAACATGCGGTAACAACGCTCGCAATAATGACGGAAACCGGCAGCGGAATACCCATATCGAGCGTGAATACGATGGTTGCGTACGCGCCGATTGCCATAAAACCCGCTTGTCCAAGGGAAAGCTGTCCGGTAATGCCCGTTATAGTGTTCACGCTGACGGCAAGCAAAGCGTTCACGCCCGCCAACGTTATGATTTGCGCAATATATGCGTTTATAACGCCGTATTGTATGAGGATTGCCGGAACACATACCGCGAGTACGGCAAAAACGCCCGGAATAAGGGTGTTTTTCATGCGTGTCGTCACACTTTTACTCCCGTTTTTTTCCCTAAAATGCCGGACGGCTTCACCAGCAGAATGACGATGAGTATGGAAAACGAAATAGCGTCCGCGTACTGCGAAGATATGAAGCCCTTGGTGAGGGTTTCCGCAATGCCGAGCAGCAGTCCACCAAGCATCGCGCCCGGCACTGAGCCGATGCCGCCGAGCACTGCGGCGACAAACGCCTTGAGACCCGGCATAGTACCCATAGTGGGTGAAATCTGCGGATAGGCGCAGGCGTACAAGATGCCGCCCGCCGCCGCGAGTATGGAGCCGAGCGCGAATGTGAAGGAAATGACGCCGTTTACCGATACTCCCATGAGGCTTGACGCCTGAAGATCAAACGATACGGCTTGCATCGCCTTGCCCCGCCGGGTGTAGTTGATAACATAGTTGAGCGCAAGCATGAGGATCGCGGAAAGCGCGATCACAATAAGCTGGATATTTGAGATGGACACGGGACCAAGGCTGATAGCGCTTACCGGCGGACGGGGAAACTGCCGGGGATTGGGTCCGATGAAGGGCAGCACCCGCGCGCCGTTCTGCAATATAAGAGATACCGCAATGGCGGTGATAAGCGAATTGAGGCGCGGCGCGGAACGGAGCGGTCTATACGCGAACCGTTCAATACACACGCCGAGAAAGGCGCAGAATGTCATGGAAAAGATGAAAGCGCCGGCAAGTGCGCCCATGCTGACGCTGTCCGCGTTTCCGGCGCTTAACCACGTAAGCGCAAAATACGCGGCGTACGCGCCGGCCATCAGTACATCTCCGTGCGCGAAATTGATAAGCAGCACTATGCCGTACACCATCGTATATCCGAGTGCGATAAGAGCATAGATACTGCCGAGTGAGATTCCATTGATCAACTGTTGTAAAAATATGATGAACACGCCGGCTTCGCTTTGCGCTTTTTATAACGTTATGGGTTTACCGTTGTCTTATAGACGGTGGTCAGTTTGCCGTCTCCACTTTTCACCAATTCCACCATTACCGCGGATTTGATAGGGTTGCGCCTGCTGTCGAACGTGAGGTTGCCGGTAACGTAATTGCCGTTGGTTTGGACAAGGGCATCACGGACGCTGGTTGAGTCAACGGCGTTTGCCCTGACGATGGCGTCCCGTATCATGTACAGAGAATCATAGCCGAGTGCGGCGAAGGATACCGGCACTGACTGGTACTTTTCCTGAAACGCCCTGACGAAGCCGACCACTTTGGGATCGGTGGAGTCAGCGGCGTAGTGGTTTGAGTAAAAGCCGTTGAGAACTTCGTCTCCCGCATTCTCGGTAAGACCGTCCCAGCCGTCCGCGCCGACAATCGGAGTATTGATGCCTTGGGCGCGGAGCTGTTTGGCAATCAGCGATACGGTTGAATAATAATCGGGAAGGTAGACCACATCGGGATTAGCCGTCTTGATTTTGGTAAGCTGGGCGTTGAAGTCAACGTCTCCCGTAATGTAGGATTCGTTTGCTACAATGGCGCCGCCCCGCTGCTGGAATGCGGTCATGAAATTGTCTCTAAGACCAACCGAGTAATCATTGCCGTTGTCATAGAGAATAGCCGCGTTCTTTGCGCCGAGGTTCGCCGCCGCAAAAATACCGCCTACTGTCCCTTGGAACGGATCGATGAAGCATGTGCGGAAAATATAATCGCCCGCATCGGTTATGGAAGCCATAGTTGCGGCGGGCGCTACCAATAACACCTTCTGCGCCTGGGCAAGAGACGTTATCGCCTGCGTACAGCCGGACGTAAGCGATCCGATAATAAGAGACGCCTTATCGCTCGTGGTAAGCTTTTTGTAGGCGTTGACGGTTTTTTCAGGATTGCCTTCGTCATCCTCAGAAATAAGCGTAATTTTCTTGCCGTTTACGCCGCCTTTCGCGTTGATTTCCGCAATGGCAAGCTCAATACCATTCTTGCACTCAACGCCGTACACCGCTACGGGTCCTGAAAGCGGAAAAATACCGCCTATGATGATAGCGTCCGCATCTTTAGCTTTACAGCCGGCAAACGTAACGAGCGCAACGCAGGCGCACACTGCGGACAAGAAACCGAATTTTTGCATTTTTTGCATATAAGCCTCCTTAAGACTTCTTATATAGATTATTATGATTATAATAAAAAACAGAAAAAATGTCTATATCTATAGGGGAGATGGGTAATTGTACTATAAACAACATGCTCCTACCCGCGCAATGACAAAAAGGGAGCGCCGCTTCGGGAAAAGCGGACGCATCGTTCCCAATGCCGATGCACTCTTTCGTGGAATTTGCTATGGCAAACTCTGAACATACATGAGCCGCTCGCGGTTCATGTATGTTCGCTTCCCTCGCTCCTTTTCATTAGTCCTTCCACGGAAATATGAAACTCTTGAAGCTCCGCGTCCCCGTTTTTTCACGCTCATCGATCAGGAGTTCATCCCACGGGATTTTCGGACGTTTGCCGCCGGCGCCGATGGCTTCAGGATGAGTCTCAAGCCAGTCATATTTGAGAAGCCGCAAGCGGAACCCTTCATCCAGAAAGAGGAGTATCCCCGCAGGTCCGGGAAGCATGAATGCGAGGAAAACCGACAGCGCCAGAAGTATGAGATTATGGATAAAGGAAAAAACGCAAAAGCCCAAATTGTCAAAAAAAACGAGGAAGCACTTTTTTATGCTCACCTTGACCGTATTGTTCATACGGGAACGTATCGTAAGGAAGAACTGCAAAGAAAGCGCCGCCGCCGCCAAGAACCAAAACAGCAGCATACCGAGCACCCAACTCACAGGACTCGTCATGCTGAAATAATACGGCAGTACAACCGTGATGACAATTCCCATAAGGATCACAAACCCGCCGAAGACAAGACCGGAAAGCCATACCGTTTTGAATGATTTGAATGAGGCGAAGAAATCACGGAACCCGAAGAAACTGTAGTCCGATACCTGTTTAAGACAGAAACTTGCCGCGGCAAGGTATACGCAGCAGCACAAAACGCCCGCAGCCGATACCGCTATGGAAAGAGCCGTTATGGGTATGAGCCGCGGAATAAGGATCGGTATTACGGCGACAGCCAAAAAACCGATATTGATAAGAACAATCTTGAATAAATTGTCCCATAAGTCGAAAAACGTCTTTTTTATCAGGAAACCAATCATTATTCAACTATACCGTATTACCTTTCATTTAACAAGGCTTGACAAAGCGTTTTTGTTTTTCTTTTGCTCTTTTAACAGAACAATGGTTATGCTCCGGTTAGTCCCGCAGGTTGGAATAGGCTATGCCGTAATGGTAAAAACGCGAATTTCGACCTATTAAAAATAACGATTGACAAGAACTATAACTATAAAGTATACTCCAAGAAGAATTTAAAATTCGTGCGGAGCGCACGAATTCAATGCTTGTGGAGACTTCGGACTTACCATGTAAGTCCACACCGCTGGATTGGTAGAGCTTGCCCTATCAGTGTAAGGTTAGTCTCTTAAACAAGAAGCCCATTGCTAAAGCGAGGCTATCGCTAAGCTTTGAGTAGCTCACGAACCGTTGGTTCGCTTTACTCTTATATCTGCGGAAATGCCGCAGATTTACAGGAGAGTATCTATGGGTATCATAGAACATGTCAAAGCGCGTGAAATTTTGGATTCACGCGGTAATCCTACTATTGAAGTTGATGTTTATCTGGAAGACGGATCTTTGGGACGGGCTGCGGTTCCGTCCGGCGCTTCCACCGGCGAACACGAGGCTGTTGAGCTGCGTGACGGCGATAAGAGCCGTTATCAAGGAAAGGGCGTTCAGAAAGCCGTAGAAAATGTGAACACCATTATTGCGCCTGAGATCATCGGTCTTGATGCCCTTGAGCAGGTTGATGTGGATCGCACGATGATCGAGCTTGACGGAACCGAAAACAAGGGTAAACTCGGCGCAAACGCCATTCTCGGCGTCTCAATGGCAACCGCCCGCGCCGCCGCCGAATCTCTCGGCGTTCCGCTTTATAAGTACCTTGGCGGTATTCATACGGCAGTACTGCCTGTCCCTATGGCGAATATCATCAATGGCGGCAAGCACTCAGACAATAAAATCGACTTCCAAGAATTCATGGTCATGCCCATTGGCGCGGAATCCATGGCGGAAGCGGTGCGCTGGACAGCCGAAGTGTTCCACACCTTGAAGAAGCTCTTAAACGAAGCCGGTCATAACACCGGCGTTGGCGATGAAGGCGGATTTGCGCCGAATATCGGCAATGAAGAAGCCCTCCAATTCATCGTTAAAGCGATTGAGAAAGCCGGTTACAAGGCGGACAAGGAGCAGTTCGGCATTGCGATGGACTGCGCTAGTTCCGAGCTTTTTGACGAAGGCGGAAAGAAAGGGTACAAATTCTGGAAATCCAATCCGGATAAACTCTTTACCGCGGATGACATGATCGCGCTTTATGAAGAATGGATCGGCAAGTATCCGATCATCTCCATCGAAGACCCGCTCGATCAGGACGATTGGGCTGGTTATGTGAAGATGACGGAAAAACTCGGTTCCAAGATTCAGATCGTAGGCGATGACTTCTTTGTTACCAATACAAAACGCCTTGAGCGCGGTATCAAAGAAGGTTCCTGCAACAGCATCCTTATCAAGGTGAATCAGATCGGCAGCATAACAGAAACCTACGAAGCGGTTGAAATGGCAAAACGCGCCGGCTATACCGCCGTTGTTTCCCACCGCTCCGGCGAAACCGAAGACAGTTTCATCGCGGATCTTGTGGTTGCGTTTGAGACCGGTCAGATCAAAACCGGCTCAATGAGCCGCACCGACCGTATTTGTAAGTACAACCAGCTTCTCAGGATTGAGGAAGAGCTTGAAGGCGTCGCGGAATACGCGGGCAAGAAAGCGTTCTATAGCCTGAAGAAGTAAGCGCGGCGGGGGGATAGGGAAACCGCGGGCTTGTCAGCTACCATTCCGGTTATTCCCGCCTTTTGTCCCTATTCCTCCCGTTTCGCCTCCTCCCAAAAAGTCTCCATTACCGCCCTATGTTCTTTCTTCATTTCACGCGCCGTTTCTTTCATCTTTTTTTCTATATACTTAAAACGGGTTACGAATTTGGTATTAGCGCGTTGAAGCGCTATTGACGGTTCAACGTTCAAAAAGCGACAGAGATTTATGACCGTGAAAAGCAAATCGCCTAATTCCGCTTCCAAAGCGGGACGGTCGATGCGTTCCGCGCCGAATTCATCGCGGACTTCACCAAGTTCTTCTTGAATTTTGTCAAGAATACCGTCCGGCGCATCCCAATCAAAGCCCAGACGCGCCGCTTTTTTTTGAAGTTTGTACGCCCGGTCAAGGGGCGGCAGGGACTTCGACACGTCATCCAGCGCCGAATCTTTCGGGGCGCGTCCTTCTTGTTCAACCTTGATTTTCGCCCAATTTTGCAGCACTTCCCCGCTGTCATTCACTTTCACGTCTCCAAATACGTGCGGGTGGCGGCGGACGAGCTTTTCCGAGATGGTTTCCAGTACTTCGGAGACGGAAAACAGCCCTTCCTGTTCGTGCATATAGGAAATCATAGTAACGAGCAGGAATATATCGCCGAGTTCTTCTTTGATATGTTCGGGTTTCTGTTCGTCAATGGCTTCTATACATTCATAGGTTTCTTCAATTAAATCGCCTCTCATCGTTGAAGGCGTCTGTTCTCTGTCCCAAGGACAGCCGTCCGGGGCGCGGAGCCTCGCGACAATATCATACAAGCCTTTGAAGGCGTCAGATTCCGTTTTCATGAGAGTAATAAAGAACATAATCGCAAAAAAAAATCAACCCCGCCGCCTTCGCGTCTTTGTATCCAAGACAAAAATAGGGAAGGAACGATCCCATACTTGACATTGTCATTCTCTTGTTTTTATAATGAAAATAGTTTAGGAGGTTTTATGCATAAGCATATTACTGTTGGATTTTTTGCGGCTATTGCAGCCGCGATCTTTGTCAGTTGCGGAGGAGGCTCCGCAAATATTGATTACCGCATGAATATTGTGGGGCTGGACGCCAATTCTTACTTCAAGTGGAGCGCTAAGGGCGTGTCGGTAACGGATAGTTTCGATGCCGCGACCAGCGCGAGTAAGGCGCAATCAACGTCTCGTTTTGATAAAGCCGTAACGTATGATGTTCCTGAAAACGCGGCGAAGCATACGGGGTATACCATCCCAAGCGGCTTGCGTTCCTTATTCCTCTATCCGGTCGCGAGCGATGATACACGCGCCTATGACAACCTTACGGTAACGGCTAACGGCAAACAAGTTACTATCCGTTACGTTCACCGCGATTCGGCGTATGAGATAACCACGGACGCTAACGGTAAACTTGACGTAACGCAGGCGTGCAAAGTCGCGCGGGGCGTCGCTTCCACCGAGGATCAGCATACATTCACCTTGAAACCCGAATTCTCCAAAACCGGACAAGCGTCCGGCAATATGGCGGATTTCGACTGGTCTAAAGCTGTTTTGACGCCCGATGTGTTCAACAATAACGCGACCCGCCATTATACCGGCGCTTTAGACGTAGCTTTTACAAACAATATTCTTACCATCAAAGGCGCGCTCAAAGAAGTTAAATAAGATTTATCGTATGCCGGTTTGAAGGGCGTTTGTGGGGCTACCCGCCCGTCACATAACGCCCTCCATACGGCGGCGGTTTCTTTTTCAAGTTTTTTCAATCCAAAACCCATGAATAATCAGGAAAACAAAAAATTTATTCTTATGACGACCGCGCCGGTGGAAAAGCTCGTCATAAGAATGGCTGTCCCAACCGTGATCATTATGCTGGTATCGGCGCTATACAATATGGCGGACACCTATTTTGTGGGTTCTTTAGGCACAAGCCAGACCGCCGCCGTTGGCATTACCTTCTCGCTCATGGCAATCATTCAGGCTATCGGGTTTTTCTTTGGACAAGGCGCGGGCAACTATCTTTCGCGCACGCTGGGCGAAAAGGACATGCGGGGCGCGGGGCGTATGGCCGCGACCGCCTGTTTCACCGCGTTCGGATTCGGCTGCGTCCTCTCCCTAGCCGGCACCCTGTTTATTACGCCGCTTGCCCGCCTCTTGGGAGCGACGGACACCATCCTGCCCTATGCCCGCGCCTATCTGCGCTTCATCCTGCTTGCCGCTCCGTTTATGATAAGCTCCTTCATGCTGAACAACATGCTCCGTTTTCAGGGAAACGCCTCGCTGTCCATGATCGGCATGGTTTCGGGCGCGGTACTCAACGTTGGATTAGACCCGCTGTTCATATTCACGTTTGATTTGGGAGTCATGGGCGCTTCTCTCGCCACCATGATAAGTCAGATCGTGAGCTGCTCGATCCTCTTTATCATAAGCTGCGCGAGGAGCGATACTGTGCCTATTTCGCCCCGCAATTTTTCGCCCCAACCCGCAATCTACGCGGAAATAGCGCGGAGCGGCCTGCCCTCTCTGTTACGGCAGGCGCTGATAAGCATCGCGACCATGTGTTTAAATCACGCGGCTGGCAGCTTTGGCGATCAGACCATAGCGGCGATTTCCATTGTCAACCGCATAACGCTCATAGCGGGCGCGGCGCTGCTGGGGATTGGACAGGGATTTCAGCCGGTATGCGGGTTCAATGTTGGGGCGAAGAAGTTTGACCGCGTGAAAAAAGCGTTCTGGTTTTCGGTGCGTACAACAACCGTGGCGCTCACCGCGCTTGCCGCCGCCGCTTTTGTGTTCGCGCCGCATATCATCGCGTGGTTCAGGAAAGACGACGCCGGCGTGATCGAAACCGGCGCGTTGGCACTGCGGTTTCAATGCCTAGCCATGCCGCTCAGCGCGTGGATAGTGCTTAACAACATGTTCCTGCAAACATCGGGCAACGCGCTTTCCGCGAGTATATTAGCCTTTGCCCGTCAAGGGCTGTTCCTTATCCCGCTCATTCTTATCCTTACGCCCCTCTTAGGCGTGCGCGGCATCCAGCTCGCCGCGCCCATTGCGGATGCGTGCGCCTTTATTGTGGCGATTCCGCTTGGCGCAAAGGCGCTGCGAAAGATGGGATAACACATACTCCAAAAAGACGTTCCCACAAAAAAAGCCCGGGCTTCATGATAAAACCCGGGCTAACTGCGGCTAACGCCTATTTACTGTTCATTCTTCGTTTGTTTCCCAGTTTCCCGTTGTATCTCCCACGCCCCCTGCTGATGTGTCGTTGAATGTCCATGTACCACCATGGATGCCGCCTATTCTTTTGACGTAGAGCGTAACTGCAGGACCGGCGGTAGAGTTACGCAGTGTTGTACTGTTTCTTAGATAAATCGCGTGTCCCTTCCCTGATGTGGCGGTGTTGTCGGTTACATTGCCGTTGCCGGCGATGGCATCGGCGTCGCCATAAATAGTCCCGCCTTTTTTGGTGAACGTTCCTGTCCCGATATACACTCCGCCGCCGGCGTAGGTCTCATGGTCGAATAAGGGGTCTGTGGCGGGAGTGGAATGGTAGACGGTATTGCCCGAAATTTCCCCGCCGTTCATGATGAAAATTCCACTCCAGAAAACTACTCCGCCGCCTTCAGCGCCGGAGTAGTTTTCGCCATAGAAGGCGGCAGCGGTATTGCCAGAGATTTTCCCACCGTTCATGATGAACGTTCCGCCGTCATACATCCCGCCGCCGACATATACCCCGCCGCCGTAGAAGGCGGTATTGCCCGATATTTCCCCGCCGTTCATGGTGAACGTCCCCCCATCTTCGACCTCCACTCCGCCGCCGGAGGCGCCGGTATTGTCCGAGATTTCCCCGTCGTTCATGGTAAACGTTCCCCCATCCCTGACATACACCCCGCTGCTGTTGGAGAGGGAGGTATTGTCCGAGATTTTCCCGCTGTCCATGATAAACGTTCCGCCATTCCCAACAGACACCCCGCCGCCGGAGGTGTCGGCGGAATTACCCGATATTACCCCGCTGTCCATGATAAACGTTCCGCCATCCCCGACAGACACCCCGCCGCCGTAGTTGTTGACGATATTGTCCGATATTATCCCATCGCTCATAGTGAACGTTCCGCCATCCCCGACATACACTCCGCCGCCGTAGTCGTCGTAGGAGAGGGTGTTGGAGGTATTACCCGATATTACCCCGCCGTTCATGGTGAGAGTCCCGCCATCCCCGACATACACCCCGCCGCCGTAGGAGGAGGATGGGTAGGAGGAGTAGGCGGAATTACCCGATATTACCCCGCCGTTCATGGTGAGAGTCCCGTTATCCTCGACATACACCCCGCCGCCGTAGGAGTCGGAGTCGGAGTGGTAATTCCTATTCCCGGTAATAACAACGCCGTCGTTCAGTTCCAGCGTTCCGCCTGTATTCACCGTTATCAAGGCGGCGGCATTGTCTACATCTTGCCCTTTGCCCCGGAGGGTAATATTCTTCAAGGTGAGCGTAACCCCGCTCCCGACAGTGATAAGCGAACCGCTTCCGCTCAAGCTAACGGCTCTCCCGCCTCCGTCTATGGTAACGCTAACAGACCCGTCGGCAGGGGAAACGCTGACCGGCGCCATACTTTCATCGCCCGCCCCAAGGACATACACCCTGTCCGCTCCGTCTGATAAGCCGCTTATGCCGCTCAACACAGCGGCAAGGCTTGTTTCCGTGTGTATATCCGTAGCCGCGAAATCTCCGGTTTCAAATACGGCGTAGTCCGTTCCCATCGCTGTAGTCTGTCCGGGATAGACATGGGCAATATCGCTCCAATTAAGTACGCCATTCGCTGTGTACAAGTCAATCCCAAGACGGTAGTACCCGCCGGAGAGGGTCAGCTCGCCGGACTTCGTTTTTGTCCCGCCGCCGGACGGTGAGGTTTCAAGCAGATCAACCGTTCGCGCTAACGTCCCGTCTTCCCAGCCGTATACCCTCAGCCAGCCTTTGAGTACCGCGTCCGGAAATGTTACCGCATAGCTCAAGGTTCCGTCTCCCCCTTCGGTCTTTATCTTCATCGCAACGCTTACAGGAGTAGTCTCCCCGCTCCGCACTTCAATGTTGCTTGCGCTTCCTTCCAGTACCGCCGTTCCGTTCTTATATCCCGTTACCGCAAGGTTCCACGTCCCCGCTTCCAGATCAACCGCGGCTTCCCCGCCGCCTTCAAGCGAAACGTTTGTCTCAACGCCGTAACCGGAAACAGGGGTAAACGTCAGCGTATAAGATAAGGCAGCGTAATTTTCTGTGTTTTCCGGCATAAGGGTTCGCGCCCCTTCCGCCCGTGTCCCGATCCGTATCAGCGCACGTCCCGTTCCCGCGCTTTCTTCTTGAAGCCGTGGGTTCAGCGTGTCCGCGCATCCCGCAAAGATTCCTAATGATACTATTCCCAGAACCGTCATAATAACCATAGAGAGCTTCTTCATAAATTTCCTCGTTTGTATTGTGGTATTCGTCATATCCCGCCTCCTCATTGTTCAACCGTAAAAGAGCCGGATTTTGCATATATTACGCCGTTACGGGTAACTTCCACGCTTATCTGACGGATTCCCGCACCGTAATCCGCTGCGTTCAGGACGATGCTTTCGCTATTCGCTTTAATCGTCCCGTCCACCCGCCAGCGGTACGAGCCGTATTCCCCATTCACCGTAAGCGCGTGTTGAGTAGGTTTCCCGTCCGCGCCGTTTTTGGAAAGGATAATGGCGTCCGAAAAAGCGTCAACCGCCGCATCCTCCGGATAAATCAGCGTAACCGTTCCCCGCCCCGGCGCTGGAACCGTATCGGTACCCGCCGTCCATTTGGCGTATACGGTAAGAGCCGCCGTTACCGGAGTCGCCGCGGTAAATGGCGTACCGCCGCCATGTTGGGCTGTGAACCAGCCGTCAAAGGCATATCCTGTCTTTGTGGGTATGGGCAGGGTTCCCGCCGTATCGCCGGAAACAACCTGTATGCTTGACGGCGTAACGCTCCCGCCGTCCGCGTTAAACGTTACCGTATATTTCGTTGGCGCGGTATCTCCCCACCGCGCGAATACCTCTCTATCGGCTGTTACAACCGTCGCTGTGGTAAAGGAACTTCCCCAATCATTGTTTGTTGTTCCATTTGTAGCGTACCAACCCCAAAAGACAGTAGCGCCGTCTGTTTTGGTTGGCGTGGGCAGAGAGCTTACCGTTTTACCAGCTTCCACCGTTACGCTTGACGGGGAGACGCTTCCGCCGTTAGCGTTAAACGTTACCGTATATTTCGTTGGCGCGCCCGGCGGATCATCATCTCCCGCATCGCACCCAATCATCGCTATTCCACATGCCAGCGCAACGCTGATCATGCCCGCAAAAAACACGTTAAACACGTTCTTTTTCATCCTTACCTCCTCTGGTAAAAACATCCCGCCGCAGGCTGTCGCTCCGCGGCGGTTCCAAATGAACCGGAGTAAACGAAGGTAATAGTAGAAACCGGAAAACA